>DASWRT010000454.1:0-18710 GCA_036403035.1 Allostellaceae bacterium | reverse complement strand
GGGCGAGGGGCGGCGGGTCGGTGCGCAAGGCGCTGCCGATCAGGCCCGATTTCCACGCCGCATAGGCCTCGTCGCGCCAATGCTGCAGGGTGCAGCCGCCGCACGGGCCGAAATGGGGACAGGGCGGGGTGATGCGGTCGGGGGACGGTTCGAGGATCTCGGCTTCGGCGGCAAAGCCCTCGCCGCGCCGCACCGCCGGGCCAGGCTGGACCAGCTCGCCCGGCAGCGTGTTCGGCAGGTAGAGCGGCTTGCCCCCGGGTCCCGGCGCGATCCCGTCCCCGTCCGCGCCGATCCGGTCTATGCGGACCGGAGCGAGGCGGCCAAGTTCAGGAGCCGAAGGCGTTGAGGCCCGTCTGTGCCCGGCCAAGGATCAGGGCGTGCACGTCGTGCGTGCCTTCATAGGTGTTGACGGCCTCGAGGTTCATGACGTGACGGATCACGTGATACTCGTCCGAAATCCCGTTGCCGCCGTGCATGTCGCGCGCCACCCGCGCGATCTCCAGCGCCTTGCCGCAATTGTTGCGCTTCATCATCGAGATCATCTCCGGTGCGGCGCGGCCTTCATCCTTCAACCGTCCCACCCGCAGGCAGGCGTTGAGGCCGAGCGCGATCTCGGTCTGCATGTCGGCTAGCTTCTTCTGGATCAACTGGTTCGCCGCCAGCGGCCGGCCGAACTGCTTGCGGTCCACCGTGTACTGGCGCGCCGCATGCCAGCAGAACTCGGCGGCGCCCATCGCGCCCCAGGAGATGCCGTAGCGCGCGTTGTTGAGGCAGGAGAAGGGCCCCTTCAGCCCGGCCACGTTCGGCAGCAGGTTCTCTTCCGGCACGAAGACGTCGTCCATCACGATCTCGCCGGTGATCGAGGCGCGCAGGCTGAACTTGCCCTCGATCTTCGGCGCCGACAGGCCCTTCATGCCCTTTTCGAGGACGAAGCCGCGGATCTCCCCGTCCAGTTTCGCCCAGACGACGAAGACGTCGGCGATCGGGCTGTTCGTGATCCACATCTTCGCGCCCGTCACGACGAACCCGCCGTCGACCCGCGTCGCGCGCGTCTTCATGCTCGCCGGGTCGGAGCCGTGGTCCGGCTCGGTCAGGCCGAAGCAGCCGACCCACTCGCCGGTCGCCAGCTTCGGCAGGTATTTCTGCCGCTGCGCCTCGGAGCCGAAATCGTAGATCGGGTACATGACGAGGCTGGACTGCACGCTCATCGCCGAGCGGTAGCCGGAATCGACGTGCTCGACCTCGCGCGCGATCAGCCCGTAGCAGACGTAGTTGACGCCGGCGCAGCCGTATCCCTCGATCGTCGATCCGAGGAAGCCGAGCGCCCCCATCTCGTTCATGATCTCGCGGTCGAAGCGCTCGTGGCGGTTCGCCTCGAGGACGCGCGGCATCAGCTTTTCCTGGCAATAGGCGTGCGCCGACTCCATCGCCATCCGCTCGTCCTCGGTGAGCTGGTCGGCGAGCAGCAGCGGGTCTTCCCAGCGGAACGCGGCGCGGCTGCCGCCCTTCGCGTGCGGCGGCGTCGGCCGGTCCGTAGGGAGTGCGGCGGCGGGGGCGTTGGCGGCTGGGGCGGTCATTCGGCTTCTCCTCGCATCATCATCATTCCGCGCTGCCGACACCGTCCGGCACGACCGCGGTGGTTTCGATCTCCAGTTTCGCGCGGTCCTCGACCAGCGCGACGACCTGCACGAGCGCCATCGTGGGGAAGTGCCGGCCCATCACCTCGCGATAGCAACGCCCGACGTCGGCGAGCCGCGTCAGGTACTCTCGCTTGTCGGTCACGTACCACGTCATGCGCACGACATGCTCCGGCCTAGCGCCGGCCGCCGCAAGCACGGCGACCGTATTTTCGAGCGCCTGGCGGAGCTGGCCCACGAAATCGTCGGTCTCGAACCGCTGCTCCGGCTTCCAGCCGATCTGTCCGGCGACGAAGACGAGCCGGCCGCGCGCCGTCATGCCATTCGCATACCCCTTCGGCGGCGGCCAGCCCTCGGGGTTCAAGGGAACAGGCACCTCGTCCTTCCTCATGTGTGACTCCGCCTCTCAGCCGATAGCCGCGTGATAGCCGCGTGCGCCGCGTCCACTGCCGTCCTCGTCTGGCACGACGGCTGCATGGAGTAGCCCGCAAGACGGCGCATGCTTTCAAGAGAACCCCGGCGGCACTGCATTGTGCCGGGGCAGAGCGCTGTCGGGCGAATCGGGCATCGGGATGCGTCGCGCAGGCTGGTGAAAAATTTATTTTAGGTTTAAAGCATTCCGGCGGCAACCGGCCGCTGGAAGCCGACGGGCCGAAGGTGGAGGAGGGGCGATGGCGACGCGAGAAGCGGTCTTTGGCAGGCGTGGGATCGGACGATTCGTCGGGCCGGCGCCGTCGATGCCGCGACCGAATGAAGGCGATTACAACCAGCGCCTCAAGCATGGATGAAATGTTGCTTTGGTAAGCCGCTTTGCGCAAACTTGCGACCAAGCTTACACAACCATTCCGTTTGCAGCTTTCCCAATGCGTTGCACCTTGCGATGGGCGGGTAAGCTGTTCTACGTTGCCGTCGTGGTCGCACGGAAGGTGCACTGTGCGCGATTGCTCGCGCCATGAATGCACCACCGTAAACAACAGGGAAGTCGCGACGTCGCATGGCCTACTTTCTTCAGCAGGCGATCAACGGCCTGACGCTCGGGGCCATCTACGGCCTGATCGCGATTGGTTATACGATGGTGTATGGCATCATCGGCATGATCAATTTCGCCCATGGCGAGATCTACATGATCGGCGCCTTCGTCTCGATCATCGGGTTTCTGGTGGTCGCGATGGCGGGCATCAGTTCGGTCCCGGTGACTCTCTTCATCGTGCTGATCTGCACGATGTTCTTCACCTCGGTCTATGGCTGGACGGTGGAGCGGATCGCCTACAGGCCGCTCCGCCGCTCCTTCCGGCTGGCGCCGCTGATCTCCGCGATCGGCATGTCGGTGTTTCTACAGAACTACGTGCAGCTCCTGCAGGGCGCTCGCGTCAAGCCGATGCAGCCCTTCGTTAGCGGAACGATAGAGATCCTGTCCGGCGCCAACGGCGGCTTCGCCGTGCAGATCAGCTACCTGCAGATCTTCATCATCCTGCTGACGACGGCGCTGATGGTGGGCTTCACCTACCTCATCAACGCGACGCCGCTGGGCCGGGCGCAGCGGGCATGCGAGCAGGACAGCACGATGGCCTTGCTGCTCGGGGTCAACGTCGACCGCACGATTTCACTGACCTTCGTGATGGGTGCGGCGCTCGCGGCCGTCGCGGGCTTGATGGTGACGCTCTATTACGGCGTGATCGATTTTTTCATCGGCTTCCTCGCCGGCGTCAAGGCGTTCACGGCGGCGGTCCTCGGCGGCATCGGTTCCATGCCGGGCGCAATGCTCGGGGGGCTGTTGATCGGGCTGATCGAAGCCTTCTGGTCGGGTTACTTCTCCGTCGAATACAAGGATGTGTCGGTATTCACGGTGCTGGTGCTCGTGCTGCTGTTCCGGCCGACGGGTCTTCTCGGCCGTCCCGAGGTCGAGAAAGTCTGATGGCCGTCCAAACGCTTGCAGCCGCTCCGCGCGGCATCGCCCTCGGTGCGGTCGTCAAGGAAGCCGCCCTCGCCGCACTCGTCGCTCTCATCCTGGCTTTCCCGCTGGTGGGGCTGCAGACGGTCGATACCGGCGGCGGCGCGCTCGGTATCCATACGCGGTTCGACTGGGTTGCCTATAGCGTCATTGCCGTGTTCGTCGGGCGACTGCTGCTCGGCGTCTGGTGGGCTGCCCGCGCCGGGCGCACGGTTCGCCGCGAAGCGAAGAGCAATACCGGGATCGCTGCGCTGGTCAGCCGGCTGGCGGTGCCGATCGCGCTGGCCGGCCTCGCCTTTGCGGTGGCGTATCCTTTCCTGCCTGCCCCGATCGGCACCCGCTACAACGTCGATCTCGGCACGACCGTCCTGATCTACGTGATGCTCGGCTGGGGCCTGAACGTCGTGGTCGGTCTCGCCGGCCTGCTCGACCTCGGTTATGTCGGTTTCTATGCGGTCGGCGCCTATACGTTCGGGCTCCTCTCGCAGTATGCCGGCTTCACCTTCTGGGAAGCGCTCCCGCTCGCCGGCCTCTTGGCGGCGACGTTCGGCGTTATTCTCGGCTTTCCGGTTCTACGGCTCCGCGGCGACTATCTCGCGATCGTCACGCTCGGTTTCGGCGAGATGATCCGCATCGTGCTGCTCAACTGGTCGGACGTCACGAACGGTCCGAACGGCATATCGGGCATTCCTCGGCCGAGCTTTTTCGGCCTGCCGTTCGCCCGCACGGCGCCGGACGGCGGGATGACCTTCCACCAGTTCTGGTCCAAATACCTCTGGCCGATCGATTTCTCCCCGGAACAGCGCGTTTATTTCCTGTACTTCGTCATCCTTGTCCTGGCGCTCGTGACCAATTTCTTCACGCTGCGCATCCGCAGGCTGCCGGTCGGCCGCGCTTGGGAAGCGCTGCGCGAGGACGAGATCGCCTGCCGTGCGCTCGGCATCAACCCGACCAACGTCAAGCTCTCGGCCTTCGCGATCGGCGCGATGTTCGGCGGCTTCGCCGGCAGCTTCTTCGCGACCCGCCAAGGGTTCATCAGCCCGGAGAGCTTCACCTTCATCGAATCAGCGATCATCCTCGCGATCGTCGTGCTCGGCGGCATGGGCAGCCAGATCGGCGTGGTGCTCGCCGCGATCGTGCTGGTCTGCCTGCCCGAGTTCGGCCGCCAGTTCGCGGAGTTCCGCATGCTGATCTTCGGCGCGGCGATGGTCGGAATCATGGTGTGGCGCCCGCGCGGACTGCTCGCGCATCGTGAGCCGTCGATCCTGCTGCACGGCCGCGCCGGACCGGCGGCGGGCGGCTCCACCGGTGCGGGCGGCCCGCCATGACCGACATGACGGCGGCAACGAACAACCATCAGGCGTCGTATCCCATGACGGCTGCAACCGGCGCGGCGCCGCTCCTCGAAGTCGAGCATCTGATGATGCGCTTCGGCGGACTCGTCGCCGTCAACGATCTGTCGCTCACGGCTTATCAGCGCGAGATCACCGCGATCATCGGGCCGAACGGCGCCGGCAAGACGACGGTGTTCAACTGCCTGACCGGCTTCTACAAGCCGAGTGCGGGGCGGCTCACGTTGCATGCGCCGAGCGGCGAACGGATGTACCTGGAGCGGATGGAGGGGTTCCGCATCGCGCAGCGTGCCGGCGTCGCCCGCACCTTCCAGAATATCCGGCTGTTCGCCGGCATGACCGTGCTTGAGAACCTGATCGTCGCGCAGCACAACCGGCTGATGCGGGCGAGCGGTTTCTCGATCGCCGGTCTGTTGGGACTTCCGGCCTACCGTAAAGCCGAAGCGGCGGCGATCGACCGGGCGAAGTACTGGCTGCAGAAGGTCGACCTGATCGAACGGGCCGATTGGAACGCCGGCAACCTGCCGTACGGCGCGCAGCGGCGCCTGGAGATCGCCCGCGCAATGTGCACCGAGCCGAACCTCCTCTGCCTCGACGAGCCGGCCGCCGGCCTCAACCCGCGCGAGTCGGCCGCGCTCAACGATCTGCTGCTGTCGATCCGCGACGAGACCGGGATCGGCATCATGCTGATCGAGCACGACATGAGCGTCGTGATGCAGATCTCCGACCACGTCGTGGTGCTCGATTACGGGCGCAAGATCGCCGATGGGGAGCCGGAGGCCGTGCGCAACGATCCAACGGTCATCAAGGCCTATCTCGGCGAAGCGGAGGACGAAGAATTGCCGGAAGAGATCGCCCAAGACGTCGGACTGGCGGAGTGAGCGACCGATGCTCTCCGTTTCCGGCGTCCACACCTTCTACGGCAACATCGAGGCGCTGAAAGGCGTCGACATCGAGGTCTCGGCGGGCGAGATCGTGACGCTGATCGGCGCGAACGGCGCCGGCAAGTCGACCCTGCTGATGACGATCTGCGGCCGGCCGCGCGCCGCCAACGGCCGGATCGTCTATGACGGCACCGACATCACCCGCGTCGATACCTTCGAGATCGTCCGCCGCGGCATCGCGCACGCACCGGAAGGACGGCGCATCTTCCCGCGCATGACCGTGCTGGAAAACCTCCAGATGGGCAGCACGGTGACCGATCCGAAGCATTTCGAACCGGATCTGGAGCGCGTCTTCACGCTGTTTCCGCGTCTGCGCGAGCGCAAGAACCAGCGCGGCGGCACGCTGTCCGGCGGTGAGCAGCAGATGCTCGCCATCGGCCGCGCGCTGATGGCCCGGCCGCGCCTCCTGCTGCTCGACGAACCTTCCCTCGGACTGGCGCCGCTCATCGTAAAGCAGATCTTCGAGGTCATCCGCGAGATCAACGAGCAGCAGAAGGTGACGGTGTTCCTGGTCGAGCAGAACGCTTTCCACGCGCTGAAGCTCGCGCATCGCGGCTACGTGATGCAGACCGGACGCATCATGATGAGCGGGACGGGCCGCGAACTGCTCGCCAACAAGGACGTGCGCGCCGCTTATCTCGAGGGTGGTCACTGATGGAAGCGGTGCTCGGCTCCGGCCTCGGCGTGTTCATCGGCGTGACCGTCATCATGTTCGGGTTCGCCGCACTGATGACCGGGCAGGCGCTGGCGTCGACATGGCGTCCCGTATGGAACCTGATCCCGTACATGCTGATGGTGGCCGCCGCCGCGCGGTTCCTGTCGTTCGCATTGTTCGGTGCGGTGCTGCTGTCCGTGGGCGGTTTCGTCGTCGGCGCGATCATCCTGATCGCGATCGCGATGCTCTCCTACCGGGCGACCCGCGCGCGCCAGATGGTGACTCAGTATCCGTGGCTTTATGAGCGCGCGGGACTGTTCGGCTGGCGCGACCGCACGGGCGGTGGAACAGCGGAAGCCTAGTCGCGAATCGCAGCGGCCGGCGCACGGTCACGAAGCCGGCACGCCGCGAGCATCTCTCCTCCGCGGCGGTCGGGGCGCGGTTTGCCGGTGCCTTGCGCTGCCGCCGATCAGCGTTCCGTGTCGCGGCGGCCGAGCTGTTCCGCGAGATGCTGGGCGATCGTGTCGCGGATCTCGGCCGGTTGCCGCTCGATCACCGCATGCAGCATCCGCATCCGGTGCCGCAGCCCGTAGAGCTGGTCCATCAGCGACAGCACGACGGGAAGCGTTTCCTCCTCGATATGCAGGTCGTAGCGCAGTTCGGCGATGAGCCGGACGCGGGCGACGTCGACCTCGCGGAACAGGTAGCCGCCCTGCGGTTGCCCCTCCGGACGAATCCAGCGATTCGCGATCCACCGCTCCAGATCGGCGATCTCGAGGCCGGGGACCATGCGGCCGATCATCTCGATCGTGATCATACCGTCCGCTCCAGCACAGTCATGATTGCAGCATCGAGCGGCGCGGGTCGAAGGCATGTCCAGGCGCCCATCGCTCCAGGAACTCCGTCAACTCCCGATCCGCGGCATTCTCGCCGAGGACGATCCGCAACGTCACGTACTGGTCGCCCGCGGTGCGCCCGCGGTGCGCCGGCACGCCCTTGCCGCGCAGCCGAAGCCGCGTGCCGCTGTCCGACTGTTTCGGCACGGTCATCGCGACCGGGCCGCTCGGCGTCGGCACCATGATCCTGCCGCCGAGCACCGCCTCGGCGAGCGTCACCGGCACCTCGATATGGATGTCGTCGCCTTCGCGCCGGAAGAACGGGTGGGGCGCCACGTGCACCTCGATCAGCGCGTCGCCCGGTGGGCCGCCGTTGAGGCCGGGCCCGCCCTGGCCGCGCAGCCGCAGCACCTGACCGTCCTCGGTTCCGGGCGGGATCGTGACGTCGAGGTTCTTGCCGTCGGGGAGCGTCAGCCGCCGCGTCGCACCGGCGACCGCATCGGTGAAGTCGACCGGCAGTACGTAGAGGCGGTCCTCGCCGCGGAGCCGGAACTCCGGACCTTCGGCCGCGCCACCCCCGCCGCCGCGGCCCTGGCGGAAGAAGCTGGCGAAGATGTCATTGAGGTCGTCGGGGTCGATGTCGCCGCCGCGATGATACTTGCCGCCTTCCTGCCCCTCGGCGAAGCCGCGGTAGAAGGGCCGCTCCGGCGGCCGCTCGGCGCCCGAGGCGTCGATCTCGCCGCGATCGTAGCGCCCCCGCTTGTCCGGGTCGGAGAGCAGCTCATAGGCGGCCGATATCGCCTTGAAGCGCTCCTCCGACGCCTTGTCGCCCGGATTGAGGTCCGGGTGGTGCTGCTTGGCGAGCTTGCGGTAGGCGGCGCGGATGTCGTCCGCGCTCGCTTCCCGTGTCACCCCGAGAACCTTGTAGGGATCCTCCACGGTCGCCGTCCCGTCCATCGATGCTGGTCAGAGATCCGGACCGCTATGATCCTCGCGTCCGGTCGCCGTGTCGAACGCCAGTTTCAGCATGAGGAATATGCCGAGATAGCAGACGAGCGCGAGGCCGAGCAGCCCGTACAGCGCGCCGTCCGAGTGGGCATGCGACGAGATGACGACTGCGGCGAGCGCGACGACTCCCAGGACGACGCAGACGACCCATCGCGTTTCGTTGGACATTCGAACCCTATGTCTGCCGTTGATAGCCGTAATTCTTGAGCCGGAAGGCGAGGGCGATCAGCGCCGCGCCGAACAGCAGCGCATAGGCGCCGAGCCACCAGGTCAGCACCACCGCGCCGGCGATCGGCGCCACGAAGAGCAGCACGCCCCAGAGGAGGGAGATGGCGCCGCCGAGCCCCATCAGCCAGCGACCGTGCGTCGACGGAAGCCGGAACGTTGCGGTGATCAGCAGCGCGCCGCTGATCACCGCCCACGCGCCGGCCAGATAGACGAACGCCAGCGCGGTCGCGAGCGGCACGAGGAAGGCGATCGCGGCGGCGATAAGGTCGGCGACGCCTTCGAGGATCAGCGCCCCCCATCGCTCGTGATGCGCCGCGGCACGGACCCCGGCGACGATCGCGAACACGCCGTCGACGGCCATGTAGACGCCGAAAACCAGGACCAGCGCCGCGATCGTCACGCCCGGCATCAGCAAGGCCACAAGGCCGAACAGGATCGCCGCGGCGCCGCGCAGCGCGATGGCCCACCAGTTTCGTGCGAGCGCCTCCGCCATCGCCGAATCCGGCGACCGGCCGCCTGCGACGAAGCCGGCGCCACCTGTGGGCAGGCCGTAGCGCCGTACCCGCTGACCGCGATCATCCTGGCTCATCGTGCTTTCCTTTCATGGCCGATACCGCTCCCGCTTGCCGGTTTCGGCAGCGCGACCGTCAGGACGCCATCCTGAAAATCGATGGTCACCGTGTTCGGCTCGATCCTCCACGGAACCTGGATGGAGCGCGCGAAGCTGCCGCCCGCACCGGACGCCTCTCCGGACGCTGCCGGCGCTCCCGCGCCGCGGATCGTCAGGACGCGGCCGTCGAGAGCCACCGCCACGTCGCTTTCCGCACGGGCAGGCACTTCGGCGCGGACGCGGATCTCGCGCTCGGTTTCCGTGATGTCGATGCGCGGCGCCGCCCAGATGGTCGCATCGGGCCGCCGCTGCTGCCGCAGGTGGTCGGATGCCTCGTCGAACAGCCGGCCGATCTCGACGTGCAGGCGCAGCGATGCATTGCCGTCGGGTGAAGCGCCGCTTCCGTCCCCGTCGTCGCGTCTGACCCGCCACGTCTCCGCCGAAAAGGTCGAAGATCTCGCAGGGGCCGGCGGCAGCTTGCCCATGTCGATGTCCTGCCCTGATGCCATGATCGTTGGGAGAACAACGTCCGAGGACGAGCGATCCACCGTTCCCTTCAGAATGGCGGGGCAGGCGACCGGCCGACGGGACGGGGCCGGCCTTTACAGATACTGGTCCTGAATAGGAAACGCCCCCGCCGCATTACCGGTCGGGGGCGTGATCGACGATGGAAGTTCTGTGCCGGCGAGGTGCGTCAGCGCTTCGCGGCGCGGGCCTCGTTGCCGCGGCCGAGGCCGATCTTCTTCGCGAAGGCAGACCGCTGCTCGGCGTAGTTCGGCGCGACCATCGGGTAATCGGGCGGCAGGCCCCATTTCGCCCGGTATTCATCCGGCGTCATGTTGTAGGTCGACCGCAGATGCCGCTTCAGCATCTTCAGCTTCTTGCCGTCCTCAAGGCAGACCAGGTAATCCGGCGTGATCGACTTCCTGACCGGCACCGCCGGCTTCAGCGGCTCCGACTTGATCTCGGGCGCGTGCGAATCGAGCGACTTCAACGACGAATAGACCGTGTTGATCACGTCGGAGAGCTGCGCCGTGGGCAGAGAATTATTGCGGACATAGGCGGCCACCACCTCGGCCGTCATGCGCAGAAGATCATCTTCCGCAATTTTCGAAGACGCTTGGTCAACCATTATTCTACGCCTCAGTCATGTGCGTGAGTGACGTGTAATTTCGCGGGATAATTGCAGAGCGAATTTTTGGTGTCAACCGAAACTGTAGGTTGGAATGAGTATTGAATGTGTTGATATCGCGCGGAGTCTGACGTTCCTCCGCGTCCCCTTGCCGTAACATCCGCTCGACTTTCGCAATCTCGGTTTCGTCCTACACATTCCATCCCCAGGCAACGTGCCATCCGGCATTTGTGCTTGGCCGCGCCGCAGCAGGACCGATCGATACCGTAAATCGATCTGTAGTAGTGGACTGGCAGTCAGCTACGGTATTTGGTATCGTATTTCAAATAACGCCATGGACGCCCTTGTACCAGACGCCGGAACTTCCGATCGATGCGGGCACCGGTCTTCTCGACCGCTGGTCGAAAAGACTCGATCGGCATTGGCGCGCCGGCCGGCGGGTGGGCATGCACGAATGTTGAGGGGTTAGGAGGACGCTATGCGCTGTCCGTTCTGCGGCGCGGAAGACACCCAGGTCAAGGATTCGCGGCCGACCGACGACCGGTCCGCAATCCGCCGCCGAAGGTTCTGCGCGAATTGCGCGGCTCGCTTCACCACCTTCGAGCGCGTGCAGTTGCGCGAACTCACCGTCGTCAAGAAGACCGGGCAGCGCGAACCGTTCGAACGGGACAAGCTGGCGCGGTCGATCTACATCGCGCTGCGCAAGCGCCCAGTCGAACCGGAACGCGTCGAACGCGTGATCAACTCGCTCGTCCGGCAGCTTGAGAGTTCGGGCGAGAATGAAATCCCGACCGAGGTGATCGGCGGTCTGGTGATGGAGTCGCTCGCCACGCTCGACCAGGTCGCCTACGTCCGTTTCGCGTCGGTCTACCGCAATTTCCGCGAAGCGAAGGATTTCGGCGAATTCATCGGGCGAATCGCCGGCGACGGCGACGACTGACCCGGCGGCGGATCGTGTCGTACAGGAGCCGGTCATGACCAGCGGCGGCGGCGGGGCTCTCACGGCGGCGGCGGAGCGGGAAACCGCCGCGACGGACCGCCGCCACATGGGCTCGGCGCTCGCGCTGGCGCGCCGCGCGCTCGGCACCGTCGCGCCGAATCCGGCGGTCGGCTGCGTCCTCGTCCGCGACGGGCGCGTCGTTGGGCGCGGCTGGACCCAGCCGGGCGGACGGCCGCACGCCGAGACCGAGGCGCTCGGGCGGGCCGGCGGCCTCGCCCGCGGGGCCACAGCCTATGTCACGCTGGAGCCGTGCAGCCATTGGGGACGCACGCCGCCGTGCGCCGACGCCTTGACCGCTGCCGGCGTCGCGCGCGTCGTTGCCGCGGTCGAGGATCCCGATCCGCGTGTCTCCGGCGGCGGCCTCGCCCGGCTGCGGGCGGGCGGCATCGAGGTCGCATCCGGCGTCTGCGCCGACGAGGCGGCGGAGGTCAACGAAGGCTTCTTCCGGCGCGTCCGCGAAGGCCGCCCGCTCGCCACGCTGAAGCTGGCGACGACGCTTGACGGGCGCCTCGCGACGGCGACCGGCGAGAGCCAGTGGATCACCGGCCCGCCGGCGCGCGAGCGGGTGCATGCGCTGCGCGCGACGCACGACGCCGTCATGATCGGCAGCAATACCGTGCTCGCCGACGACCCGATGCTGACCTGCCGCCTGCCGGGGCTTGCCGACCGCTCGCCGGTGCGCATCGTCGTCGACAGCCGGCTCCGCATCCCGCTGACCGCACGCCTCGTCGCCGATGCGCGGCGGGTGCCGACCTGGATCGTCACGCTGCGCGGCGGCGATGCGCCGCGGCGGGAGGCGTTCCTCGCCTGCGGCGTCGAGCTGATCGAAGTCGACGCGGCGGCCGGCGGCGTCGACCTCGCCGCCGCCATGCAGGCGCTCGGAGCGCGCGGCCTTACCCGCGTGCTGGTCGAGGGCGGCGCGGTGCTCGCGGCGACGCTGCTCCGCGCCGACCTCGTCGACCGCATCGCCTGGTTCCGCGCGCCGTCGCTGATCGGCGGCGACGGGCTGCCGGCAGTCTCCGGCTTCGGCCTGGAGCGGCTCGCCGACGCGCCGCGCTTCGTGCGCGCCGCGATCGAACGCGTCGGTGACGATGTGCTGGAAACGCTGCACCGCCCCGCATAGGTTAGGACCCATGTTTACCGGGATCATCACGGATATCGGTACGGTTCGTGCGGTCGTGCCGGGCGGCGACACCCGCTTCGAGATCGCGACGGGCTACGACACCGCGTCGCTGGCGCTCGGCGCCTCGGTCGCCTGTTCGGGCGCGTGCCTGACGGTGATCGAGACCGGCCCCGACTGGTTTGCCGTCCAGGCCTCGGCGGAGACGCTGGCGCGGACCACGCTCGGCGGGTGGCGGCCGGGCACCCGGATCAATCTGGAGCGCGCGCTGCGGCTCGGCGACGAGCTTGGCGGCCATATCGTCTCAGGCCATGTCGACGGCGTCGCGACGATCGTCTCGCGCCGGCCGGAAGGCGATTCGCTCCGTTTCGCGTTCGAGTTGCCCGAGACCTTCGCGCGGGCGGTTGCGCCGAAGGGTTCGATCGCGATCGACGGCGTGTCGCTGACCGTCAACGAAGTCGACGGGCCGCGCTTCGGCGTCAACATCATTCCGCACACCCAGTCATGGACGACATTCGGTTTCATGCAATCGGGCGACCATGTAAACTTCGAGATCGACATGCTTGCCCGTTACGTTGCGCGCCTTCTGGGGAAGGACCTTCATGAGCTTCATTGAAGTCACGTCGCCGATCGAGGAGATCATCGACGAGGCACGCAACGGACGCATGTTCATCCTCGTCGACGACGAGGATCGCGAGAACGAGGGCGATCTCGTCATCCCGGCGCAGATGGCGACGCCCGAGGCGATCAACTTCATGGCGAAGCACGGCCGCGGCCTGATCTGCCTCGCGCTGACGCGGCAGCGGGTCGAGCAGCTCCGCCTGCCGCTGATGCCGCAGCAGAACGCGTCGCGGCTGCGCACCGCGTTCACGGTGTCGATCGAGGCGCGCGACGGCATCACGACGGGCATCTCGGCGCCCGACCGCGCCCGTACGATCGCGGTCGCGATCGACCCGACCAAGGGAGCCGACGACATCGAGACACCGGGTCACGTCTTCCCGCTGATGGCGCGCGACGGCGGCGTGCTCGTCCGGACCGGCCACACCGAGGCCGCGGTCGACCTTGCCCGGCTCGCCGGCCTCAACCCGTCCGGCGTGATCTGCGAGATCATGAACGACGACGGGACGATGGCGCGCCGCGCCGATCTCATCCGCTTCGCGCAGTTCCACGGGCTGAAGATCGCGACGATCGCCGATCTCATCGCGTACCGCCGCCGGCACGACCGGATCGTCGAGCGCACGCTGGCGACGACGCTCGACACGCAGTTCGGCGGCCGATTCGCGATGTCGGTCTACATCAACACGATCGCCTATGCCGAGCACATCGCGCTGGTGAAGGGCGACATCACGACGCCGGGGCCGGTGCTGGTGCGCATGCATGCGCTGAACGTCCTCGACGACGTCCTCGGAGCGGTCGCCACGGGGCGCGCCGGCATGCTGCAGGCGTCGATGGAGCTGATCGGCCGGGAGGGCAGGGGAGTCGTCGTGCTGCTCCGCGAGCCGCTGCCGACCCGCCTGTCGGAACGCGTGCGCCAGCTCGAAGGCGGGAGCGCCGCCGAGCCGGAACTGCGCGACTACGGCGTCGGCGCGCAGATCCTGCTCGATCTCGGCGTCCGCGACATGATCCTGCTCTCGAACACCCATCACAAGATCGTCGGCCTCGAAGGCTACGGACTCAGGGTCTCGGAGCAGCGCGCGATCGCGATAGGGAAAGGCTGAGGCGACGATGCCGGCCTCTCCCGCCGCACCGGGCACCTTCGAGATTGCGGCGGCGATACGTCAGGCCGCGGTGCGCCTTGGCGGCCGGCAGCGCAATGGTTATGCCGCGCTCCGTTGCGTCTGCACTGGCGAGACCACACATTATGGAGGCGTTCGTCAGGGGAGCGCGCGCGGACTTCTGGACTTGGCGGTGCGGTGCGGGCCGGCGATCGGCAACGGCATCGCCTGCCGTCGAGGACGGGACCCACGCCTTGACGCGCGCCGCACCGGCGGCGCGCAGGGGCGAGGACAGGAAAGCGGCGCGCACCTGCTTGGCGACCATCGATCTCAAACGACAGCCCGGTTTCGATAGTCCATGACCCCGCCTGCCCGATCCGATCAGCCGCCGCGTGGCGGCTCGCAACGCCGAAGCATGGCCCGGCTCGCCGCCGTGCAGGCGCTGTACCAGATCGAGATCAACGGTATCCAGCCGACCGGCGCCAACGTCGACGCGGTCGTGCGCGAGTTCGTCAAGCACCGCCTCGGCCAGGAGATCGACGGCGATCAGTACGCCGAGGTCGACCGCGACCTGTTCGCCGACATCCTGAAGGGCGCCGCATCGCGGCTCCGCGACATCGACGGCATGATCTCCTCGGCGCTGACCGAGGATTGGCCGCTCGAACGGCTGGAGGCGATCCTGCGCGCGATCCTGCGCGCCAGCGTCTACGAGCTGCTGGTGCGCCACGACGTGCCGCCGCGGGTCACGCTCAGCGAATACATCGACATCGCCCACGCTTTCTTCACGGGAAAGGAGCCGGCGCTGGTGAACGGCGTGCTGGATCGGCTCGCGCGGGTGCTGCGGCCGGACGATCTCGGCCGGGGCCGCGGCGGTGGTTCGAAATCCGACTGAGTTCGAGCGCACCGCTCGAACGCTGACCGAGTCCGAACGCACCGCTCGTACTCCGACGGAGTTCGAGCGCATCGAGCGCTTCTTCGCGCCGCTCGCCGGACACGGCGCGCTCGGCCTGAAGGACGACGCCGCGCTGCTCGATCCGATCCCCGGCCGGCGCTTTGTCCTGACCGTCGACGCGATGGTCGCCGGAGTCCATTACCTTCCCGACGACCCGCCGGACCTCGTCGCGCGCAAGCTGTTGCGAGTCAACCTGTCCGACCTTGCGGCGATGGGCGCGGCGCCCGAGGGATATCTCCTGACGACCGCGCTGCCGCCCGACCACGGTGCGGACTGGCTGGAGCGGTTCGCCGCCGGTCTCGCCGCGGATCAGGCGGAGTTCGGCATCGTGCTGCTCGGCGGCGACTCCGTCGCGACGCCGGGGCCCGCGACCTTCTCGCTGACCGCGATCGGCTCGGTCGAGGCCGGCCGCGAGCTGCGTCGGAGCGGCGCGCAGCCGGGCGACCACGTCTATGTCTCCGGGACGCTCGGCGACGGCGCCCTTGGCCTGCGCGCGATACGCGGTGAGCTGCCGTCCTCGCTAGGCAGGGCCGAGCGCGACGCGCTCGCCGACCGTTACCGGCTGCCGCGGCCGCGGCTCGCGCTGGGGCGGCGCCTGACCGGTTCTCCCGCGGCCGCTGCCGCCGACCCGCTCGCGCATGCCGCGATGGACATCTCGGACGGGCTGGTCGCCGACCTCGGTCATATCTGCGACGCATCCGGCGTCGCCGCCACGGTTCGCGCCGACCTGCTGCCGCTCTCTCCCGCGGCACGCGCCGCGCTCGACGCCGACCCGGCGCTGCTCGCGCTGGTGCTTGCCGGCGGCGACGACTACGAGCTGCTCTTCACGGCGCCGCCGCAGCACGCGGCGACGCTGGCCGCGATCTCGGCCGAGCTTGATCTTCCTTTAACCCGGATCGGCGAGATTGCCGCGTCCCGGCCGCCGCATCCCGCGGCGGAGCCGGCGGTGCGCGTGGTCGACGGCGACGGGCATGAGCTTTCTCTTCCGCAACGGGGATATCGTCACTTCTAGCCGCACGCTCGCGGCTGCCGCCGCCGCCGTCCTGTTGCTCCTCCTCCCTGCAACCGCGTCGCCGGCCCGCGCGTCCTCGGAAGCGCCGCCGCCCGCCGGTCCCGTCTTCGTCAAGCTCGCACCCATCGTGCTGCCGGTGTTCAACGGCGAGTCGGTCGTCCGGCAGGCCGGCGTGGTGCTTGCGCTGGAACTGGAGAAGAGCCGCACCGAGGCGGATGTCGCGCCGCAGCGTCCGCGCCTGATGAACGCCTTCATCGGAGATCTCGTGGAACTGTACGAGCAGCGCCAGGGCGCGGATCGGGTGATCGACGCCGCCGCGATCAAGGAGCGGCTGCAAAAAACCGCCGAGCGCGTGCTCGGCCCGGGAATCGTGCACGAGGTCCTGATCCAGCAGGCGTTCGAGCGCGCCCGTCCGCAGCAGGCGCGCTGAACGGAGCGGGCCGGACCCGCCCGCCCGCACGCCCGCTCGTCGGACGCCGGCTGCCAGCGAGCCGGTGCCGCGCCGGGCAAGGGCAGCATGCCGGAC
This sequence comes from Allostellaceae bacterium, assembly GCA_036403035.1. Lineage (GTDB taxonomy): Bacteria > Pseudomonadota > Alphaproteobacteria > ATCC43930 > CGMCC-115725 > DASWRT01. The sequence continues at coordinate 2,032 of DASWRT010000454.1, read as the reverse complement.
TTTCGGTTGTGCGCGCCCGCGCGTCCCATATCCTGGCGTCGCCATGACCGATGCAACTCGCGCCAACGTCGCCCTGCTGGCGTTCTGCCAGGCTCTGTCGATGACGGGGCTCAACATCCTCGTCACGACGTCGTCGCTCGTCGGATACAGCCTGCTCGAAGACAAGGCGTTCGCGACCCTGCCGATGACGCTCCAGGTGACGGGCACGATGCTGTCGACGATCCCGGCCTCGCTGCTGATGGCGCGGATCGGCAGGCGCGCCGGGTTCACCGTCGGCGCGCTGATCGGCTTTGCCGGCGCCCTGCTCGCGGCGGTGGCGATCTTCCGATCGTCCTTCCCGCTGTTCTGCTGCGGAACGGCGATGCTCGGGAGCTATGCCGGGTTCGCGATCTTCTATCGGTTCGCCGCCGCCGACACCGCCAGCGAGGCGTTCCGCCCGAGAGCCGTGTCGCTGGTGATGGCGGGCGGCATCGCCGCCGCGATCTTCGGACCCGAGATCGCGAAATGGTCGCGCAATCTCTTCGAGCCGGTGCTGTTTGCCGGCTGCTACTTGATGATCGCGGCGCTCTGCCTGACCGCCGTGGCGCTGCTCCAGTTCGTCCGAATACCCAGGCCGCCGCGGGTCGCGTTCGGCGCCGGACGCCCGCTGGGCGAGATCGTCCGCAGCCGCGGCTTCGTCGTCGCGGCGCTCTGCGGAATGATCGGTTACGGCGTGATGAACCTCGTGATGACGGCGACGCCGCTCGCGATGGTCGGCTGCGGCCTCGCGTTCGAGCAGGCCGCGTTCGTCATCCAGTGGCACGTCCTCGGCATGTTCGCGCCGAGCTTCTTCACCGGATCGCTGATCGGCCGGTTCGGGGCGGCCCGCGTGATGGCGTGCGGCGCGCTGCTCCTCTTCGCCTGCGTCGGCGTCAACCTGTCCGGTACGGACGCACCGCGGTTCTGGACCGGTCTCGTCCTGCTCGGCCTCGGCTGGAACTTCCTGTTCGTCGGTGCGAGCACGCTGCTCACGACGGTCTATACGCCGATCGAGAGAGCGAAGGTGCAGGCGCTCAACGACTTCCTCGTGTTCGGCATGGTGTCGGGGACCTCCTTCTCGTCGGGCGTGCTGCTTGCGCATTCCGGCTGGACGGCGGTCAACCTCGCCGTGCTGCCGCTGATCGGCGTCGCGCTCGTCGCGGCGCTCGCCTTCGGCCCGCGGCGTGCGGCGGCGGCCGTCGCCGCATCCGCCCGGCCGACGTGAGGCGATCGGTCGCGCCCCGGACGGGCGACGCGGCCGGCTCCGTCCGCCACACCCGGTTGCGTTCGCCCTAGCTGATCTGGCAAGGTTCGCGTCCTGTTTACGGCCGTGCGGCCGCGATCTCTCCGGTCGCCGCGCACGGCCAAGTTGTGTCATGAACGCAGAAGGGGGGAGGTCGATGGCTGTCGCGTACGTCGTCGTCATTGCCTGCGGATTGCTGGCCGTCCTGTACGGCTGGTACACCAGCCGCGAGGTGCTGGCGGCGGATGCCGGAAACGCTCGCATGCAGGAGATCGCCGGCGCCGTCCAGGAAGGCGCGCGGGCCTATTTGAACCGCCAATACACCACGATCGCGATAGCCGGCGTCGTCATCCTCATCCTCCTCACGCTCACGCTCGGCATCCGGGTCGGCATCGGGTTCGTGATTGGCGCGGTGCTGTCGGGCCTCGCCGGATACGTCGGCATGAACGTCTCGGTCCGCGCCAACGTGCGCACCGCGCAGGCGGCGCGCAGCGGCCTCCAGGCCGGCCTCGGGATCGCCTTCAAGGCGGGCGCCATCACCGGCATGCTCGTCGTCGGCCTCGGCCTGCTCGGCGTCGGGATCTACTATTTCATCCTGCGCGCGACGGTCGGCTCCGGCGATCTGCGCCCCGTGCTGGAGGCGATGGTCGCGCTGTCGTTCGGCGCCTCGCTGATCTCGATCTTCGCGCGTCGCGGCGGCGGCATCTTCACCACGGGCGCCGACGTCGGCGCCGACCTCGTCGGCAAGGTCGAAGCGGGCATCCCGGAGGA
>DASWRT010000453.1:0-7600 GCA_036403035.1 Allostellaceae bacterium | reverse complement strand
AGGGAAGTACATGGCGCCTTGGAAGGCGAAGGTCGAACCCCCGACGACCGAGTTGTCGGTCCCGGTCGATGGTGCGGAGCGGTCCTGATAGACGAGCACGCCTTTCATCCAGCCGGACGACATCGCGCTCATCGCCCAGGTCGTATTCGTGTAGTTCTGCAGGTTGAGGCGTCCCGGCTTGGAACCGCCGAGATAAAAGCTGACGCCGTTTCCGGAGGTGATCGTCGATCCGCCGGTGACGTTCAGGTCGCCGTTCGTGATCACGTAGAGCCCCGGCGAGAAGATCACCTTGGCGCCGTTCTGGACGGCGAGGCCGCCGCAATACGTGCCAGGATAGATCGTCTGCGGGTTGGCGGCCCAGTTGAGCGCGAAGTTCGTATGATCGCAGGAACCGATCGCGGGGGCCTGGAGCGAAGCATACGGGTCCGCCGTCGGCGCCGCGTAGGTTTGCGGCGTCGGGGAGATGGTGGACTGGCCGTTGCTGGACGCCACCGCGCCGCCGGCCGAGACGACCGCGCCGGCCGTGATCGAGCCGTTCCGCACGTATATCGATTGCGAGCTGGTGGAGTTCGAGGCGACGGTGCAGTTGGTCGCGGAAATGCTTCCCATGTTCTCGACATCGATGTCGATCGACGCCTTCGGATCGAGCGCCAGGACGCAGGCAGCCATTGTGCTTTGCGTTTGCGTCAGGCCGCCGACGGACGTTGCGGATAGAGCGACCGACCCGTGCGAAAAGAGCTTCGTGAAATAGCGGTTCGCCTGCCGCGTGACCGTCACCTGCACTTGCGTGTTGCCGGACGCCAGCGCCAGGGACATCGTGTCGCCGGCGGCGGAAGAGAATCCGTTCGCCACTGCGTCGGCTTGGGCAATCGGGGTCAGCATCGCGACCGACACGCCATTGTCGGCGAGGTGCCGGGCGGCGCCCAGCGCGACCACATCGGCGGTCGTCTGGAGTTCACCCTGCTGCACATACCACGTCCCCACGTCGACACCGATGCCGAGCATTCCGATCAGCACCGGCATGCTCAATGCGGTGGCCACGGCGACACCGCCCACCCGGTTCGCTGCAAAGCTACGAGCGCGCACGCATGCCGCACGCCATCCATGCCGGAACGAATTGAGCGACGGAGCCATTTCTGCCGTGCCACCAGCCAGTCATGCCTGAAGCGGCCAGACTAGACGGAATCGTGCCGGTGCACGACCAGAGATATTTAAATTGCGACCTATCAATAAAGAGATGTGAATGGATTATTTATTTAGAAGTCCATTTAGAATTCCGGCTAATACTCTGGAGTGAAGGACGATCAACAGAAATTTTACCGGCGGGTGGGATCGTCATGCCGGACGCGCCACGCAAAGCCCAGCTCCGCCGTATGCGCCATGAGGAAGACACGCTCACCACAACATTTTCCCAATATCGGGCACATGCAGCATGCACGGTTCGGGCGCTGCCGGACGTGTGGCAATCCCTCGAAGTAGCTACGGCCTCCCTGGATTGAGATGCAAATAAAACCCCTCAATTTCGGAGCGATCCTGCTCGACGAATTGCCGGCGACCGCGATACTGAAGGCTGTCGGTGGGGGTGATTTCGATGCCCGATCGCGCGATTGCGTTCAACGATATGGTCAGGAAGCTCCGCGTCGACTCGCGTGGTGCAACGATGACGTTCTTTGCGCTCGCGACGCCGATCCTGGTGGGGTCTGCCGCTCTCGCCGTCGAGGTCGGCGCCTGGTATGCGGAGAAGCGGCAGCTTCAGACAGCGGCCGATGCCGCCGCCATCGCCGGCGCTTTCGCCCGGCTGAGCGGTAGCCAGGGCCAGGGCGGCATCTCGTCGGCAGCGCTCGCCGACGCCCGGAAGAACGGGTTCGACGCCACGGCCCCGAATTCGATCACCGTCAACAACCCGCCGCAGACCGGCGCAAGCACCGGCGACAGCTCCGCCGTCGAGGCGATCCTCGCCACGCCGCAGAAGCCGATGTTCTCGGCTCTGTTCATCAAGAGCGGGCCGACATTGACGGCACGGGCGGTCGCTCATGTGAAGCTGACCGGACAGGCATGCGTTCTGTCGCTCGATCCGACGGCGTCGGGCGGCGTCACCGTCCAGGGCAGCACGATCGCCGACTTCGCCAACTGCACGGTCGCGGCCGATTCGTCCAACGGATCGGCGATCACCGTGACGGGCAACGGTGCGCTCACGGCCTACTCGCTCTGGAGTGCGGGCGGCGTGTCGAGCGGCGGTTCGAACTCGCTGACGCTGACGAAGCCGGCCGTCACCTACGCCTGGGCGGTCGCCGACCCTTATGCCGGGGCGACCGTCGGCGGGTTCACCGGCTGCAACGTGACGAATGCGTCGTACAAGAACGCCACGACGACGATCCAGCCGGGCGTCTATTGCGGCGGCATCAGTTTCGGCGCGAAGGCGAACGTGACGATGGCTCCGGGCACCTACATCCTCAACCAGGGCGGCCTGTCGATCAACGCGCAGGCGACGGTCCAGGGCTCGGGCGTCACGATCATCCTGACGAGCAGCGGCGCCGCGTCGCTGATCGGCACGGTCACGATCAACGGCGGCGCCAACGTCACGCTGTCGGCGCCGCAAAGCAACTTCCCCGGCAACGAGGGGCTGCTTATCTACCAGGACCGGCGCGCCTCGACGTCGGGCAGCAACAAGCTGAACGGCGGCTCGACGATGAGCCTCGCGGGGGCGATCTACTTCCCGCAGCAGGAGGTGCAGTTCTCCGGAAACGACGGCACGACGTCGCCGAAATGCACCGAGATCGTGGCTCGGATCGTCACGTTCACCGGCAATTCGCACATCGAGGATACCGGCTGCGCGTCGGCCGGCGTGAAGCCGATCACGATCGTCGGCGTGCGGTTAGCGGAGTAGCGCGATGAGCAGCAGCTGGGCGCGATTGATGGTGCCGCTGCGGCGGCTGGACCGGAAAGGCGGCGCAGCGACGGAGCTGGCCCTCATCTCGCCGGTCGTCCTGACCCTGATGATCGGGCTCACCGATTACGGAATGGCGATGTCGGCGGCCAGCAGCCTGCGCGCCGCGGCGCGTGCCGGCGCGCAGTATGCGATCGGCAACCCGACGGATGCCGCAGGTATCCAAGCGGCCGCATTGGCGGCGACCGACGCCGATCCTAACCTCCTGTCGGTGACGGTGACCCAGAGCTGCCAATGCCCTTCGGGCGTCGGCAACGTCTCCTGCGGCGGCACCTGCGTCGGCGGCAGCTCACCCGCGCTGTACGTCGACGTCAAGATTACCCAGCCGATGACTTCGACCATCCCCGTGACGAACCCGCTTTTTCCCAAGACGCTCGCGGGCGAGGCCGTGGTGCGCGTCCAATGAGCCGCCGCGTTCTTTCCGACCGCAGCGGCAATGCCGCCATCGAGTTCGCGCTGCTGTTCCCGGCCCTGGCGGTCGCGCTGCTCGGCCTTATCCAGGGAAGCGAGCTGCTTTGGCTGCGCAACACGCTCAAGTACAGCACCGAGGAGGCAGGGCGTTTTGCGATGGGCTCGCCGACCGCGAGCGCGGCTCAGATCGTCAGCGTCGCCAAGCAGAAGCTGCCCGGCATCGATCCGAAGACGGTGACGGTCACGACGGCGACCGACGCTTCCGGCGGCGTCAACTTCGTGACGATCACCGCCAGTCTCGACGTAAAGCTCCTGGAGATCATGCCGCAGACCGGACTGACGCTCAGCGCGTACTCGCGGGTTCCGCTGCCGCAATAGACGGCGATGCCGGAGACGGAGAGCCGGCGCCGGCATCGCCTGCCGGCACGGTCAGGTCGATGGACACCTCCATGAGACCTGGGTCGTCGTGCTGGATGTGGCGCGCGAAGCCCAGCTCCGCGGCCATGCGGAGCATCGTCGTGTTGTCGCGCAGCACCGTCCCGTGCACCTCGGCGATGCCGCGCTCGCGCGCATAGAAGATGATCTCCTTCATCAGCAGGTAGCCCAGGCCCTTGCCCTTCATGTCGCTGCGCACGATCACGGCATACTCGGCCGTGCGGTTGTCGGGATCGGCCGACAGGCGGACGACGCCGTAGAGCGCCTTGTCGGGGCCGTCCGGCGGCGCGACCGCGACGAGCGCCATCTCGCGGTCGTAGTCGATCTGCGTGAGGCGTGCGGCAAGCTGGGGCGGCAACCGCTTCATCGGCGTGAAGAAACGGAGCCGCAGGTCTTCCGGATCGATGTGCTCGACCGTCTCGTGCAGCAGCGGCTCGTCCTCCGGCCGGATCGGGCGCAGCAGGAAGCGCCGCCCGTCCGGGATCTCGATGAGCTTCTCCAGCCGCTTGGGATAGGGGCGGATCGCGAGGCGCGCCGCGCCCGGCACGGCCGGCTTCGCGACGCGGATCCGGGCATCGAGGGCGAGCACGCCGCTGCCGTCCGCAAGCAGCGGGTTGACGTCGATCTCGGCGATCTCGGGTATGTCGATCACGAGCTGGGCGATCTTCACCAGCGTCACCGCGACCGCGTCCAGCGCGGCCGGCGGACGGGCCCGATAGCCGACCAGCAACTGATGGACCCGCGTCCGCGCCATCGTCTCGCGCGCCAGATGGAGGTTAAGCGGCGGCAGGGCGAGCGCCACGTCCTGCAGCACCTCGGCGTCCGTGCCGCCTTCGCCGAACAGGATGACCGGGCCGAACAGCGGGTCCTCGGCGGCGCCGACGATCAGCTCGATGGCTCCCGGCATCCCGGCCATCTCCTGCACCGTGAAGCCGTCGATGCGGGCCGCCGGGGCGGCGGCGGCGACCTTCGCGAGCATCAGCCGCGCCGCGTCGCGCACCTGATCGGGCGATGCGAGGTTGAGCGACACGCCGCCGATCTCCGACTTGTGGGCGATGTCGGCGGACAGGATCTTCAGCGCGACCGGCCGGCCGAACGCGGCGGCCGCCTCGGCCGCCTCCTCGGGCGTCCGCACCGCGCGTGTGTCGACGATCGGCACGCCGTAGGCGCGCACCACCTGCTTCGCCTCGGCCTCGGTAAGCCAGCTCCGGCCGTTGCCGAGCGCCGCGTCGACCACCTTGCGGGCGGCGGCGAGGTCGACCTCGAAAAGCTCGGGCACCGAGGGCGGCGTCTGCATCAGCGTCGCCTGATTGCGGCGGTATTCGAGGAGATGCATGAAGCCGTGGATCGCCTCGTCCGGCGTATCGTAGGTCGGGATGCGGTGCTCCGCGAACAGGCGCCTCGCCTCGACGGCCGCCTCGGCGCCGAGCCAGCTCGTCAGCACCGCCCGGCGCGAGCCCTTCGCCGCCTCGGCGACGGCGCGCGCGATCGCCGCGCCGTCGGCGACGGCGGTCGGCGAGTGCAGCACGAGAACGGCGTCGTTCTCCTCGTCCGCGAGCAGGGCGGCGAGCGCGCTGCGGTAGCGTCCCGGCCCGGCATACGCGCCGAGCACGACCGGATTGCCGCCGGGCGGCGCACCGGCCGGCAGCGCCGGCGCGAGATTCCGCGCCGCCGCGCCGGACAGCGCGGCGAGCCGGCCTCCGCTGCGCAGCAGCGCGTCGGTCGCCAGCATGCCGAGTCCGGCGCCGTTGGTCAGGATCGCGAGGCGGTCCCCGCGCACGGCGATGCCCGAGGCGAGCGTCTCGACCGCGTCGAACAGCTCGCCCAGATCGTCGACGCGGAGCATGCCGGCGCGCCGGAACGCGGCGCCGTAGACGTCGTCGGGGCCGGCGAGGGCGCCCGCGTAGGACAGGAAGGTCCTCCCGGAAGTCTCGTAGCGTCCGGACTTGATGACGATCACCGGCTTCGCGCGCGCCGCAGCCCGCGCCGCCGACATGAATTTCCGCGCATGCGTCACCGCCTCGACATAGAGCAGGATCGCCCGCGTCGCGGAATCCGTGGCGAGATAGTCGAGCAGGTCGCCGAAATCGACGTCCGCCATGTCGCCCAGCGAGACGAGGTGGGAGAACCCGATGCGCTGCGCCGTCGCCCAGTCGACGACCGACGTCATCACCGTTCCGGACTGGCCGATCATCGCGATGTCGCCGGGAAGCGGCCGGACATGGGCGAAGCTCGCGTTGAGGCCGCTGCCGGGGACCATCAGGCCGAGGCAATCCGGGCCGAGCACGCGCAGCAGGTGCGGTCGCGCGGCGTCGAGGATCGCCTGCCGCCACGCCGCGGCATCTCCGGCGCCGTTCGCTTCGTGGGCGGTGATGACGACCGCCGCCTTCGTGCCGCGCGCCCCGAGATCGGCGACGAGGCCGGGGACCGTCCCGGCCGGCGTGCAGATCACCGCGAGGTCCGGCGCTAGCGGCAGATCGGCGATCGACGGATAGGCGAGCGTCGCCTCGATCGACTGCTCGCCGGCCGTCACGACCGGCATCACCGGCCCGTCGAACCCGCCGCCGAAGAGGTTGCGCGCCACCGTCGCGCCGATCGACTGCGCCTGCCGGCTGGCGCCGATCAGCGCGACCGACCGCGGCTTCAGCAGGGAATCGAGATTGCGGATCGTCATGAGGGTGATTACCGCACCAATGCGACGTTTCGAGGTATAGTGGGACGACAGGCATACGGGGGCGGGCGCCCGCCGACTGTCCGATCGCCATGGCCCATCGGGAGGAAACGCGAGGACCACCTTGATCGTCGAACTTCAGATGACCGCCATCCACGAGGCGGCCCATATAACCCTGGCGGTGCTGTCCCGGTTCCACGAGCTGTCGTTCGGCTGGATCCGGCTGACGCTCGGGGCGCGCGGCGAGGCGCCGTTCGTGCGCTCGGGGCCTAAGCTGCGCGCTTGCGGGAAGGATAACAGGACAAGCCGCCGGGACAAGGAGGTGGCGCGCGAGGCGGTCGCGATCTATCTCGCCGGCCTCCTGGCGGAGCGCCGCCTGTGCGAGCGGTATCCCGAATACGCAGCGGATTTCGACGAGACCGCCTCGGCGCACGACCTCGCAAGCCTGCAAGCCGAGCTTGCCGCGGCCGGAATCGACGCCGCGGAGATCGACATGCTGACGAGCGCCGCGGAGCGCGCCGTCACCGCACACTGGGACACGCTCACCCTTCTGGCGCGGGCGATGCTCCACTCCGGCGGCTGGGAGATCCATCCGTCGCGCGCCGAGGAGATCGTGCAGCGCCATGCCTGCGGCTACTGGTCGATACCGGGCGCGCCGGCCGAGACCGGGCAAGAGGAGGAGGCGGCGCTGCGGACCTGATCGCGCCGCGCCTCGTCGCGGAGGATCAGCAGGCCGGTCGCGACGATCAGCGCCGTGCCGAGCAGCATCGCGGTCGACGGCCGATCGCCCCAGAAGACGGCGCCGAGCGCGATCGCCCAAAGAATCGACGTGTACTGGAACGGCGTCACCGTCGCCGCCGGGCTGAGCTGCAGCGAGCGGTTGATGCCGAAATGCCCCGCCGTCGCGACGATGCCGAGCACGGCCATCAGTACGGCATCGAGCCCGCGCGGCAGCGCCCAGCCGCCGCCGAGCGGCAGCGTCGCCAGCCCGGCGAGCGCGACGCCGGCCGTCTGCGTCGTGATCAGCGCCGCGCCCGGCGCGTCGCGAAGCCGGCGCGTGACGATCAACATCAGCGCGAACAACAGGCTGCCGGCAAGCGCCAATAACGCGGAAGCGGACACGGCTCCCTCGCCGG
>DASWRT010000452.1:0-23994 GCA_036403035.1 Allostellaceae bacterium | reverse complement strand
ACTGCCGCAGGTCGCCTGCTTCGACACCGCCTTCCACGCGACCCAGCCGCCCGTCGCGACCCGCTTCGCGTTGCCGCGCGAGCTGACCGAGGCGGGCGTAAGGCGCTACGGCTTCCACGGAATTTCCTACGAATACATCGCGAGCGCGCTCGCGGAGCACGCGCCGGACATCGCCGGACCGGACAGCCGCGTCGTCGCCGCCCATCTCGGCAACGGCGCCAGCCTCTGCGCGATGCGCGGCGGACGGAGCGTCGACACCACGATGGGGTTCACCGCGCTCGACGGGCTGCCGATGGGGACGCGCTGCGGCGCGCTCGATCCCGGCGTGATCCTCTATCTGCTGCGCGAGCGCGGCATGGACGCGGATGCGATCGAAGATCTGCTCTATCGCCGCTCCGGCCTGCTCGGCGTCTCGGGCGGCATCGCGTCGGACATGCGGACGCTGCTGGCCAGCGCGGAGCCCGCGGCGCGCGAGGCGGTCGAGCTGTTCGCCTACCGCATCGTGCGGGAGACCGGCGCGCTCGCCTCGTCGCTCGGCGGGCTCGACGGGCTGGTCTTCACCGCCGGCATCGGCGAGCACGCGGCCGAGATCCGCGAACGCGTCTGCGCCGCCCTGGCCTGGCTCGGGCTGCGCCTCGACGCGGCGGCGAACCGGGCCGGCGGGCCGCGGATCAGCGCCGCCGGCAGCGCCGTCTCGGCCTGGGTCATCCCGACCGACGAGGAGAAGATGATCGCCCGCCACACCGCCGAACTGATCGACCGCGGGACGCACTGACGGACGGGGAGGAAAACCCCTCGGCGAGGTTTCCCATCAGAGGAGAACGTCACGAAGGTCGATCCGGGAGCCGTCCGCGCCGCTCCCGCCCGCCGCTCGGCGGCCCATGGCGCGGCTGATTGACCTGCATCAAGGTTGCAACTGGCGGACTGTCGTTTCCTGTCGGCATGGCTGCCGAAAGGCCGCCGATCCGGAGGAACGTCATGCCGACCGCCCCCGACTTCCCGCGCGCTCCACGTCCGGAGATCGCCGCCGTCATCGAGCTGGAAGGCCGCCGCCGGTGGGACGCGGGGGCCGGGACGGCCTACGCCGCTGCGGCAGCGCCGAAGGACATTCTCGTCCTCGTCGACGATATGCCGTCGCGCGTCGAGCGGGTGCAGCTCGCCTGCCGGCTCGCCCGTCGCTTCGGTGCACACCTGACCGGGTTGTATCCGCTCGGGATCCCGGACCTGCCACCGGCGGCGGCGGACATGCCGGGCTTCAGTCCGGCAGGCCCCGCCGATGCGTTCTACGAGGATGAGCGGGCGGTCGCCGCCGGGATCGGCAGGCTGTTCGAAGAGACGGCGGGGCGCGAGCATGTCAGCGCGGAATGGCGGGCGGAGCCGGGAAACGCCGTCGCGATCGCGACCAAAGCGGCGCTCCATGCCGATCTCGCCGTGCTCGGGCAGCCCGACGCGGACTTCACGCCGCTGCTGGCGCCGCAGGTCCGTCCGGAGGACATCATCCTCGCGGCGGGGCGCCCGGCGCTCGTGGTGCCCCATTCCGGGCATTTCACGACCGTCGGCGAGCGCGTGCTGATCGCCTGGCAGCCGACGCGCGAGGCGGCGCGGGCGGTCAACGACGCGCTGCCTCTGCTGCGCGGAGCGGCCGAAGTCCGCATCGTTACGGTCGACGCGGCAGCTCCCGCCGGAGCCGCGGCGCCGGCTGCCGAGATCGCGATCCACCTTGCACGGCACGGCATCGACACAACCGTCGAATGCGCGGCGTCCAGCAGCCGGGGCGGCGGCGGCGTCGCGACCATCCTGACGCGCGCGGCGGAACATGGCAGCGACCTCGTCGTGATGGGCGCCTACGCCCGTACACGGGCGCAGCAGATCGTGCTCGGCGACGTCACGCGCGGCATGCTCCGGCACATGACCGTGCCGGTTTTCATGTCGTATTGAGCGCAGGCCGCCGGGTCCGGGTCGTGCCGCAGCCGTGCGCCGGTCGAGGGAACGATGCCTTCGAACGTCACGGCCTGCCTTCCTGCTCCTCCGGCGCCTCGCCGCCGCCGCCATCCAGGCTTTCCCCACGGCTGAGCCGCCGCGCGACGATCGCGGTCTGGAGTTCGGAGCGCTGGGTCGGAGAATGGGCCGCAATATACCGCGCCACGGCGATCAGGATGTGGCGGCCGGGCTCGTTGTCTCCCTCTTCCCATTCCCGGTATTGCCGGACACCCGCCTCCAGCGTCTGGTAGGTGTGGAAGTCAGCGTCCTCGCGGAGAACCGCGCGTGCCAGCGTCGCGATCAGCCGGTCGATCGGGTGGCGAAGCAGCGCGTACCGGGCGGCGATCCGTGCCGCTTCCCTCACCTCTCCCTGCCGGTCCAGCGCCGCGAGGAGCGCGCTCAGCAGGCCGTCCGCATCGGCCGGCAACGCCGCCAGCGCGCCGTCGCTCGCGTCCGGGATGCGGGCGGGCGGCACGTTCAGGAAGCGGATGAGGTAGAGGCGCATGGCGCCGTGGAAGATGCCGCGCAGGAGGTCCGGATCGGGCGGGCGCTCGGGCCGGGCGGCGGCGATGCGGCTCAGCAGCCGATGCAGCGCGTTGCAATAGGTGAAGACGTGGTGCGCCGTATCCCAGTCGGAGAACTCGTTCGAGATCCCGAAGCGAGCGATGCGCAACGCGGCGGCATAGGCCAGCGAGCGGCTGAGATCCGTCGCGGCGGCGCCGCCGGCAAGGGCGTGCTTGAGCGCCGCGATGATTCCCGCGGGATCGTCGCCCAGGAGCGTCTGCGCAAGCGCGGCGTGATCCCGCCAACTCCCGTACTTCGCGGCGCCGTGCGCCAGCAGGTTCGGGAGTTCGGCGAATGCGCCCTCGCAGAGGGGAATCAGGTCGACCGGGTTGCGCCAGGCGTTCGCCTCCTCGCCGCCGCGCGCGGCGACCATCTGGCCGACGACGGCCGGAAGAATCTCGGCCGCATGCTCCCAGCCGGCGACGTCGAGGCATTCGAAAGCCTTGTTGATGAAGTCGAGCGCGTGACCGCCATCGGCGAAATACCGATCGGTGGCGGCGGTCAGCATCATGTCGGCGAGTTCGTCCGGTGCAGCCCCGGCCGCGATGGCGGTCAGCAGAGTGCGCTCCGCGCCGTCGCGGTGCCGAACGGCGGTCCAGTGCCGGAGCCATCGCCGCAATCTCACGATCGGCGGCCGGGCTCCGCCGAGCGGTTCGCGGTCGCGCCGGGGGGCTTGGCCGTCGCACTCCTCGGCGACGTGCCGGATGCCCTTGTAGAGCGCGAGATAGCTCTCCTCGGCCGGCAGCGACGGCAGCAGGTTCGCGAGGGCGGTCAGGATCGTCAGGCCGGCGCCCCAGCCATTGTCGCGGTTCCGCACGCCGAAGAGCGTCGCCTCGCGGACCATCGCCCCGGCGCGAACGCCCTCGGCAGCCAGCCCCAGCACGGATTTCGCGATGACGAGGCCGATGTTCTGCTCCAGCCCCGCCCGCAGCCGGTTGCGCCAGTGGTCGTCGCCGCCGACGTGGCGGGTCCGCGGCGCGACCCAGATCTCGCCGTCGTCGCGCACGACGACGGGCGCGGTCGGCACGTCGTCGGCCCAGAGATCGAAGGCGCAGCCGCTCGCGATGTCGAAGCGCGCATGGTGCCAATGGCAGGTGAGGACATTGTCCTTCACCGAGCCGCGGTGCAGCGGGAAGCCGAGATGCGGGCACCGGTTGTCGAGCGCGAAGACATGCCCGTCGTCATGGACGACCAGCAGCGGGCAGCGCTCGCCGGGGACGACCAGCATCCCGCCCTTGGCCTTGAGTTCCGCCAGGGTGCCCACGCGGATGAAATCGGGTCCGATACCGTCGGCGACTGGTTTGTCCATGGCTGCGCCTCGCCGTTGTCGGCGCATCGTCGCCCGGGTCCGGAGATCATCCGTTTTCGGGCCGGACGACAGGCGGCGCCGGACCCTCAGTCTAGCGCCGATTCATCCCGGGCAGCAGCAGCGCTGCGCGATCGCCGTGCTCACGAATGCGGCGGCGGCGCCCATCCCAAGAACACGAGCCCGAACAGGAGTTCGACAAGGAGATAGAGCCTGGTCGCCATGCCGGGCATCCCGTCGAGCGCGATCGAGTATGCGCGGGCAAGGACGAGGGCGGCCATGATCACGCCGAGCGCCAGGATCAGCTGACGCGCCCGTGGCAGGTCCAGGCACGCCCAAAGCGCCCCGGCGCCGACGGCAGCCATCATGCCGTTCAGAGCCCTGACGTGATTGGCGGCGTCGGCGTTCGTCGCGACAAGTCCCGGCGTACCCGTTCCGGGCCTCAGGACGTTGAGCAGGCCGGGAACCAGAAGACTGAGGCCGAGCACGCCGAGGCAGGCGGACAGGATCACCCGATGGGCCATGCTCATGGCTCGCTCCTCCGTCCTGTGGCCGGCCGCGCCGGCATGCCGGCCGGTCTGTGAAGACGCCACAATTCCGCCGCAACAATACCACCGGTTTTCCTCGGACTACGGGGGCCAGGGGGTCCGTTCTTTGGGTTGTCAGCCTCGCGAAAAAGTGAGGCCTGGAACCACAGGAACCAAACCATGGTCAGCAAATTCGCCACTGTGTCTCGGATTGCACTGTTCGCCGGCGCCGTGGCCCTCGGTGGCGGCGCAGCGCTCGCGCAGACCTCTGCTGCTCCCACCTCCGCCCCGACGACCACCGCCGCGCCCGCCGCCGCGCCGAAGGTCGAGGCCGGCAAGACCGACCAGAAGCCCGCCACAGCCACCGCAGGCGCGGCCAAGTCGGGCGCCGCGGTCTCGCAGGACAAGAAGGTCGAGAAGCACTCCAGCGCGCTGCACCGTAGCCATCCCCGCCATCAGCACATCGTCAAGACCAGCGCCGAGAAGGTCGACGGCAGCGCCGCCGCTCCCGCAGCGAAGACCGGCGACGTGAAGACGGCTCCGGCCACCACCGCCGGTCAGAAGGCCGAGGCCGGCAAGACCGACGCGAAGCCCGGTGCGGTCGACGCCGGGAAGAAAGCCGACGGCAAATCGTCTCTGGACAAGGCGCCCGCTTCCGAAGGCAGCAGCACCGCCACGAAGAAGCTCTGAGTAGTCTCCTCGTCGCCGGCCCGGCCGCCCTCACGCCATCGGGCGGCCGGGCGGACCGGCGGCGGGAAGGCGGGGCGGCAGCGGAGATCCTAGGTCCGCGTCGTCCCCCGCCTCTCTTCCGGCCCGCTCCTGACGTGGGTCCGGCAGGTGCGGCCGATCATCGGCCGCACCTTTTGTTTTTTCGCCTCTACTTCTTCGCCGTCGTCCAGGTCGGGTTGGCGGCGAAGAGCGCGACCGTCGAAAGGCTCATCTTGGCGCTCGCATCCTTCACCTGACGGCTGTAGGCGACGTAGAGCAGCGTGTCGTTCTTCTTGTCGTAGATCCGGCGCACGGCGATCGACTTGAAGATCAGGCTGCGGCGTTCCGAGAACACCTCCTCGCCCTTCGGCCCCTGGTCGATGTCGCCGATCACGATCGGCGCGGTCTGCCGGCAGGCGATCGAGCTGTTCGACGGGTCCTCGAACCAGTTCCCCTTCGACAGGCGGTCGATCAGACTGCGGTCGAAATAGGCGAGATGGCAGGTCACGCCCTGCACCTTCGGATCCGGGATCGCATCGACGACGATGCCGTTCCCGGTCCAGTCGTTGCTGAAGCCGCCGACCTGCTCTGCCTGCGTCGGCACCGTCGCCGTCGCCGACAGCACAAGAAGCAGCGCGGCGAGGCTGCTGCGGATGCTCATTCGATGGTCTCCTCACGGACGGGCCGCGAGGCTAACGTCCGGAGGAGACCAGCGCGACGGGAAATTCGCGGAAGAGACAGGACGCCGGCAGCCTGTCGCCATCGTCCTCGACCGCCTGGCCGGAGAGCACGCTGCGCCACGGCCGGCGGTCCGGCAGGATCAGCGCGGTGTCGCCCCAGTCCGGCTCGGTCACTTCCGGGTCGCAGTCGTGCAGCCGGGCGACGAGGCGCGGCACCGCGACCAGGGCGCGCTCCTCGCCGTGGATGCGCAGGAAGGCGAGGACGTGGTCGGCGCGGGCGCCCTCGACCGCCACCGGCACGTACTCGCCGCGGCGGAAGAGATCGTCGTGCGCGGCGCGGAAGGCGAGCGTGCGCCACGTCAGGAACAGCTTCTCGCGGCCGTCCTGCCAGCGCGCGGAGAGGTCGGCGAGCGCCGCTCCTGCCGAGGAGGCATCGCCGCCGTCATCCCCTCCGAACCGCTCCCGCATCTCGGCGAGCAGCCGGCGGCGCAGGCCGAAATCGACCGCGCGGCGGTTGTCCGGGTCGACCATGCTGAGGTCCCACAACTCGCCGCCCCGGTAGGTGTCGGGCACGCCCGGCGAGGTCAGCTTGAGCAGCGTCTGCGCGAGGCTGTTGATCGAGCCCCAGCGCATCAGACGCTCGGCGAAGCTATGGAAGTCGGACAGGAAGGGGTTGGTCCGCCCGCCTTCCAGCGCCCCGCGGACGAAGCGCGATAGCGCCGCCTCGTACTCGGTGTTCGGATTGGCCCAGCCCGAGTTCTCCTTCCCCTCGCGCACGGCCTTCGCCATGTAGGCGTCGACGCGCTCGGCGAAGGCGGCCATGCCCTCGGCGTCTTCCGGCGTCAGGCCGATCGGCCACGCGCCGATCGCGGTCTGATAGAACAGGATCTCATGGTTCGGCGTCGGCGCCGGCTCGCCGCCGAGGTCGCTGACGCGCGAGCGGTTCACCCGCATCCACAGCACCAGCCGCCGCCGCCACTCGCGCGGCATCTCGGAGAGGAGCGCGATGCGCATGCGCGCATCCTCGCCGCGCTTCGTGTCGTGCGTCGATGTCGCGAGGATCTGGTCCGGCCAGTGCTTCAGCCGTTCCTGGCTCAGATGGTGGTATGCCGCGACGGAGATGCCGAAGCGGCGCGGGTCGCCGCCGACCTCGTTCAACGCGATCAGGCGGAAATAGCGGTAATAGGCGGTGTCCTCGTAGCCCTTCGCCATCACCGGGCCGGTCACCTGCTGGAAGCGCATCGCCAGCCGCAGCACCTCGGCGCGGTTGTAGCCGCTGCCGTGCGACGCGAGATCGGTAGTCAGCACCTTGTGCAGGAAGTCGAAGACCGAGGTGTCGGCCGCCAACGACCGCTTCTTGGCGAGCCCGACCGCCCAGTCGATGTAGCGCCGGTCGTCCGGTCCGGCGCCGCGCCGGTCGACATAGGTGCGGTACACCGGGAAGGCGGCGACCACCTCCTCCAGCGCCGCGCGCATGCCGTTCGCGGTGAAGTCGCGGCTGCGCCAGTTGCTGATCGCGAGCCGGTGGAACTCGCGCGCCAGCACGGCCATCTCGCTCGCGAGATTGACCTGCATGATGCGCTTCTTGCTGTCGTACAGGATGTCGTCGAAGCTCTGGGAGCGGCCGGTCAGCCTTCCGTAGGTGCGGGTCAGCGGCGCCTCGCCCGCCGGGTCGACGAAGACGCCGCCGGCCTGCGCCGTGTACTCGTAGCCGGTGGTGCCGGCGATCGGCCAGTCCGGCAGGCTCTCGTACCGGGCGAGGATCTTCTCGACGACGACGTAGAGCGGACGGTCGGCGGGGTCGCGGCCCTCGATCGCGGCGGCGCGCGCCTGCAGCCGTTCGCAATATTCGCGCGGGTCGAACAGCCCGTCGATATGGTCGATGCGCAGGCCCTGAAGCTTGCCCGCCTCGATCAGCTCGAAGGCGAGCCGGTGCGTGCGGTCGAACAGCTCCGGCAGTTCGATCCTGAGGCCGGCGAGGTCGTTGATGTTGAAGAAGCGTCGATAGTTGATCTCGTCGGACGCCACCCGCCAATAGGCGAGCCGGTAGGCTTGGCGGTCGAGCAGCCTGTGAAGCTCGCGCCAGCTCCGGCGCTCGCCCTTGCGCCCGTTGAGCGCGGCGACCGCGCCCTCGACCGCCTCGCGCACGCCGGGCTGCGAAGCGGCGAGGTCGCGCAGCGCCGCCTTCAGCGCCGCCGCCTCGTCGTGGATACTGGCGCGCCAGCGGCGCGACGCCTCGCCGGTCAGCATCGCGAAGCCGTCGGCGACGCGGTCATACTCCTCGGCCGCTCCGGCCGGCACGTCGACGTCGCTCAGCAGCCCGGCATAATCGAGCGGCGAGATCGGGAAGCGGTGGTCGTAGTACCAGGCGCTGATCGCGCCGTCCTCGGCGTCGAAGCGAAGCTGGATCTCGCCGCTCGCGAGCACCGCGCCGTACTGGTCGCCGAGCACCGGCACGACGACCTTGCCTTTCGTGTCGTCGCGCGGCGCGTTCCAGTCGATGTCGAAATAGGCGGCGTAGGGCGACTGCTCGCCCCACTCCAGAACGTCGAGCCACCACGCGTTGTCTTTGCCGAACACGCCCATGTGGTTCGGCACGAAGTCGAGGATCAGCCCCATGCCGCGCTCGCGGAGCGCCGCCGAGAGCGCATCCAGCTCCTCGGGCGTGCCGATCTCCGGGTTGATCCGGTTGTGGTCGGTGATGTCGTAGCCGTGCGTCGAGCCGGGCCGCGCCTGGAGGAACGGCGAGGCGTAGAGATGGCTGACGCCGAGCGCGGCGAAGTAGTCGACCAGCTCGATCGCGCGCCGGAAAGTGAAGTCGCTGTTGAATTGCAGTCGGTACGTCGCGCGCGGCGCGGTTGCGGCGGCGGCGCTCAAGCCGGTGCCGGGAGCCGGGGCCGTCGTGTCGCCGCCGCTCATCGCCTCTGCCTCGCGTCGCCAAGCGCCGCGGTGAGCTGCTTGAACCACTCGTCCTTCAGCAGGTCCTCGACGGTGATCGACAGCTTGCGCCGCCAGTTCGGATGCTCGTCGACCGTGCCGGGCAGGTTCGCCTGCTCGGCCTCGCCGACCGCGTCTTCGACCTGCACCAGCATCAGCCGCGCGTTCGAATGGCCGAGCAAGCGATGCACCGCCTCGGCGAGCGCGCTGGTGTAGACCGGCGAATCGTCGGCCGGCAGCAGTTCGTCTATCGCGTCGGGCGGCAGCACGCCTTCGCGCACCAGCGCGTCGACCAGGAGCCGGCGCTCGCGCATGCGGTTCTGCCGGTCGGCGGCGCGCGCCTCATCGTTGGGATAGAGGTTCAGCCGCTCGCGCCAGCCGATGTCGTTGCCGAGCCAGTAGCCCTTCAGCGTCGCGATGTCGTGCGTCGCGACCGAGGCGGTCGCGAGCGACGGATACTCGTTCGGCGGGATGAAGCTGCCGTCGGCGCGCCGCTCGAAGACGAGGACGCGATAGGAGAGGACGTTCGCGTCGTGCATCCGCTCGCGGAACCCCTCGGGGACGGTGCCGAGATCCTCGCCGACGACGAGGCAGCGCTGGCGCTGGCTCTCCAGCGCGACGATGCCGAGCATGTCCTCGAACGGATACTCGACGTAGCCGCCGGCCGACGGCTCGGCGCCGGGCGGGATCCAGTAGAGATGCGTCAGCGCCATCACGTGGTCGATGCGCAGCGCGCCGGCATGCCGCATGTTGGCGCGCAGCACTGCGACGAACGGCTCGTAGGCGCGCCGCCGCAGCGCGATCGGGTTGATCGGAACGAGGCCCCAGTTCTGGCCTTTCATGTTGAGCAGGTCGGGCGGCGCGCCGACCGAGGCGCCCGGCACCAGCAGCTCCTGATCCGCCCATGCCTCGGCGCCGTTGCCGTCGACGCCGACGGCAAGGTCGCGGTAGAGCCCGATCGACAGCCCCGCCGCCTGCCCCATCCGCGCCGCGTCGCCGAGCTGCCGGTCGGCCTCCCATTGCAGGTACTGGAAGCATTCGACGCGGTCGCTGTGCTCGGCGGCGAAGGCGCCGACCTCGGGCGAGGACGGGTCGCGATACGGTTCCGGCCAGTCGCGCCAGGAGAAGCCGGCGCCCTCCCGGAGGAAATGCTCGTGCAGCGCCTGGAACACGGCGAACTGGAGCAGCGCCGTGCCGCCCTCGCGTTGGAACCTGCGGAACGCGTCGCCGCGGTCGGTCAGCGCGCGGTCCGGATCGGCGTCGAGATGGCGGTCGCGGAAATGCTCCCACAGCGTCTTCAGGACCGGGCACTTGCAGGCGGCGACCGCGGCGTGGTCGACGAGCGGCGCGGCGCGCGCCGCCTCCAGCCGCCCGCGGAAGGCCGGGTCGGCGACCATCGCGCGGGCCGCCTCGCATTCGGCGAATTCCGGCACCGCCTCGACATCGATGTAGAGGTCGTTGAGGAAGCGCCGGCTGGACGGCGAATAGGGGCTGATGTGACGGGGCTCGGCCGGGAACAGCGCGTGCAGCGGGTTGAGGCCGAGCGCCCTCGCCTCGCGCCGCGCCGCGCCGGTCGCGATCAACGCGAGGTCGGTGAAGTCGCCGATCCCCCAGTTGCGCTCCGAGCGCAGGGCATAGAGCTGCGTCGTCAGCGCCCAGACCCGCCGGTCGGGTCCGTTCAACTCTTCCGGAAGGTAGCAGCGGTGCGGCACGACGATGAGCTGCGCCGACGCGCTGACATCTCCGATCGACACCGTCAGCCGGTGATAGCCAAGCGGCAGGTTGGCCGGAAGCGTCAGCACCGGCGCCCGGCGCAGGTCGCCGGATTCCCCCCTTCCCTCGCGGCGCTCGCCGCCTTCCAGGCCGAGCGTCCAGCCGACGGCTGTCGCGTTTTCGGCGGCCGCTTGCTCCGGCAACGCGACCGCGACCTCCGGCGCTATGCCGGCGCGGATAACGTAGACGGGCTCCAGCAGCGGCCGTTCCTGCGCGCCGTGCCGCCGTTGGCCGCCTCCGCCGCCGCTTTCCAGCGCGGCGAGGCTCGACCGCACCGCCTCGTCGGTGTCCACGGCGACGCCGAGCGCCCCGAGCAAGGCGCGCAAGCTCGCCTCCGGCACCTCGGCCTGCTTGCCCCAGGCGTCCTGAAAGCTGGTCCTTATGCCCGCCGTGTCGGCGAGGCGCCTCAAAATGTCGATGTCGGTCATGTTCCCAGTGTCAACGTTCGGCAAGCCAAGCCCGCGCCGAGAACGCCGGGAGCCGGTCCGTCCGGCCGGCGTCGCCGCCGCCAGTCGCGTGGAGCAGCCGTCCGGGCGCGGCGGGACGGTCGCCGTCGAGCGCGGCCGGCGTTTCGGAGAAGTTCGCTTGCAGGGTCAGGCGCGAGCCGTCGCCGAGCCGCCACGACACCTCGACCGCCTTGTCGCCGAGCGCGCGCCAGCGCCCGGCATTGCCGCCCATGCCCTTGAGCCGCTGCGTGATCTCGCGGAGCCGGAGACTGATCAGATCGCGGTAGAAGGCCAGCCACTCGGCGTATTGCGGCTGTTCCGGCTCGCGCCAGTCGAGCACCGAGTCGCGCCAAGTCTCCGGCGCCGTCGGGTCGGGGATGCGGGCGCGGGCGGCCTCGTCCTGGAACTCCGGAAACTTTGCGAACTCGCGGCGGCGGCCGTCGCGCACCGCGGCGGCCAGCTCCGGCCCGAAATCGGCGAAGAAGGCGAAGGGCCGCGCCGTGCCCCACTCCTCGCCCTGGAACAGCATCGGCACCTGCGGCGACAGCAGATAGACGGTGGCGGCGACGCGGATCGCTTCGGGCCGCGCCTTGCGAACGAGCCGCGCGCCGAACGCGTCGTTGCCGACCTGATCGTGGTTTTGAATGAACGAGATGAAAGCCGTGGGCGGAAGCTGCGCGGACGGCTCGCCGCGCCGCTCGCCGTCGCGGTAGGCCGAGGCGTCGCCCTGGTAGACGAACCCCTCGGCGAGCGCGCGGCCGAGCCGCTCGGCGGGCTTGTCCGCATAATCGGCGTAGTAGCCGCCGCGCTCGCCGCTGGTCAGCACGCGCAGCACGTGGTGGATATCGTCGTTCCACTGCGCCGTGTGGAGCGTCGGCGCTCCGCCTTCGCCGCGCGGCAGGTAGTGCGACTGGTTCTTGTCGTTCTCCAGGATCAGGTGGATCGGACGCTCGCCGCGGAACCGCGCACGGACCTGCTCGGCGATCTCCGTGACGATGTCGGGCGTGCTGTCGTCGAGGATGGCGTGCACCGCGTCGAAACGCAGCCCGTCGAAATGGAACTCCTCCAGCCAGTAGAGCGCGTTGTGGACGTAGAAGTCGCGCACCGGGCGGCTCGTCTCGCCGTCGAAATTGATCGCCGCGCCCCATGGCGTGTGATGCCGCTCGGTGAAGAACTGCGGCGCGTACTGGTTGAGGTAGTTCCCGTCCGGCCCGAAATGGTTGTAGACGACGTCGAGAAAGATGCAGAGGCCGCGCCGATGGCACGCCTCGACGAGCCGCTTCAGATCCTCCGGCCGCCCGTAGCGCGAGTCCGGGGCGAAGAGCAGCACGCCGTCATAGCCCCAGTTCCGCCCGCCTGGGAAATCGGCGACCGGCAGAAGTTCGACCGCGGTGACGCCGAGCGACACGAGATGGTCGAGGTGGCGCGCGACCCCGGCGAAATCGCCGCCCTCCGAGAAGGTGCCGGTGTGCAGCTCGTAGATGACGATCTCCTCCCAGGACCGGCCGCGCCACTCGGCGTCGCGCCAGTCGTAGGCGGCGGGATCGATCACCTCGCTCGGCCCGTGCACGTCCTCCGGCTGGAAGCGCGAGGCCGGATCGGGCACGCGCAGCCCGTCGGCGAGATAGCGGTAGCGGGTTCCCGGCCGGGCGAGGTCCGTGGTCAGCGAGAACCAGCCGCCGCCTTCCGCCTGCATCGGCAGCTCGCGTGATTCAGCGCCGCCGCCGCCTTCAAGGCAGAGCGTCGCCTCGGTCAGCTTCGGCGCCCAGAGGCGGAAACGGATTCCGGCGCCGCCTTCGGCCGGCTCTGCGCCGAACGGCAGCACGTGATGGCGCTTCATGCGCGAAACTTCCTCATTTCGGGTCGAGAGGCGAGCGACGAAGATGCGGTACGCCGGACGGGCCAGCCCGTCCGGACGGGCTAGCCGGGACCGTACGGTGTATCCGCTTGGATAACGCCGCCTCTCAGTTTTCGTCCTGATCGGCCAAGCGATTGATGAGGAGCGCGAAGGAGCGCCCCTTCAGCCGGAAGGTCTCGCCGGGGCGGTAGGCCCGGTCATTCTCGGCGAGCCCGGTGTCGCTCGCCGTGTCGACGACCGGCTCCCAATTCATCGCGACCGGCAGCTCGGGAATGCGGAAGTCGAGATCCTTGTGGTACGCGTTCATCAGCACCAGGAAACTCTCGTCGATGTCGCGCTGTCCGCCGGCCGTGTAGAACTCGCCGGCGCCGCCGCCGAGCACGTAGCCGAGGCACTGGGCGTAGCCGTTCGTCCAATACTCGGTCGTCGCTTCGCTGCCGTCCGGCGTCACCCAGGTGATGTCCTTGAGTCCCGCCGACGACACCGCCTCGCCGCGGAAGAAGCGCGGCCGCGAGAAGACGCGGTGCCGCCGGCGGAGCGCCACCAGCGTCCGCACGAAGTCGCGCAGCCGCTCATCCTCGGGACGGAGATTCTCCCAGTCGGTCCAGGCGATCTCGCTGTCCTGGCAGTAGGCGTTGTTGTTGCCGCGCTGCGTCCGTCCGGTCTCGTCGCCCTGGAGCAGCATCGGCACGCCGAGCGACAGGATCAGCGTCGCCAGCAGGTTCCGCTTCTGCCGGTCGCGCACCGCGAGGATCGCGGGATCGTCGGTCTCGCCCTCGACGCCACCGTTCCAGCTGAAGTTCGCGTCGTGGCCGTCGCGGTTGTCCTCGCCGTTGGCCTCGTTGTGCTTCTCGTTGTACGAGACGAGGTCCTGCAGCGTGAACCCGTCATGCGCCGTCACGAAGTTGACGCTCGCCCACGGCCGCCGCCCCTGGTGGCCGAAGATGTCGGCCGAGCCGGTGATCCGCGAGGCGAGTTCTGCGAGCACGCCGCCCTGGTCGCCCTTCCAGAAGCGACGGACGGTGTCGCGGTAGGCGGCGTTCCACTCCGCCCAGCCCGGCGGGAAGCCGCCGAGCCGATAGCCGCCGGGGCCGAGATCCCACGGCTCGGCGATCAGCTTCACCTGCGACAGCACCGGATCCTGGCGGATCGCATCAAGGAACGGGCTTGCCGCATCGAAGTGCCCGTTCACCCGGCCGAGCGCGGGCGCCAGATCGAAGCGGAACCCGTCGACCCGCATCTCCGTCGCCCAGTAGCGCAGCGAGTCCATCACCATCTGCAGGACGCGCGGATGCTCCAGGTTGAGCGTGTTGCCGCAGCCGGTGACGTCTTCGTAGTAGCGGCGGTCGGCGTCGGCGAGGCGGTAGTAGGACCGGTTGTCGATGCCCTTGAACGACAGCGTCGGGCCGAGATGGTTGCCCTCGGCCGTGTGGTTGTAGACGACGTCGAGGATCACTTCGATCCCGGCCTCGTGCAGCCGCCGCACCATCGTCCGGAACTCGGCCGCCGCGTCGCCGCCCTGCGTATGATAGCGCGGCTCCGGCGCGAAGAAGCCGATCGAGCTGTAGCCCCAATAGTTGGCGAGCCCGCGCTCGACCAGGAACCGGTCGTCGGGGAAGGCGTGCACCGGCAGCAGCTCCACCGCGGTGACGCCGAGCCGATTGAGGTAGTCGAGGACCGGCGGCGCGGCGAGGCCGAGGAAGGTGCCGCGGAGCGGCCGGTCGACGAGCGGGTGCCGCATCGTCATCCCGCGCACGTGCGTCTCGAGGATGATCGTCTCCTCCCACGGCACGTTCGGCCGCTGGTCGGAAAAGCCGACCCAGCCGCCTTCCCCGCGCGGCGGACCGACGACGCGGCATTTCGGCATGTGCCGGGCATTGTCGCGCCGGTCGAAGAGGTCGCCGAGCGGGCTAGCGGGCCGGTAGCCGAAATGCGCGTCGGTCCAGTCGAACCTGCCGTGCAGCGCCTTGGCGTACGGGTCGAGCAGCAGCTTGTTCGGATTGAACCGGTGCCCGTTCTTCGGATCGTACGGGCCATGGACGCGGTAGCCGTAGAGCTGTCCCGGCCGCGCATCCGGCAGATAGCCGTGCCAGACCTGATCGGTGTACTCCGGCAGCACGACCCGTGCCTCTTCGCGCCCGCCGGACGCATCGAAGAGGCACAGCTCGACCTTCTCGGCATTCTCGGAGAAGAGCGCGAAATTGACCCCGTGCCCGTTCCACGTCGCCCCGAGCGGGTACGGCCGCCCCGGCCAGACCGTCACGCGCCCACCGGTCACGCGTGCCGGGAAGGGTTTTGAATCGGGGATCGGGGGGGTGGCAGAGGATTTCGGGGATCGGGGGGACAAAGGAAACTCTTAAACGCAAAGGTCGCGATCATGTCGCAAAGGTCGCCAAGAAGGAAGTCCGCGCCTTGCGCATCGCGGCTCCACCACCTTCGCGGCCCCGTTGCGGCCTTCGCATTGAAGCGTTTT
The DNA here is from genome assembly GCA_036403035.1 of Allostellaceae bacterium. Classification (GTDB taxonomy): domain Bacteria; phylum Pseudomonadota; class Alphaproteobacteria; order ATCC43930; family CGMCC-115725; genus DASWRT01. Next base: position 8,742 of record DASWRT010000452.1, on the reverse strand, counting down.
TCCGGTTATCCCCTCATCTCCCACCATCCCCGATCCCGATTCAGCCTTCTTCGGTCACGCCCCGGCCGGGCCGATCGTGAAGACGAGCGTGGCGAGCGGAGGCAGGCGGAGGTTGAGCGACTGCGGATGGCCGTGCATCGGCACCGGGTCGGCGGTGACAGCGCCCGCGTTGCCCACGCCGCTGCCGCCGTATTCGGTCGCGTCGGTGTTGATGCGCTCGCGCCAGACGCCGGGGAGCGGCACGCCGATCCGGTAGTCCTCGCGCACGAGCGGCGTGAAGTTGCAGACGGTCACGGCGATCCGGTGCGGGTCGCGCCCGCGCCGGGAATAGGCGAGCACGCTGCCCTCGGCGTTGCTGGCGTCGATCCAGGAGAACCCCTCCGGCTCGACGTCCAGCTCGTGGAGCGCCGTCTCCTCGCGGTAGAGGCGGTTCAGGTCGCGCACCAGGCTTTGCACGCCGCGATGCATCGGCCCCTGGTCGAGCAGATGCCAGTCGAGGCTGTCGTTGTGGTTCCACTCCCGCCGTTGCGCGAACTCGCCGCCCATGAACAGCAGCTTCTTGCCGGGGTGCGTCCACATGAAGCCGTAATAGGCGCGCAGATTGGCGAAGCGCTGCCAGTCGTCGCCCGGCATCTTGCCGATCAGCGAGCCCTTGCCGTGCACGACCTCGTCATGCGAGAGCGGCAGGATGAAGTTCTCCTGGAACGCGTAGAGCAGCCCGAACGTCAGGTCGTTCTGGTGGTATTTGCGGTGGATCGGGTCGAGCGACATGTAGCGGAGCGTGTCGTGCATCCACCCCATGTTCCATTTGAAGCCGAAGCCCAGCCCGCCGAGATAGACCGGCCGCGACACCATCGGCCACGCCGTCGACTCCTCGGCCGCCGTCGTGGCGCCGGGCTGCGTCCCGAACACCAGCTCGTTCATGCGGCGCAGAAAGGCGATCGCCTCCAGGTTCTCGCGCCCGCCATACTGGTTCGGGATCCACTCGCCCGCCTTGCGGCTGTAGTCGAGATAGAGCATCGAGGCGACCGCATCGACGCGCAGCCCGTCGATGTGGAACTCGTCCAGCCAGCACAGGCCGCTCGACAGCAGGAAGTTCGCCACCTCGCGCCGGCCGTAATTGTAGATCAGCGTATTCCAGTCCTGGTGGAAGCCCTGCCGCGGGTCGGCATGTTCGTAGAGCGCGGTCCCATCGAACCGCATCAGCCCGTGCGCGTCGGTCGGAAAGTGGCCGGGCACCCAGTCGAGCAGGATCGACAGACCGGCCTCGTGGCAGGCGTCGATGAAGTAGCGGCAATCGTCCGCCGTGCCGAAGCGGCTGGTCGGCGCGAACAGGCCGATCGGCTGGTATCCCCACGAGCCGTCGAACGGGAACTCGGTGATCGGCAGCACTTCGATATGGGTAAAGCCCATGTCGCGCACGTAGGGGACGAGCGTGTCGGCCATCTCGCGATAGGTGAGAAACCGGTTGCCCTCGTCCGGCATGCGCCGCCACGAGCCGAGATGCACCTCGTAGATCGAGATCGGCGCCTCGCGGTCGTTGCGGCGCCAGCGCTCGGCCATCCATTGCGCGTCGCGCCAGGCATGCTCGGGCTTCCGCGGGACCACCGACGCGGTGCGCGGCGGAAGCTCGGCCTGCCCCGCGTAGGGATCGGCCTTCTGCGGCAGCAGCTCCCCGGCGGGGCCGACGATCTCGTACTTGTAGGGATGCCCCGGCTCCAGGCCGGGCACGAACAGTTCCCAGATGCCGCCGGCATGGCGCATCCGCATCGGGCAGCGGCGCCCGTCCCAGGAATTGAAATCGCCGACGACGCTGACGCGGCGGGCATTCGGCGCCCATACCGCGAAGGAAGCGCCGGCGACGCCTTCATGCACGATCGGATGCGAGCCGAGCTTGCGGTAGCTCTGGAGGTGGTTGCCCTCGTTCAGCAGGTGGATGTCGAGATCGCCGAGGACCGGCTGAAAGCGGTAGATGTCCTCGAACTCCGTCCAGCCGGGATCGCCCTCGGCGCGCAGCCGGTACGGGAACCACTGCCGCCGTTCGGGGATCGTGCCCGCGAAGAAGCCGTCGGGATGAAGGCGCGACAGCTCGCCGACGGGCTCGCCGGTCGCGCGGTCGATCACCAGGACGCGCTTCGCCCAGGGCAGGAACGTCCGCACGACGACGTTGCCGCCGCGCACGATATGCATGCCGAGCACGCTGAACGGGTCGCCGTGGCGTCCCTCGACGATCGCCTGCATCGCCGGGTCCGCCGCCGCCACCGGCCGCGACGCGAGCTTCGGGCGGTTGGCCGCGGCCGGACTGGTTTTCGGCGCAGCCGCCGCCGCGGGCGGCGGCGACGGCCGCCGCGGGGCGGCCGGCGCTTCGTCCCGAGGTGCGTCGTCCCGGCGCGTGTCACCGGCCTGGGGGCGGGTATCGGGCGTCTCAATCTGCTGCGGCATGGGCGTGTTCTTCGGGTTCGGGATCAATGATCTGCAGGACGCCGGCAAGCGGGATCGGCAGCCAGGCCGGCCGGTTCGCCAGCTCGTACCCGACCTCGTAGATCGCTTTCTCAAGCGTGAAGAAGTCCAGGATGCGGCGCGCGACGGACAGGTCGGCGGGAACCGACGGACAGCCGGCGATCGCCCCGCGGTAGCCTTCCATGAAGGCGTCGGCGGCATTGCGCCGCCACGCCGCCGCGTGGCGTTCCAGCACCGGCAGGGTATGGGGACGGATCTCGGCAAGCTGCCGCACGGCGGAGGCCGCGCAATAGTCGAACGAGCGGAGCATGCCGGCGACGTCCTTCAGCGGCGACATCTTGCGACGCCGCTCCGCGATCGAGCGCAACGGCTCGCCTTCGAAGTCGATGATGAAATAGTCGTTCTGGACGGCCAGGACCTGCCCCAGATGGTAGTCGCCGTGGAACCGCGTCTTCAGCGCGTCGATGCGGTCGGGCAGCAGCGCGGCAAGCCGCGCCGGCACCTCGTCGCGCAGCGCGAGCAGCCGGTCGGCCAATGCGCGCGCCGCCTCGGGCAGCGCGTCGCGGCCCTGCGCCAGACGATCGAGCACGCCGGCCGCCAGAAGCCGCGCCTCCTCGCGCCAGGACGCGATGTCCTCGTCGCCGACCGGCTCCGGCGCGAAGGCGGGATCATCGCTCGGCGCGGCGAGCGCGCGATGCAGCTCGGCGGTGCGCTTGCCCAAGGTCTGCGCCAGCGTGAAGTAGATCGCATGCGGGTCCGGGATCGGGCCGGCGAACTCGCCGGTCGGCGCCGATGAATCGGACGGGACGAGGTTCGCCTCGTCGAGGTAGCGGGTAAGGTAGTCCAGCGCCTGCGACCACGCCTCGCCCTGATTGCGGACGAAAGCGAAGAGCACGCCGAGCGCCGTCGTGTCACCGCCGCCGCTGTCGCCGCCGGCGCCGCCGTGATGCCACTCGATCGCCCCGAGCAGCGGCGGGGTGTTGCGGAAATCCGTGCGTTCGGTGAGGTGGAGCGCCATCTCGACCTCGGGGCTGACGCCCTCGCGCAGCCGCCGGTAAAGCTTGAGGACGCCGTATTCCTCGATCAGCACCGAGCTGTTCGACTGCTCCGCGCCGAGCCGCCGCACGACGGGCGTTTCCGCAATATGATGGTCGGCGAACGCCCTCGTGCGGCGGAAGCGGATCTCGCCGTCGCCGAACGCGGCCGTGCGGTCGGCCTCGATCGCCCGCACGGTCTCGAGCACGAAGCTTTCCTGCGCCACGGCGTCGATCAGGGCGCCGTTGCGGTGGAACTGCCGGAGCTGCGCCAGCGTGCAGGGCAGCAGCCCGGCGCGCATGTCGCTCCCCTCCGGCGCCCAGCTCGCACCGACCGGCAGCAGGTAGCGCTGCGCCGTCCCGTCGCCCAGCTCCACCTCGACGGCGGCGATCATCGCCCCGCTGGCGAGCGTGCCCATCGGGACGCCGGCAAGCACCGTCGTCCGGCGGATCCGGTCGCTCTTCCCCGCGAACCAGCGCTGCGCCGGGAGGAACGCCGGCAGGACGTCGCGCTCCAGCTGCGGGCGGTTGTGCCGGCTCAGCAGGTCGGACCAGCCGTTCGGCACGACGAGGGTGACGAACTCCGGCGTGCCCTGCACGCCGGCGGCGCTCCAAGCCCAGCGCGGCCGCTCGGCGTCCTGCGGCACCGGCTCCAGCGCGAACCAGAAGAAGCTGTGCCCCTGGAGCGTCAGCAGATAGGGCAGATCGCCGACCGGCGGGAACTCGCTGCGCCCCATCAGCTCGATCGGCATCCGTCCCTTGTAGTCCGACAGGTCCAGCTCGACGGCCTGCGGCGAGCGGGAGAGATTGGCGACGCAGAGGATCGTCTCGTCCTCGTACTCGCGCATATAGGCGAGAACCTTGCGGTTCGACGGATAGAGGAAACGCAGCCGGCCGCGGCCGAAGGCGCGGCGCGTCTGCCGCACCGAGATCATCCGCTTCGCCCAGTTGAGCAGCGACGAGGGCGAGCGCGTCTGCGCCTCGACGTTCACCGCCTGGTAGCCGTAGACCGGGTCCATGATCGGCGGCAGGTAGAGGCGCGCCGGATCGGCGCGCGAGAAGCCGCCGTTGCGGTCGGGCGTCCACTGCATCGGCGTGCGCACGCCGTCGCGGTCGCCGAGGAAGATGTTGTCCCCCATCCCGATCTCGTCGCCGTAATAGACGATCGGGGTGCCGGGCATCGAGAAGAGCAGCCCGTTCAGCAGCTCGATCTTGCGCCGGTCGTTCTCCATCAGCGTCGCGAGGCGCCGCCGGATGCCGAGATTGATGCGGGCGCGGCGGTCGGACGCATAGAAGGTCCAGAGATAGTCGCGCTCGCGGTCGGTGACCATTTCGAGCGTCAGCTCGTCATGATTGCGCAGGAAGACCGCCCACTGGCAGTTCTCCGGAATCTCCGGGGTCTGCCGCATGATGTCGGTGATCGGGTGCCGGTCCTCGGTCGCGACCGCCATGTAGATGCGCGGCATCAGCGGGAAGTGGAACGCCATGTGGCATTCGTCCCCGTCGCCGAAATATTGTAGCACGTCCTCCGGCCACTGGTTCGCCTCGGCCAGCAGCATGCGGTCGCCGTAGGTGCGGTCGAGGTCGGCGCGGAGCCGCTTCAGGACCGCGTGCGTCTCCGGCAGGTTCTCGTTGTTCGTGCCCTCGCGCTCGACGAGATAGGGCACGGCGTCAAGGCGGAGCCCGTCGACGCCGATATCGAGCCAGAACTTCATCACGTTCGACACGGCGCGGTAGACGCGCGGGTTGTCGAAGTTGAGGTCCGGCTGGTGCGAGTAGAAGCGATGCCAATAATAGGCCTTCGCCAGCGGGTCCCACGCCCAGTTCGACTTCTCGGTGTCGAGGAAGATGACGCGCGTGCCGTCGAACTTCTGGTCGGTGTCGCTCCACACGTAGAAGTCCCGCAGGCGCGATCCGACCTTCGCGCGCCGCGCCCGCTGGAACCAGGGGTGCTGGTCGGAGGTGTGGTTGACGACCAGCTCGGTGATGACCTTGAGGTTCCGCCGGTGCGCCTCGCGCACGAGGGTGCGGAAGTCGGCCATCGTGCCGTAGGTCGGGTTGACGTTGCGGTAGTCCGCGATGTCGTACCCGTCGTCGCGCAGCGGCGACGGGTAGAAGGGCAGCAGCCAGAGCGCGGTGACGCCGAGATCCTGAAGGTAGTCGAGCTTGGCGGTGAGCCCGGCGAAGTCGCCGATGCCGTCGTCGTTCGAATCGAAGAACGCCTTGACGTGCAACTGGTACACGACGACGTCCTTGTACCAGAGCGGCTCCCTGCTGCTTTCCATAATGTCCGATGCGCCTCGCTTCGCGCTGCTGCTGCTGCCGGCTGAGTGCTGTCGCCGGGTGAGTGCTATCCGTACGTCGGGCGGGAAACGCGGAACACCGCCGCCGGGTTCACGTCAGGATCGAGCCGCACCCATTGCCGCGCGCCGCGCCAGACATGCCGCCGGCCGGAGAACAGCTCGAACGCCTCGAACGGTTCGTCGTCGCCGATGCCCATCTCCTGGAGCGGGAACTCGATCGTCGCCTCGTGCATGGCGTGCGGATCGACGTTGACGGCGCAGAACACCATGTTCGACCGGTCCGGCGTCATCTTGCCGTAGAACAGGACGTTGTCGTCCCGGGCCGGATAGAACCGCAGATTCGTGAACAGGTGCAGCGCCGGGTTCTCGCGCCGGAAGAAATTGAGCTTGGCGATGTCGTCCTTGATGTTGCCCGGCCGGTCCCAGTCCCAGACCTTGTACTCGTACTTCTCGGAGTGGAGATATTCCTCCTTGCCGGGGATCGCCGCGTTCTCGCACAGCTCGTAGCCGTTGTAGATGCCGTAGGCGCCGGAGAGCGTCGCGGCCAGCACGAAGCGGATGCGGAAGGCCGGGCGGCCGCCTTCCTGGAGGAAGGTGGGCAGGATGTCCGGCGTATTGGTGAAGAAGTTCGGGCGCAGATACTCCTTGCTCGTCCCCTGCGTCAGCTCGGTCAGGTACTCGGTCAGCTCCTGCTTGGTGTTGCGCCATGTGAAGTAGCTGTAGGACTGCGTGAACCCCGCTTTCGCAAGGAGCCGCATCATCTTCGGCCGGGTGAACGCCTCGGACAGGAAGATCACGTCGGGGTGGCGCTCCTGCACCTCGCGGATGCACCACTCCCAGAACGGCACCGGCTTGGTGTGCGGGTTGTCGACGCGGAACGCCTTGACGCCCTGCTCGACCCAGAAGAGCAGCGTGTCGCGCAGCTCGTCCCACAGCGATTGCCGCGCCGGGTTGTAGAAGTCGACGTTGACGATGTCCTGGTACTTCTTCGGCGGGTTCTCGGCGTACTTGATCGTGCCGTCCGGCCGGACGACGAACCATTCCCGATGCTCGCGCAGCCACGGATGGTCCGGCGACGCCTGCACCGCGAAGTCGAGCGCGACCTCCAGCCCGTACTGGTGCGCGGCGGCGACGAAGCGGCGGAAATCGTCGAGCGTGCCGAGTTCCGGATGCACCGCCTTGTGCCCGCCCTCGTCCCCGCCGATCGCGTACGGGCTGCCCGGATCGTCCGGCCCGGGGTTGAGGGTATTGTCGCGGCCCTTGCGGTTGGTACGGCCGATCGGGTGGATCGGCACGAGGTACACGACGTCGAAGCCGAGGTCGCGGACATAGGGCAGCCGCCGGATGCAGTCGTCGAACGTGGCGCCGCGCGCCGGGTCGGTGCCCTGGCTGCGCTGGAACATCTCGTACCACGCCGCGAACTGCGCCGCGGGCCGGTCGACGACGATCTCGATCTCGCGGTAGCGCGTGGCGTCGGCACGGTCGTCGCAGCGCGCCATCAGGTCCTGCACCAGCCGCGACAGCATCAGGTCGGCCCGTGCGTCCCGGTCGCCCTCGGTCTCGTCGAACTCGGCAAGCACCCGGTCGAGCCGCCGCGCCTCGTCCGCCGCCGCGCGCTCGCGGGCCCGCACGAGGAGCGTGCGGCCCTCCATCAGCTCAAGGCCGATGTCCTGGCCGGCGTCGCGCTTCTTCCGCACCTCGTCGCGCCACGAGGCGAAGACGTCGGTCCAGGCCTCGATCGCGTAGACGTAGCGCGCGTTCTCCTCGACGGCGAAGCGGCCGGTCCATCGGTCGTTGTCGACGAACTCCATCGGCGCCTCGCGCCACTCCGCGTCGCCGAGCGTGCGGTACTTGACGGCGGCGGCGATCTTATCGTGTCCGTCGCGGAAGATGTCCGCCCAGACCTCGACCGTGTCGCCGGCGACCCGCTTCACCGGGAAGCGGCCCGCGTCGATCTCCGGCCAGACGTCCTCGATCGCGATGCGGGCGCGCGGCGACCACGCCGGATGATGATGAACGCCCTCGGTCATCGCCGTCGCCGCTGCCGCGGGCTTGCCGCCGGCCGCCGCCGTATCGACGGCGCTCGCGCCGCCGCGGTCGCCGCCGTGCACCACCGGATGGCGCGCCACGGCCTGCCGGCCGCGCAGGACGCGGACTTGCAGCGGCGCCAGCTCGATATGCAGTCCGGGCTCGACGTCGCCCCCTGCCTCGGGAGTCGCGTCGCTCAACGCGATGTTCGCGGGCCCGGCGGCGGCGAGCAGCGCGTCGGTGTCGACCTCGCGCGGCGCGAACGGGTCGGTGTTGGCGAGGATGAAGGCCCATTCGCCGCTGCCGTCCTCGGTGCGCCGGGACAGCGCCACGACCGGGTCGCCGGCCGTGGTCAGCAGCTCCTGCGGCCCTTCGGCCGCGAGCGCGGGAACGTCGTTCTTCAGCCGGTTGACCGCGGCGATGAACGGCGACAGGTCGAACCGCATCTCCTCCTCGCCAGCATGCTCCGGCCGGGTCTCGACGACGTCGACCCGCCGCGACCAGCCGAACTCGTACCCCATCGGCATCATCACGCCGGCCGAGAAGGCTGCCGAGAAGGCGTAGAGGAAGCGATAGCGCGCCTCGATCTCATGCGGGTCGGAGATCCCGGCGCGCCCGAGATCGGCGATCAGCCGGTCGGTGTCATGGCTCTCCGGAAAGCCGATCGAGGGCGCGATCCGCCGGTACGCCTCGTACTGGTCGAGGAGCCAGGGCGCGCGGAAATCCCACCACTTGACGCTGTTGAACAGGTAGTCGAACCCGGCCTCGGCGAGCTGGCGCACCTGGTCGGGCTGCGCGCCCAGCGTTTCGGCGCAGAAGACGAGGTCCGGCCGGACCGCGCGCCCCGCCTCGATCAGCGCCCGCCACGCCTCGCCCGGCACCTGATAGGCGGCGTCGCAGCGGAAGCCGGTGAACCC
>DASWRT010000451.1:0-4044 GCA_036403035.1 Allostellaceae bacterium | reverse complement strand
GCTGCTGTCGAAGGACACCGACGTGACGTTGCCGGTGGCGCTCGGCAACTTCCTCGCGGCCGACGATTCGCCGTGGGAGCTGCTGATGACGACCGGGCTGATCTACGCCCTGCCGCCGGCCGCGATCTACTACGCCTTCCGGCGCTACATGGTGGGCGGCCTCACCGCGGGCGCGGTCAAGAGCTGACGGTAGCCGGAGGGCCGTCCGCCTCGGGCGAGAGGCGCCGGTGCCGCGCGTGCGGGCGGCACCGGCGCGAGCGCGACGGCGGGCTACTTGCCGGTCGATGTGGTCATCCCCGGGGCAGCGGGCGGCGTGCTCGACCCCGACGCGGCGGCCGGGATGCTGTACTCGCCGTGCAGTTCGTCCCACGCCGCAGTGTCGCTGACCAGCACGACGTGGTACTCGCCGTGGCCGGTAATGCCGGCGTATTTCCCCGTGCCGCCGGTGAATTCAAAGACGCCGTGCAAATCGGGCAACTTCGCCTCTTTCAGCGTGTATTTGGCGAAGACCTTGGAGCCGTCCGTCTCGGTGAAGGTCTTGTAGCCGATGCGGGTTGCGCCGTCGGACCAATCGGCGATCTGGTAACGGGCCTTGTCGAGGAACGGCTTGCCGTCGCCGTTGAAGACCACGCCGTCGGTTTCCGATACGGAGATGATATGGTCCGCCCGGTCCCCCACGTTCACCGTCTTGCTCGACACGGTAACGATGACAGCTCGGCCGAACCACTGACCGGATTCCTCTGCTGCGGCCGGCAATCCGCCCGCCACAGCGAGCATCACAGCCAGTATGGCGCCACCCATTGCTGGCGACGGACAAATCAATTCCCGCACCATCCTTCCCTCCCTTTTCAGCTACACGTAAGAAGATGCTGGCTAACGTGCGCGCTGACGTATGAAGGGGCGTCGTATTGATTAATTATAATCTCCTCAATGGACCTTTGATAATTATTTCTGAACTGCTCATCGTGTATTTTGCATATTGAATTTCAATTCATGATTTTACTTTCAGAAATTTTCCTCCTTTTACGGAATTGCCTCGGCGATGAAGGCGCCGAACTGCCGGAATTCATCCTTTCGGCCTGACGTGCGGCGCCATGCCAGCGCGATCGTGCGGGCGTGGCGGCCGGGGCCGAGCGGCCGGACGGCGACGGTGGTTTCCGCCGTGCCGACGGGCGCCTCCGCCTCCAGCGCCATCCGCGGGATCAGCGTGCAGCCGAGGCCGGCGGCGACCATCTGGACCAGCGTGCGCAGGCTGGTGCCCTGGAACACCTCGTTGCGGTCTGCGGGGGCAAGGTCACAGGCGGCGAGCGCCTGGCTGCGCAGGCAATGGCCGTCTTCGAGGAGCAGCAGCGGCTCGGCGCGCAGCAGGTGGCCGGCGACGCTGCTTTCCGCGGTCAGCCTGTGACCGGCGGGACAGGCGACCAGCAGTTCGTCCTCGCCGACCTCCATCGTCTCGACCGCCTCGCCGAGATCGTAGGGCTTGGCGATCAGCAGCAGGTCGAGCCGCCCGCCCGTCAGCTTCTCGATCAGCCCCGCCGTCTGCTCCTCGCGGACATAGAGCTGGAGGCCGGGAAAGTTCTCCCTGAGGCGCGGCATGATCCGCGGCAGCAGGTAGGGGCCGACCGTCGGAATGACGCCGAGGCGCAGCGGGCCGGACAGCGGGGCGCGGGCGGTCCGCACCGCCTCGGCGAGATCCTCCGCCTCGCGTAGGATCCGCCGCGCCCGCGCGACGACGTCATGCCCCAGCGGCGTCACCAGCACGCGCCGCTTGCTGCGCTCGACCAGCGAGACGCCGCCGAGCGTGCTCTCCAACTCCTGGATGCCGGCGCTGAAGGTCGACTGCGTCACCGCGCAGGCGTCGGCGGCGCGGCCGAAGTGGCCGTGCTCCGCGAGCGCGACGAGGTAGCGGAGCTGGCGGAGGCTGGGGAGCGGCAGCGTCATCGGGTAAGTCGATCACAGTATCCGGAATTATCCGTTGGATCGATTTATCACGCGCGGCCATCCTCCTTCTACGCCCATCCACACGGGCGAGCCGGAAGGGAGACCCGCCATGACCCGCCGCAACGACGCTTCCGCCGCCATCGCCGCCGCTTCCGCCGCCGTCCGGGCGCAGACGGTCGTGCGGCTCGCGGCCGGAACCATGATCTGCGCCGGGGCGGCGCTGGATCTCTGTCGGCTCTTCCTCTGATCGGCCGAGCCCACCGGAGCCTCAACGAAAAGGAGACGACGCCATATGAGCACGACGCCGACCCTGACGACGACGTTCGGCACGCCCGTCGCCGACAACCAGAACAGCCTCACCGCCGGTCCGCGCGGCCCGGTTCTGCTCCAGGACTTTCACCTGATCGAGAAGCTTGCGCACTTCAACCGCGAGCGCATCCCCGAGCGCGTCGTCCACGCCAAGGGCGCGGGCGCGTACGGCGTCTTCCGCGTGACGCAGGACGTGACGAAATGGACGACGGCGGCGTTCCTCTCCGCAGTCGGCAAGGAAACCGAAGTGTTCCTGCGCTTCTCGACGGTCGGCGGCGAGAAAGGCTCGGCCGACGCCGAGCGCGACCCGCGCGGCTTCGCCGTGAAGTTCTACACCGAGGAAGGCAACTACGACCTCGTCGGCAACAACACGCCGGTCTTCTTCCTGCGCGATCCGCTGAAGTTCCCGGACTTCATCCATACGCAGAAGCGCAACCCGGCGACCAACCTCAAGGACCCGACGGCGGTGTGGGACTTCTTCTCGCTGTCGCCGGAGACGATGCACCAGCTCACGATCCTGTTCTCGGACCGCGGCACGCCGCGCTCATACCGGCACATGGACGGGTTCGGCAGCCACGCCTTCTCGTGGCTCAACGCGGCCGGCGAGCGGTTCTGGGTGAAGTACCACTTCAAGACGAAGCAGGGCATCGAGAACTTCACCGCCGAGCAGGCGGTGCGGATGGCCGGCGTCGACCCCGACCACGCGACGCGCGACCTGTTCGCGTCGATCGAGGACGGCGAGTACCCGGCCTGGACCGTCTACGTCCAGGTCATGCCGGAGGCGGAAGCCGCCGCCTATCGCTTCGACCCGTTCGACCTGACCAAGGTGTGGGCACACAAGGACTATCCGCGGATCGAGATCGGCGAGCTGGTGCTGAACCGAAACGCCGAGAACTATTTCGCCGAGGTCGAGCAGGCCGCCTTCAGCCCGGCGAGCGTCGTGCCCGGCATCGGCTTCAGCCCGGACAAGATGCTCCAGGGACGGCTGTTCGCCTACGCCGACGCGCACCGCTACCGGCTGGGCGGCAATTACGGGCTGCTGCCGGTGAACCGGCCGCACCATGCCGGCTGTCCGGTGCACAACCATCAGCGCGACGGCGCGATGCGCTTCGACGGCAACGCCGGCGGGCGGCCGAACTACGAGCCGAACAGCTTCGACGGCACGAAGGAGTCGCCGCGGGTCGCCGAGCCGCCGCTGCGGATCTCGGGCGACGCGGCGCGCTACAGCCACCGCGAGGGGAACGACGATTACACCCAGGCGGGCGAACTGTTCCGGCTGATCGGCGAGGCGGCGCAGGAGCGTTTGATGGACAACGTCGCCGGCTCGCTGCGCCACGCCCCCGCCGAGATCCAGCGCCGCCAGCTCGACCATTTCGTCCGCGCCGACGCGCGCTACGGCGAGGGCATCGCCCGGCGGCTGGGGGTGAGCCGGACCGGCGTCGCGACCGCAGCGGAGTAATCGAGCGATTCCACAAGAACCAAGGACACGGAATCGAAAGCGGCGCCTTCGGGCGCCGCTTTCACCTGTCGGCGGCAGTCATGCGGATCACGCGGGCGGGGCGCTCCCGTGTTCCGCCGATCGCAGGACCGACCGGATCTCCCAAGAGCCTATCCCAGTAGGCGGTCGTGGTCTGCGTTGCGCCCCGACGCCCGGCGGTTAGGCGCGTGGCCGCGGGCGATGCCGGGACGTCGGCAAGGCCGTGCGGCGCGGCCGCCGGGCGTCACGGCGCAACCCGCAGGGACGCGGCGTCGTGCCGCCGGGGTAGGAGCGCGGCGCGCCGCGATGCGGGGGGA
>DASWRT010000450.1:0-2261 GCA_036403035.1 Allostellaceae bacterium | reverse complement strand
GCGACGCCCGGCGGCCGCGCCGCACGGCCTTGCCGATGTCCCGGCATCGCCCGCGGCGTCGTGCCTAACCGCCGGGCGTCGGAGCGCAACGCAGACCACGGCGGCCTACTGGGATAGGCTCTTAGCCGAACGGAGCGACGTCTCGGCCGCTCCTCTCGACGCCTTTTCTACGCGCGAGCCGCGTCCGCCGCCGCCTTGCGACCCAGCGCCGTCATCGCGGTGGCGACGATATGCTTCGCGTTGAGCCCGGCGTCGTCGTACTGCACCGTCGGCGAGTCGTGCTCGACGAAGCGGTCGGGCAGCACCATCGGCCGCACCTTGAGGCCGGCGTCGAGCAGGCCCGCATGCGCAAGGTGATGCAGGACGAAGCTGCCGAAGCCGCCGACCGTCCCCTCCTCGATCGTGATCAGCACCTCATGCTCACGCGCCAGACGCTCGACCAGATCGGCATCGAGCGGCTTCGCGAAGCGCGCGTCGGCGACGGTCGTCGACAGGCCGAGGGCGGCGAGTTGGTCGGCCGCCTTGAGGCACTCCTGAAGCCGCGTGCCGAGGCTCAGTAGCGCGACCTTCGTGCCCTCGCGGATGACCCGGCCCTTGCCGATCGGCAGCGCCTCGCCGCGCTCCGGCAGCGTCACGCCAATGCCGTCGCCGCGCGGATAGCGGACCACCGACGGCCGGTCGTCGATCGCGGCGCAGGTCGCGACCATGTGCATCAGCTCGGCCTCGTCGGCGGCCGCCATGATGACGAAGTCCGGCAGGATGCCGAGATAGGACACGTCGAACGACCCGGCATGCGTCGCGCCGTCCGCGCCGACGAGCCCCGCCCGGTCGATCGCGAACCGCACCGGCAGCCTCTGGATCGCGACGTCGTGCACGACTTGATCGTAGCCGCGCTGCAGGAAGGTCGAGTAGATAGTCGCGAACGGCCGCAATCCCTCGCAGGCAAGGCCCGCCGCGAAGGTGACGGCATGCTGCTCGGCGATGCCGACGTCGAAGCAGCGGTCCGGGAAGCGGTCGGCGAACAGGTTCAGCCCGGTTCCCGACGGCATCGCCGCGGTGATCGCGACGATCCGGTCGTCATGCTCCGCCTCGGCGATCAGCGCCTTCGCGAACACGTTGGTGTAGCTCGGCGCGGTCGATTTCGGCTTCGCCTGCGCGCCGGTCATGACGTCGAACTTGGTGACGCCGTGGTACTTGTCGGCAGATTGCTCGGCCGGCCCGTAGCCGTGGCCCTTCTTGGTGACGACGTGGATCAGCACCGGGCCGGTCTCGTCGCTGTCGCGGACATTCTTCAGCACCGGCAGCAGGTGGTCGAGGTTGTGCCCGTCGATCGGGCCGACATAGTAGATGCCGAGTTCCTCGAACAGCGTGCCGCCCCCGGTGACGAAGGCCCGCGCGTACTCGTCGGCCTGCTTCGCCGCATGGTTGAACGGCGCCGGTAGGTGCTTCGCGACCTCCTTCGCGATGTTGCGCAGCGACAGGAACGACTTGGACGAAAGCAGGCGCGACAGGTAGGCGCTCATCGCACCGACCGGCGGCGCGATCGACATGTCGTTGTCGTTGAGGATGATGATCAGCCGGCTCTTGCTCGCACCGGCATTGTTCATCGCCTCGTAGGCCATGCCTGCGCTGATCGAGCCGTCGCCGATGACGGCGATGACGTTGCGCTTGTCGCCCTTGAGATCGCGGGCGATCGCCATGCCGAGGCCGGCCGAGATCGAGGTCGAGCTGTGCGCCGCGCCGAACGGATCGTATTCGCTCTCCGATCGCCGGGTGAAGCCGGACAGCCCGCCGCCCTGGCGCAGCGTCCGGATGCGGTCGCGCCGGCCGGTGAGGATCTTGTGCGGGTAGGCCTGATGGCCGACGTCCCAGATCAGCCGGTCGCCCGGCGTATTGAAGACGTAGTGCAGCGCCACCGTCAGCTCGACGACGCCGAGCCCGGCGCCGAGATGCCCGCCGGTGATCGACACGGCATCGATCAGCTCGGTGCGCAGCTCGTCGGCGAGCTGCCGCAGATCGGACTCGGGAAGGGCGCGCAGCTCGTCGGGCGTCTTCACGCGATCGAGCAGCGGGGTCCGGTTCGAGATGTGGTGTTCGGCCAAGGTCCTACTCCTCAGGCGCGGCGCTCAACGACGAAGCGAGCAGCCTGTCGCAGAAGGTCCGCCCTATCTTCGAATAAATCAAGATGCGCAACCGCTTGGTTAACAAGCAATGAAGCCTGAGATCTCGCTCGCTCCACTCCCAGGATAGAAACGAATGTC
>DASWRT010000449.1:0-19459 GCA_036403035.1 Allostellaceae bacterium | reverse complement strand
TGCGCGCCGCCGCGGATACAGGCTTCGACCTGCCGCCGCATCGCGGCGCGGTCGAGCCGGCCGTCGGCGCCGAAGAAGGCGTAGAGGATGGGATAGACGCCCCGGAACGCCGTCGATGCCGGCACGAATCCCCCTCCTTGCTCCGCAGCCGCCTGAGGCGTCGGCGCGACGGCGCGACGCTCAGAACCGCTTCAGCAGCCGGTCGATGTAGTCGCGCTCGATCTCCGGGCGGGACCGCTCGCCGGCGCGGCGGCGCAGCTCGTCGAGGATCTCGCGCGATTTCTGCATCTCGCCCTGGCCGGGGATGTTGACGTCGCTGTTGTCGTAGCCGGTGCCGTTGTTCGGCAGCGGCCGGCCGAACGGGTCGCGGTCGACGCGCTGGCGCGGCGGCGACATGTCGGGCTGGCCCGTCGGGTCGCCCTCGCCGTTGCCCATCTGCTGCTGCATCTGCTCGGCCATCGAGCGCATCGCCTGCTGGAGCTGATCGAGCGCGTCGGTCTGCGGGCCGACCGCCTGTCCCGGCTGGCCGTTCCGGAGCGCCTCGGCGGCGTCGCGCATCGCCCGCTCGGCGCGGCCGAGCGGCTGCGGGATCTCGCCGGCGCCCTCGCCGAGCTGCCGCATCATCTCGCCCAGCGCGCGGCGCAGCGCCTCCTGGCGGCCGGCGTTGCCGGCCATGTCGCCGGCCTGATCGCCGCCCTTCTGGCCCTGTTGGCCTTGCTGATCCTGCTGGCCGCCTTGCTGGCCCTGCCGACCGCGCTGACCTTGCTGGCCCTGCTGACCCTGGCGCGATTGGCGGAAGCTCTGGTCCAGAAGCTGCTGCTGGCGCTGCATCAGGTCGCGCATGTTGCGCATCATCTGCCGCGCCTGGCTGTCGCCGCCCTGCTGCATCTGGCCGGGCCGGGCTGCGCGCAAATTCTCCAGCATGTTCTGGAGCTGCGAGAGCATATCGCGCGCGGCGTCCTTGGCGCCGGTGCGGGCGAGGTCGCGCGCCCGGTCGAGCATCTTCTGGAGGTCGTCGCGGCTGATCATCTGCGATGGGTCGGCCGGGGGCATGTTCTCAAGCTGCGACGGGTCCATCTTCTGCATCTGCTCGGCCATCGCCTGCAAATAGCGGTCGATCGCCTGCTTCAGCTCGTCGATCAGCCGCTCGATCTCCGCATCCGGCGCGTTCCGCGCCAGCGCGTCCTGGAGCTTCTGCTGCAACTCGCGCATCTCGCGCTGCGCCAGGGGCGTGCGCCCGTCCTCGATCCGCAGCGCGGTGTCCCAGAGGAGCTGCTGCACGGCCGG
Organism: Allostellaceae bacterium; assembly: GCA_036403035.1. Lineage (GTDB taxonomy): Bacteria > Pseudomonadota > Alphaproteobacteria > ATCC43930 > CGMCC-115725 > DASWRT01. Next base: position 18,172 of record DASWRT010000449.1, on the reverse strand, counting down.
GATCGCGGCCGGATCGTCGCCACCGAGCACCAGCCGCGCATAGGCGGTGCGCAGCGCCATGAACACGACGACGTCGTCGTTGTAACGCCCCGGCCGCGCCGACAGGTCGGACAGGATCTCGCCGACCTCCTGCCGCTGCGACGGGTCGCGCACGAGCTGCTTGCGCTCCTCGATGATCGCCTTCGCGATCGGGTGCGTGAAGGTACGCTCCGGCAGGACCATGCGCACCGGCTCGCTCTCGCCGGTCTGGCCGATCGCGTCGGTCGCGGAGAGACGGATCTCGACCGGGAGCCCGGCCCAGGGATGCGGCGTCAGGTCCTGGAAGCTGGTGCCCTTCGCATCCTTCAGATGCTGCCCAGGCAGCGGCAGGTCGAGCGTCAGCGGTTCGGCGTCGCGCCGATCCTGCAACCGGATGGTCGCGCGCACGGTCTCGACGCCGTAATCGTCGGTCGCCTGGTAATCGAAGCGCAGCGCCGCGCGCTGCGTCCGCTGCGGCGGCTGGGCGAAGGCGATCTGCGGCGGCTGGTCCGGCACGACCTCGATCGGCCAGCTCCCGAGCGTGCTCCCGCCTTGCTCGACGGCGATGCGGCGGCCGGCGGTCACCGTGGCCGTCGCCTTGAAATCGTGCGCGTCGACCCGCGCGAAGTCGGACGCCGCCGGGGCGGCGGAGGCGCCGGTCTTGTCGGCGGAAGCCTTGTCGGCGGGGGGCTTATCGGCGGCGGGAGCGCCCACAATCGACAGGTGGGGCACGGCGCTGCCGCCGCTGACCTGCGCCAGGACGGTGCTGCCGACCGGCACGGACACGGTATCGGCCTGATGGTCGCGCTGGAGGAACTGCGGCGGCAGGCCGGTATAGTCCGGCGGCGTCACCCAGATGTCGAGGCTCGGCGGCGTGGCCGGCGCGGCGCGCAGCGAGACCGACGGGCTCAGCGCGCGGGCGACGCGCTGCCGCCACTGGTCGCCGGCCGCGAACACGGCGAGGAACAGCGCAAGGCCGATCGCGGCGCGCAGGCCCCAGGGGTCGTGCGCGACGAGGCCCGCCGCCGGTACGCCGATGCGCAGCCGCCGGGTCGCCTCCTGCATGCGCCGGAGATGCGCCTCCCACAGCGCCGCCGCCGCCGGATCCTGCCCAGCGCCGCCCGCGATGCGGTCGCTGAGCGCGGCGAGCGGGCGATGGGCAAGGCCACTCGCCTGCTCCAGGCGCCGCCGCGCCGCCGCCGTGCCCGGCAGGTCGAATCGGCGCCACGCCAGGACGAGACCGGCGCCGAGCGCGGCGACGAACAGGACGAGGCTGGCGGCATGCAGCCAGCCCGGCAGCAGCGGCAGCAGATCGAACAGCGCGACGACGGCGAAGACGCCGAGCACGGCGACCGCGGGCCACAATGCCGGCCACAGCCGCTCCCATGCGAGCGCCGCGGCGGCGAGCCGTAGCCGGACCAGCAACGGTCGGGGCGGCTCATGCTGGGGTTGCCGGGGTGACCGGTCGGAAACGGCGTCTTCGCCTCGCGTCACGCTGCACCTCGTCGGGCTCGTTCGGGCTCGGCCAGCCATCCCGGAACGATATCGAGGGACAGCAGCTCTTCGTAGGTCTGGCGCGGCCGGACGACCGCGAAGCGGTCGCCGCGCACCATCACTTCCGGTACTAACGGCCGGGAATTGTAAGTCGAGCTCATCACGGCGCCGTAGGCGCCCGTCGAGAGCGCGGCCAGCAGGTCGCCCGGCGCGACCGGCGGCAGCGGGCGCTGCGTCGCGAAAGTGTCACCGGTCTCGCAGACCGGGCCGACAATATCCACGAGGGCCGCCGGAGCCTTGGGCTGGCGCACCGGTACGAAGTCGTGCCATGCGTCGTACAACGACGGCCGCATCAGGTCGTTCATCGCCGCGTCCTGGACCACGAAGCGGCGGGTCGCACCGTCCTTCACGTAGATCACCGAGGAGACGAGCACGCCGGCATCGGCGACCAGCCAGCGGCCGGGCTCGAACGAAATCTCGGCGTCGAGATCGCCGACGACGGACGCGACCATCGCCGCGTAATCCTCGATCGCCGGTGCGGACGGCTGCCCGTCGCGGTAGGAGATGCCGAGACCGCCGCCGAGATCGACGCGGCGCAGGTCGATCCCGTCCGCGCGCAGGCCGCGCACCAGCTCGACGACGCGCCGGAAGGCGAGCCGGAACGGCTCCAGCTCGACCAGCTGAGAACCGATATGCACCGCGACGCCGAGCGGCTCGATGCCGGGCAGCGAGGCCGCGCGACGGAACGCCGCCGGGGCGCGGTCGTAGTCGATGCCGAACTTGTTCTCGCTCTTGCCGGTAGAGATCTTCGCGTGGGTCCGGGCGTCGACGTCCGGGTTGACGCGGATTGCAACCGACGCGCGCTTTCCGTACCGGACCGCCACCTCGCTCAGCGCCTCCAGTTCGGGCTCGGACTCGACGTTGATCTGATGGATGCCGGCTTCCAGCGCGAACGCCATCTCCCCGCGCGCCTTGCCGACGCCGGAGAAGACGATCCGTTCCGGCGGCACGCCGGCGGCGAGCGCGCGGCGCAGCTCGCCCTCGGAGACGACGTCGGCGCCGGCGCCGAGCCTTGTCAGCGTGCGGATCACGGCGAGGTTCGAGTTGGCCTTCAGCGCATAGCAGATCGACGGGCGCAGGTCGCTCAGCGCGGCGGCGAAGCGGCGATAGCGCCTCTCCAGGGTCGCGCTCGAATAGCAGTAGAACGGCGTGCCGACCTCGGCCGCGATACGCGACAGCGGCACGTCCTCGGCGTAAAGCTCGCCGTCGCGATAGGTGAAATCGGACTCGGCCGATGAAGATACGGGCTCAGGCACGGGGATAGGGCCTCGGATAGGTGATCGGCGCGCCGTCGGGCGGCTGCGGTTCGGCGCGCCGGCCGCATGCCGACAGCGCGGTTGCGAGGAGCGCGAGCCCGACGACCGTCACGATGAGATTGCGCCGCCGGGACGCCACGGCGAACCGGCTGCCGCCGCCGCTGTCGCCGCCGATCACGAGAACCGCTCCCGTGCCGCCGCCGCCGCGCGCCGGACGTTCTCCGGCGCGGTGCCGCCGTAGCTGGTGCGGCTGCGGACCGACCGCTCGGCGTCGAGCACGTCGTAGACGCCGTCATGAATGCGCGGCTCGACTGCGCGCATCTCGTCGAGGCTCAGTTCCGCGAGCGCCGCGCCGCGCGCCTCGGCGGCCTTGACCAGCGATCCCGTGACGTGGTGCGCCTGCCGGAAGGGCAGCCCGAGCACGCGGACCAGCCAGTCGGCGAGGTCGGTCGCGGTGCTGAACCCGCGCGACGCCGCGGCGCGCATCGCCGCCGTGCCGGCCTCCATGTCCACGACCATGCCGGCGGTCGCCGCGATGCACAGCTCCAGCGTGTCGGCGGCCTCGAACAGCGGCTCCTTGTCCTCCTGCATGTCCTTGCCGTAGGTCAGCGGCAGCCCCTTCATCATCACCAGCAGCCCGGTGAAGGCGCCGAGCAGGCGGCCGGCCTTGCCGCGCACCAGCTCCGCTGCGTCGGGGTTGCGCTTCTGCGGCATGATCGAGCTGCCAGTGGTGAAGGCGTCGGACAGCTTCACGAAGCGGAACCCGTCGCTGCACCAGAGGACGATCTCCTCGGCGAAGCGCGACAAATGCATGCCGGCGATCGACGCGGCGGCCAGGAACTCCAGCGCGAAGTCGCGGTCGGACACGCCGTCGAGCGAGTTCGCGGTCGGCCGGTCGAAGCCGAGCGCCGAAGCGGTCATCGCGCGATCGATCGGGAACGATGTGCCGGCGAGCGCCGCCGAGCCGAGCGGCGACTCGTTGAGCCGCGCACGGCAGTCGGCGAGCCGGCCGCGGTCGCGGCCGAGCATCTCGACATAGGCGAGCAGATGGTGGCCGAAGGTGACGGGCTGCGCGATCTGGAGATGCGTGTAGCCGGGCATCACGGCGTCGGCATAGCGCTCCGCCTTCTCGATCAGGGCCAGCTGCAACGCCTGGATCTGGCGGTCGAGCCGGTCGATCGCGTTGCGCACCCACAGGCGCACGTCGGTCGCGACCTGATCGTTGCGCGAGCGTGCGGTATGCAGGCGGCCCGCGGCCGGGCCGATCAGCTCGGCGAGGCGCGCCTCCACGTTCATGTGGATGTCCTCGTGCGCCTCGCTGAACGCGAAGCGTCCGGCTTGGATCTCTTCCAATATCCGGTCTAGACCGGAGGCGATCGCCGCGCCATCTTCCGCCGGGATGATGTTCTGCCGGACGAGCATGGCGCAATGCGCCTTCGATCCTGCGATGTCCTCGGCGTAGAGGCGCTTGTCGAAGCCGATCGACACGTTGATGCGCTGCATGATCTCGGCCGGTCCGCCCGCGAACCGGCCGCCCCAGGAAGCGTTCTTCATGCCGGGCGCCGCCGCAGCGCCGCGAGGGTTAGGATGAAATCTGCCCGCATCGCCATTCCGTTGCTGATCCTGGTCGCCGTCGTCGGGTCGGTGGCCGCCGCCCTTGCCCTCGGCGCCGGCAAGGGCCCGCCGCATGCGGGCGAGATGCAGAAGTTTACTCCGCTCGATGCACCCCGGCCAGCGCCGGACGTGACGTTTAGCGATGCCGACGGGCGGAGCACAAGCCTTGCCGCGTTCCGCGGCAAGATCGTCCTCGTGAATTTGTGGGCGACGTGGTGCGCCCCCTGCGTCGAGGAGATGCCGGCGCTCGACCGGTTGCAGGCGGCGCTGGGCGGCGACTCGTTCACGGTGGTCGCGCTCTCCTCCGACCGCGCCGGGACCAAAGTGGTCGATCCTTTCGTCGAGAAGCTGGGGCTTTCGGCGATCAAGCCGTATCTCGACCAGCCGGGCGCGGCGACGCGCGCCTTCGCCGCGCGCGGGCTGCCGACGAGCATCCTGATCGACCGCAACGGCAACGAGGTCGGCCGCCTCGAAGGCAAGGCGGCCTGGGACAGCGCCGACGCCAAGGCGCTGATCCGGTACTACATCGACGCGAAGCTGCCGGACGCGGCCAAAGCGGATGCTGCCGCAACAGCGAAGGCGGGATCCTGAACGCGCGACGCCGCTCAACCGCCTCCGCCGAGCAGCTTCTCCTTGAGGAACGCGCCGCCGCGGCGCAGCCCTTCCTCGTCGATGCTGTGCGGCAGGCCGGGACGGCCGAGCGTCGTCACGGGGACACCGGCCGCCTTGAGAGCGCGCTCCGCCATGCCCATCGCGGTGAAGGGCACGACGTCGTCGGCCTCGCCATGGACGAGCAGCACCGGCGGCCGCGAGCGGATCTCGCCGGGCAGCGTCACGTCGCCGATCAGCGCGCCGGAGTAGCCGACGATCCCGGCGAACGGGCTGGCCCGCCGCAGTCCGACATGCAGCGACATCATCGTGCCCTGCGAGAAGCCGACCAGCGCCAGCTCCCGCTCGGACAGGCCGCGTGCGCTCAGCGCCTCGTCGATGAAGGCGTCGAGCGGCGGCGCGGCGGCGCGCACGCCGGCCTCGATCGCGGCAAGCTCGCGGCTCTGGAAGCTGAACCACTGGTAGCCGTACGGCGCCATGTCGCAGGGGAACGGCGCGTTGGGCGCCAGGAACTCGGCCTCCGGCAGGAGCGGCGCCCAGTAAGGGGCGAGGCCGATAAGATCGTTGCCGTCTGCGCCGAGCCCGTGCAGCAGGATGACGAGCTGGCGCGGCTTGCCGCCGGACGCGGGGCGCTGCGACGGACCGCTGAGCGAGCGTGGCGGGTTCATGCGCGGAGCCTTTCCGATCGTGCAGGGTCGGGCGCGAGCCATAGCGGACCCGGCCGAGCCTGTCACCCCCGGCTGATGCCGTCTGCACTGCGATGACCGTCGTCACACGCTTCGCGCCGAGCCCGACCGGCCTGCTGCATCTCGGCCACGCCTATTCGGCGCTGTTCGGCTGGCATGCCGCGCGGAGCGCTCCGGGGGGCGGACGCTTCCTGCTGCGGCTGGAGGACATCGACCGCACGCGCTGCCGGCCCGAGTTCGCGCAGGCGATCCTCGCTGATCTCGCTTGGCTCGGCCTCGACTGGGACGGAGCGGTACGGCGCCAGTCCGAGCATTTCGACGACTACCGCGCCGCGCTGGACCGGCTGGCCGCCGCCGGCCTGCTCTATCCCTGCTTCTGCACGCGCGGCGAGATCCGCGCCGAGATCGAGCGCGCCGGCCATGCGCCGCACGGCCCTGAAGGCGCGCTCTACCCCGGCACCTGCCGTCATTTGCCGGAGGATGATCGGGCCGTGCGGATCGACGGGGGCGCGTCCTACGCCTTGCGCCTCGACATGGCGGCGGCGGTGGCGCGGACCGGGCCGCTGACGTGGCATGACCGGGCGGCCGGCGAGATCGTCGCCGACCCGGCTTCGTTCGGCGATGTCGTGCTGGCGCGCAAGGACACGCCCGCGAGCTATCATCTTGCGGTGACGGTCGACGACGCGCTCCAGGGCGTGACGCTGGTGACGCGCGGCGTCGACCTGTTCGCCGCGACCGACGTGCACCGCCTGCTCCAGGCACTGCTCGGCCTGCCGACGCCGGAGTACCACCACCACTGGTTGCTGACCGACGAGACCGGCCGCCGCTACGCCAAGCGCGACCGCGCGCTGACGCTGGCGGCGCTGCGCGAGAGCGGGCGCACGCCGGAGAAAGTGCGGGTGATGGCGGGGTTTGGGCTGTAGAGAAGAGGGGTTTGGGCTGTAGAGAAGAGTGGTGTTGACCCGCTTCCGTGGAGATCTAAGCGGCCAACTGCCAACCAAAGCGGTGCAACTCCAGATCAACTTTTAATTGTAGAGAAGAGCTTGTCACAGCCCGATATTCTGGTTAGATTTATCAACTAGTCTAAATTCTGGACCGAGGCGGCGATGATTACCGTAGGTGCCTTTGAAGCCAAGACGCATCTCTCGACGCTGCTCGATCGGGTGGCGGCAGGTGAGGAAGTGATAATCACTAAGCATGGCAGGCCCGTGGCTCGGCTCGTGGGTGCGCAGCATATCGATCGGGCCCGGGTCAACGACGCCTTCGAGAAGCTGAAGGCCCTTCGGAAGGGGACAACGCTTGGCGGTCTTTCCTGGAAGGAGCTTCGTGACAAGGGACGTCCGTGAGCGAGGTGGTTATTGATTCCTCCATTGCCTTGACGTGGTGTTTCGAGGACGAAGCGTCGCCCGAGACCGATACGCTGTTCGAACGTGTCCGCGACGATGGCGCGGTTGTGCCAGGGCTGTGGCATCTGGAATTGAGCAATGTCCTCCTTCAAGCCGAGAAGCGCGGCCGGCTCAGTTCGAGTGATGTAGCGATCAGGCTAGACCTCATCGCGGAGTTGCCGATCTCCGTCGATCAGGAGACGACGGCTCGGGCGTGGCGCGAGATTTTGACCTTGGCGCGGGCCGAGCGGCTGACAACCTACGATGCGACGTATCTTGAACTTGCGACTCGCCGGCGGCTGCCGCTGCTGACCAGAGACGATGAGCTTGCCCAAGCAGCGGTACGATTGGGTGTCGCCGTGCTTCCCTCTCCAAGAGCGAAAGAAGTGCCACCCACAACAAAAAGGCGACGCCGTGAAACTTGAGCGGGTCGATCATCCTGAAAATCGGCTTTGAGGAAGCGCGCGTCTCGGCCTGGATCAATCAGGGCCTAACGGATGAGGTATCACATCAGGCGCTTGTCACCCGAACTCGACAAACTGATTTGGTGAGGGACGCCGGCTATCCTATCGGAGTTTCATTCGGGAAGTTTTTCGTGCTGGCGCGCCACGGCGACGTCCGTGAGCTGATGGGGCTCCGGGCTTACGGCCTGCAGGTCGTTGGGGGTACGGCGATGCCGTTGGACAGCGTCCGGGACGGAGCCATATAACGCTGACCATGTCCGCCACGCGCTTCATCAAGATGCACGGGCTCGGCAACGACTTCGTCGTGGTCGACGCCCGGCAGCAGCCTTTCCCGCTCGACGATGCGCGGGCGCGGGCGATCGCCGACCGCAAGACCGGCGTCGGCTGCGACCAGCTCATCGTGATCGAGCCGCCGCGGAGCGCCGAGGCGGACGTGTTCATGCGCATCCGCAACGCCGACGGCGGCGAGGTCGCGGCGTGCGGCAACGCCACCCGCTGCATCGGCGCGCTGGCGATGGGCGAGCGCGGCGGGGACGCCGAGCGGATCGTGATCGAGACGGCGGCCGGCCTGCTGGTCGCCACGCCGGCTTCCGGCGGCCGGATCAGCGTCGACATGGGGCAGGCGCGGCTCGGCTGGCGCGACGTGCCATTGGCGAGCGAGCAGGACACGCTGCATGTCGATCTCGCGCTGGGTCCGCTCGCGGACCCGGTCTGCTGCAGCATGGGCAACCCGCACGCGACCTTCTTCGTCGAGGATGCCGACGTGATCGACCTCGCGACGCTGGGGCCGCAGCTCGAACACCACCCGCTCTTCCCGGAGCGCGCCAATATCGGCGTGGCGCATGTCGCCGGGCCGGACCGGCTGCGGCTTCGCGTCTGGGAGCGCGGCGCCGGCATCACCCGCGCCTGCGGCACCGGCGCCTGCGCGGCGATGGTCGCCGCCTTCCGCCGCGGCCTCACCGGCCGCCGCGCCGAGATCCGGCTCGACGGCGGGACGCTCGACCTGGAGTGGCGCGTGGATGGGCACGTGATCATGACCGGCCCGGTCGCCACCAGCTTCACCGGCAGCTTCGACCCTGCCCTCCTCGGCTGAGACATCAGCGTGCCGGTCGAGGTCATCACGTTCGGCTGCCGCCTCAACGCCTTCGAGTCCGAGGCGATCCGCGGCCTCGCGGCGACGACTGCCGCTGAGACCGGCGAGACGATCGTCGTCAACACCTGCGCGGTGACGGCGGAGGCGCAGCGGCAGGCGCGGCAGACGATCCGCCGCACGCGCCGCGAGCGGCCGGACGCGCGCATCGTCGTCACCGGCTGCGCGGCGCAGATCGATCCCGGCGGGTTCACGACGATGCCGGAGGTCGACCTCGTGCTCGGCAACGAGGAGAAGCTGAAGGCGGAGAGCTATGCCGCCGCACCAGCCGACGCCCCGCGCGTTCGGGTCGGCGACATCATGGCGTTGCGCGGCGAGAGCGCGCCCGCAACGCCGCCGCGCGTCGACGGGTTCGCCGGACGCGCCCGCGGCACGGTGCAAGTGCAGCAGGGCTGCGACCATCGCTGCACCTTCTGCGTCATCCCGTTCGGCCGCGGCAACAGCCGCTCGGTCCCGGTCGGCGCGGTCGCCGGTCAGGTCCGCGCGCTGGTCGAGGCGGGCTATGCCGAGATCGTGCTGACCGGCGTCGACATCACCGCCTATGGCGCCGACCTGCCGGGACGGCCGACGCTGGGGCAGATGGTGCGGCGCGTCCTGGCGCTGACGCCGGAGCTTAAGCGGCTCCGCCTGTCGTCGCTCGACCCGGTCGAGATCGACGACGAGCTGTGGCGGCTCGTCGCCGAGGAGCCGCGGCTGATGCCGCACCTGCATCTGTCGATCCAGGCGGGCGACGATCTGATCCTGACGCGGATGAAGCGGCGGCACCGCCGCGCCGACGCCGTCGCCGCCTGCAGGCGCGCCCGCGACATCAGGCCCGACGTGGCGCTCGGCGCCGACCTGATCGCCGGCTTCCCGACCGAGACCGAGGAGATGTTCGCCCGCACGCTCGCGCTGGTCGACGAGTGCGAACTCGCCTACGTCCACGCCTTCCCGTACAGCGCGCGGCCGGGCACCCCGGCGGCGCGCATGCCGCAGGTGCCGGGCGGCGCGATCCGCGAGCGCGCGGCGCGGCTGCGCGCCACGGCGGCGGCGGCGCTTGGCCGCGCGCTCCGCACCCATATCGGCGCCGCGTCGGAGATCGTCGTCGAGCGCGGCGGCGTCGGCCACACGCCGCACTATGCGCCGGTGCGGCTCGACGCCGCGACCGCGGCGCTTCCCGAATTTGCCGTCGGCCGGCTGGCGCAGGTGCGCCTCGCCGGCGTTGACGGAGAGATGCTGATTGGCGTTCCCGCATGAGCGAAGAGAAAAAAGGCTGGCTGTCCCGGCTGCGGTCCGGGCTGACGCGCTCCTCGACGAAGCTGTCGGAGGGGATCAACGAGATCTTCGGCCGGCGGCGGCTCGACAACGCCGCGCTGGAGGAACTCGAAGAGTTGCTGATCGGCGCCGACATGCCGATGAGCATCGCCGAAGAGGTCGTTGAGAAGCTGCGCAAGACGCGCTTCAACCAGGAAGTCGCGCCCGCTGAGGTGCGTGCGTCGCTGGCCGACCAGATCGAGACGATGCTCTGGCACGTCGCCAAGCCGCTGAAGCTCGATCCCGCGCGCAAGCCGAACGTCGTGCTGGTGATCGGCGTCAACGGCACCGGCAAGACGACGACGATCGGCAAGCTGGCGAAGCAGTACCGCGAGGAGGGCCTCTCGGTGATGATGGCGGCCGGCGACACGTTCCGCGCCGCCGCCGTCGAACAGCTCAAGATCTGGGGCGAGCGCACCGGTGCCCCGGTGATCGCGCGGGCGGAAGGCAGCGACCCGGCGAGCCTCGCCTATGATGCGATCGTCGAGGCGCGGAACCGGCACGCCGACCTGCTGCTGATCGACACCGCCGGCCGGCTGCACAACAAGGCCGGGCTGATGAGCGAGTTGCAGAAGATCGTGCGCGTGATGAAGAAGGTCGACGAGACCGCGCCGCACGCGGTGCTGCTGGTGCTCGACGCGACGACCGGACAGAACGCGCACATGCAGGCCGAGACGTTCCGCGAGATGGTCGGCGTCACGGGGCTCGTCGTCACCAAGCTCGATGGCACGGCCCGCGGCGGCGTGGTCGTCTCATTGAGCGAGAAATACGGCATCCCGGTGCAGTTCCTCGGCGTCGGCGAAGGCGCCGACGATCTGCGCCCGTTCACGCCGCTGAGCTTCGCGCGGAGCATCGTGGGGTTGGAGACGTAGGAGGGTCGCTGTGCCCTGAGCGGTGCGCCGCATAATTGTAGGGGCACCCCTTGGGGCGCCTCTCGCCGGACCTCCGGTCCGGCTGGCGGCTGGCGGAACTTTGTTCCGCCGAGAGCCCGCGCCGCAGCATCGCTGCGGCGGATAAAATTCGTGCCGCGAGAGACCGCGGGCGGGGCAAGCCCCGCCCCTACGTTATCAGTGGCCTATCGTTTAATCGAACCGACAACGGCCGTCACAACCCAGGCGGCGCCGTCCGCATCGCGCCGGTGGCGCCGGGTGGGTTGGTCCGCGGGCGGGGGTCGCCGGTCGCAAGCATCTCGCGGTAGTGGTCGAGCGCCCAGCGCACCGACGGGAAGGCGAGATCGTCCCACGGGATCTCGTCCCACGCGAACAGCCCGACATCGAGGCTTTCCGGCCCGGCCATGATGTCCGGCGAGACGAGACGGGCGCGGTAGATGAGCTGCACCTGACTGATCCGAGGGATGTCGTAGACGGCGAGCAGGCCCTCCAGCGCGATTTGCGCGCCGGCCTCCTCCATCGCCTCGCGCAGGGCGCCGTCGCCGGTCGTCTCGTTGAGTTCGAGGTAGCCTGCGGGGAGCGTCCAGAAGCCGAGGCGCGGCTCGATCGCGCGGCGGCAGAGCAGGATCCTGTCCTCCCAGCCGCAGACTGAGCCGACGACGATCTTCGGGTTCTCGTAGGCGATGAACCCGCAGTCGGTGCAGACCTTGCGCAGACGGTTGTCGCCTTCCGGGATCAGGTCGGTGACCGGGCCGCGCGGCCCGTCGGGCGCTGTCGTCGCCGCCATCTCAGCGTCCCTCCCCATCGTCGTAGTCGCGGCAGTTGTCGATGAACACCGGCGCCATCAGCCCGGTGCCGCAAGCGGGCGACCCGAGGACGAGCGCGAGATAGCCCCAGACGCCGAGCCGGACATCGCCCATCAAGGTCCGGCCCTGAACGCCGAGGACCAGGACGATGGCGACCGCGGCCGCGAAGCCGACGGTCGGCGGTCAGCTCCGTTCGTGTTGGATCCCAGGATCGCCATCTCGTGCCGACGGGAAGCGCGCCACTCCCAACCGTACCATTGGGGGAGCGCCGCCGTCACGGGCGTTCGCCCCTCTACCTCGCCGGGGCGAAACGCCGAGAAATCATTTAAACGATTCGTAAAATCGCGCCCTGGTAGAATAGACCCGTCGACGCCCGCATCTGGTGCGGCATACGCGCCGCCCGTTCACTGAGGCTGCAGGCGATGGTAGCGGTAACGGATGTGGAAACGCAGAGACTCTTCGATTTAGCGCACGATCGCAGCGTGGCCGGGCGCAAAGCGCTGATGACGACGGTGACCGACCTGTTCTTCGAGCAGGGCGGGACGCTCAGCGACCGCGAGCGCACGCTGATGACCGAGATCCTGCGGCAGCTGATCCACGACGTCGAGATGAGCGTGCGGCTGGCGCTCGCCGAGCGTCTCGCGCGCCAGCCGGCGGCGCCGCGCGAGCTGGTGACCGCGCTCGCCAACGATCAGATCGAGGTCGCGCACCCGATCCTGCTGCACAGCGAGGTGCTTCAGGACGTCGAGCTGATCGAGATCGTCCAGCACCGCACGTTGGAGCACCAGCTCGCGATCGCGATGCGCAGCTCGGTAAGCGAGCCGGTGAGCGACGCGCTCGTCGCGACCGGCCACGTCGATGTCGTCAAGACGCTGCTGGAGAACCGCAGCGCCGCGATCTCGGCGAAGGCGCTCGACTATCTCGTCGAACAGTCGAAGCGCGTCGACTCCTACCAGAATCCCCTGCTCTCGCGGCCGGAGCTTGGCCCCGACCTGGCCCGCCGCATGTACTGGTGGGTGTCGGCCGCGCTGCGGCGCCACATCCTCGACCATTACTCGCTGAGCGAGGCGGATATCGACGAGGCGCTGGAGGAGACGGTCGCGCCGGCCGTCGATGCGCTGGTCGACGATCAGGCCGCGCGCAAGTCGATGCAGCTCGCCGATACGCTGGCCGGGCAGGAGCAGATCACGCCGGCGCTGCTCGTCCAGACGCTGCGCGACGGCGAGATCGCCCTGTTCGAGGCGCTGTTCTCGCGGCTGACCGGGCTGCGCCTGCCGCTCGTCCGCCGTCTGCTGTTCGATGCCGGCGGCGAGGGTCTTGCGGTCGCCTGCCGGACCGCCGACATCGAGCCGTCCGTCTTCGCCTCGATCTTCGTGCTGAGCCGGAAGGCGCGGCCTTACGCGCCGGGGATCGAGCGCGGCGACATCAAGCGCATCCTCACCTTCTACGACCGGCTGACCCGCAGCGCCGCGGAGAGCCTCGTGCGGAAATGGCAGACCAACCCGCATTACCTGCAGGCGATGTGGCAGGTCGACAGATCGCAACGGGCCCATGGCTGACCGCAGCGCCATCGCCCGGCGCCCGGCGCCCGCGCTCGCCGAAGCCTCCTCCGCCCGGCAGGCGGCGGCAGCTTCGGCGAACGCGGGCGCAGGTGGCGGGCTCGGACTGCCGCCGCTCGACATGGCGCTCCGCGACGGACCGCCCTTCTGCCTGACCGATCCGAACGGCGGCGTGCTCTACGCCAACGCTGCATACTGCCGGATCGGCGATCCGCTGCTCGCGACCGGCGGCTGGCCGGCCGCGCCGGCGAGGCTGGACGAGATCCGCGCCGCGCTGGCGCCGGGCCGCGACGTGACGCACGAGACGTCGCTCGGCCTCCCCGAGCGGCCGTTCCGCGCCCATTACGGCGGCGTCTTCGACGCCGCAGGCACCCTCGTCGCCGTCGGAGTCACGCTTCAGGAGATCGCCGGGGACGAGCGGCTCCGATATCGGCTCCGCAGCATGCAGACGCGGCTCGACGACCTGACCCGGCTGGTGTCGGACTGGCTGTGGGAGACCGACGCCGCCCTCGACGTCACCTTCGTGTCGACGCGGATCACCGACATCCTGGGCTATGATCCGCGCGAGCTGACCGGACGGCCGTTCCGCTCGCTGGGGGAGATCGACACCCCGGAAGATGCCGGCAGCATGCCGATCCTCGACCCGAAGCGGTGCGTGCCGTTCCGCGACGCCGCCTTCGCGATGCGCCACCGCGACGGCACGCGGCGGCTGTTCCGCGTCTCCGGACTGCCGGTGTTCAGCCCCGAGAGCGGCGCCTTCGTCGGGTTCCGCGGCACCGCGCGCGACATCACCGCCGAGACCGATGCCCGCGAGCAGCAGGAGCGGGTGCGCAACCAGCTGACGCAAGCCGTCGAGAGCGTGTCGGAAGGATTCGCCCTGTTCGACGCGGACGACCGGCTGGTGCTCTGCAACGGCCGGTTCCGTGCGATCTATCCGCGGACCCCGATGCACCAGGGCATGCCGTTCGCCGAGCTGGTGCGGGGCGCCGTCGAGAGCGGCGACATCCCGTTGCCGCCGGAGGAACGGGAGGCGTGGATCGCGGCGCGGATGACGATGCGCGCCGATCCGCGCGACCATTTCGAGATCCGGCTGGGCGACGGCCGCTGGATCCAGGGCAGCGACCGGCGCATGGCGGATGGCGCCACCGTCGGGGTCCGCACCGACATCACGGAGCTGAAGCACCGCGAGGCTGCGCTGTCGGCGGCGAAGGAGGATGCCGAGATCGCGAGCCGGTCGAAGTCCGAGTTCCTCGCCAACATCAGTCACGAGCTGCGCACCCCGTTGAACGCGATCATCGGCTTCACCGAGATCATGCACGACGAGATCTTCGGACCGATCGGCGCGCCGAAGTATCGCGAATATCTGGGCGACGTGCTGGACAGCGCCCGCCACCTGCTCGACCTCATCAACGACATCCTCGACATCGCGAAGGCGGAGGCCGGCAAGCTTCAGCTCGACGAGGACACCGTTGATTTGCGCTCCGTGATGGCGGCGGCGACGCGGCTGGTACACGAGCGGGCGCAGCGGGCACAACTGTTGCTCGAGATCGACTCGCCCGCCCGCCTGCCCGCGATCCGCGGCGACGAGCGCAAGCTGAAGCAGATCCTGCTCAACCTGCTGACCAATGCGGTGAAGTTCACGCCGGCCGGCGGCCGGATCACCGTCGCCGCCGCCGCGTCACCCGACGGCGGCCTGCTGCTGACGGTGGCCGATACCGGGATCGGGATCGCCGCTGATGACATCGCGATCGCGCTCGCCCCGTTCGGCCAGGTCGACGGCAGCCTCCAGCGCAAATACGACGGCACCGGCCTCGGTCTGCCGCTGAGCCGGGCGATGGTCGAGTTGCATGGCGGCACGCTCGACATCGAAAGCACGGTCGGCGCCGGGACGACGGTGACGATCCGGCTCCCCGCGTCGCGCGTGCTGGCGACGTAACCCTCTTCGCTACTTCCGCGCCAGCGCCGCCACGCCCGGTAACTCGCGGCCTTCCAGCCATTCGAGGAAGGCGCCGCCCGCCGTCGAGACGTAGGTCAGCTTCTCGCCGACGCCGGCATGCGCCAGCGCGGAGACGGTGTCGCCGCCGCCGCCGACGCTCAGCAGCTTGCCCGACGCGGTCAGGTCGGCGACGCGGCGCGCGACCTCGGTCGTGCCGCGGTCGAACGGCGGCGTCTCGAAGGCGCCCAGCGGTCCGTTCCAGACCAGCGTGCGGCATTCGGCGAGGCGCTGCTCGATCGCCGCCACGGTCTGCGGACCGACATCGAGCGCCATCGCGTCGGCGGGGATGCGGTCGACACCGACCGTCTCGGTCGGCGCATTCGCCTTGAACTCGCGCGCGACCACCACGTCGACCGGCAGCATCAGCGTGCGTCCGCCCTGCCGCGCCTTGTCGAGGATCGCGCGGGCGGTGTCGGCCATGTCGCGCTCGCACAGCGACTTGCCGACATCGACGCCCTGCGCGAAGAGCAGCGTGTTCGCCATCGCGCCGCCGATCACCAGCACGTCGACCGTCTCCAGCATGAAGTTGAGCAGGTCGAGCTTGGTCGAGACCTTGGCGCCGCCGACGATCGCCGCCACCGGACGCTGCGGCGTCTCCAGCGCGGCGGACAGCGCCTCCAGCTCCGCCTGCATCAGCTTGCCGGCGGCGGACGGCAGCAGGTGCGCGATCGCCTCGGTGGAGGCGTGCGCGCGGTGCGCCGCGGAGAAGGCGTCGTTGACATAGACGTCGCCCAGCGCGGCGAGCTGCTTCGCGAAGCCCGGATCGTTCTTCTCCTCCTCGGCATGGAAGCGAAGGTTCTCCAGCAGCGCCACGTTGCCGGGCTTGAGGGCATCGACGACGCGCTGCGCCGCCGGGCCGACGCAGTCGTCGGCGAAGGCGACCGGACGGCCGCCGATCGCCTGCGACAGCGGCTGGACCAGCGGGCGCAGCGAAAAGGCCGCGTCCGGCTTGCCCTTCGGCCGGCCGAAATGCGACAGCACGACGACCTTGGCCCCCCTAGCGATCAGCGCCTCGATAGTCGGCGCCAGACGCTCGATGCGGGTCGCGTCGGTGACGCGGCCGTCCTGCATCGGGACGTTGAGATCTGCGCGGAGGAGCACGCGCTTGCCCTTGAGGTCGAGATCGTCGAGCGTGTTGAATTGCGGCATCGGAGCGGCTTCCCTCGGTCGGTTCTTCGGTGCAGGCAGGGCCGGCGCGTTCTGCTACAGCGCCGCGTGTCCGTCAATTCGCGTAGCACGCGACCAAACGGCCGATGCGACGGAGAGTTCACCGGCGCCGCCGGCAGCGCTAACTCGCCGCACCGGAGCCGGCCATCGCAGCGAGACGGTCCATGCAGGCCTGCCGGTCGGCTTGAAAGTCGCCCTCCTCCCACCATTGCTCGACGGCGCGCAGCAGCTCGCCCAGCCGCGGCCCCGGCACGAGCCCGAGCGAGAGCGCCTCGCGGCCGCCGATCGGGAACCGCGGCGGCGGCCATGCATCGGCGACCGCGAGAAGGCCGCCGGCGCGGCCCGGTGCCGAGTGGTCGCCGTCCGCCGCGGCAGCGGCGGCCCGCAACAGCACGAGGTCGCGGTAGAGATCGGTCCCGAGACGGTAGATCGCGCGGCGCTGCGTCCGCTCGTCCGCGGCGAGATCGACCGGCCACGGCGGCTCGGCGACCGCGGCGAGACGCTTCGTCTCGCGGTTCGAAAGGCGCAGCCGCTCGCCGACCGCCTCGGCCTCGGCGGCGGAGCTGATGTCGAGCAGCGCGGCCAGCCGGCGCAGCGGGTCGGGCGGCGGCGGCTCGATCGCCGTCAGCGCCGCCAGCCGGTCGGCCCGCCGCGCGGCCGGCAGCAGCACGGACAGCACCCCGTCTTCCAGCATCAGCGCTGACGTCGGCGCCGGATCGGGAGCGGCCAGCAGCTTCAGCAGCTCGGCCTGGACCCGCTCCGCCGACAGGCCCGGCAGCAGCGGCGCCAGGGCGCGGCAGGCGGCGCGTGCGTCCGGGTCGGCCTCGCCGCGGCCGTAACGGGCGTGGAAGCGGTAGAATCGCAGAATGCGCAGCACGTCCTCGCGGATGCGCGTCGCGGGATCGCCGACGAAGCGCACCCGGCCGGCCCGGAGATCATCGAGCCCGCCGACGAAATCGTAGACGCGGCCCTCTGCGTCGAGGAACAACGCGTTCATCGTGAAGTCGCGCCGTTGCGCGTCCGCCGCCCAGTCCTGGGTGAAGGCGACGCGGGCGTGCCGGCCGAACGTCTCGACATCGTGCCGCAGCGTCGTGATCTCGAAGCTGCGCGGCGGCACGATCGCGGTGACGGTGCCGTGGGCGAGTCCGGTCGGGACCGCGCGGATGCCGGCCGCCTCCAACGCCGCCATGACCGTCTCAGGCGGCGCGTCGGTCGCGATGTCGACGTCCCCGGCGTCGCGGCCCAGCAGCGCGTCGCGCACGCACCCGCCGACGAAGCGCGCCTGCGCGCCGCGTGCCGCCAGCGCGGCGAGCACGGCGCGCGTCCCCGGCTCCGCGAGCCAGGGCGGCCCGGCTTCGCAATTCGGCCGGAAGTCGGCACGGCTCATGCGCGGCAGCCGTTCATTATGCGAGCAGAGCGACTCAAGCGGGCACGGGGCATCGGACACCGGAGGAAGCGACCCCGGCGAGGAAACACCCCGGAGCAGCGCAAAACAAGCATGCAGGAGCAGTCCGGACTGCTGCCCCTTTGTTCACCGGCTAGCTCGTCAGCACCTCGGCGAGGTTGACGAGCATGC
Source organism: Allostellaceae bacterium (assembly GCA_036403035.1). Lineage (GTDB taxonomy): Bacteria > Pseudomonadota > Alphaproteobacteria > ATCC43930 > CGMCC-115725 > DASWRT01. Next base: position 149 of record DASWRT010000449.1, on the reverse strand, counting down.
CGGCGGTGGCGCCCCAGATGTACCGGTTCTCGTACGGCAGCACGAAGAAGGTCCGGGTGATGCCGCGGGCCTCGCGGCTCTGCTTCTGGTGGTTCGCCGGATCGACGATGAACGAGAGCGGCACCTCGAACGCCTCGGCGACCTCAAAC
>DASWRT010000448.1:0-11485 GCA_036403035.1 Allostellaceae bacterium | reverse complement strand
GGCGTCACGGCGACGATCGTGCAGCAGCTCGTGCCGTTCGCGGCGCAGCTCGCCCCGGCGGAGTCCCGCGGCCGCATCGTCGGCACCGTGATGAGCGGGCTGCTGCTCGGCATCCTGCTCGGCCGCGCGGTCAGCGGCACGATCGCGGCGCATGGCGGATGGCGTGCCGTGTTCTGGGCGGCGGCGGCGCTGTCGGCCGGCGCGGGCGCCGTCCTCGCCGCGCGGCTGCCGTCGAGCAAGCCGACCACCGAAATGTCCTACCCGGCGCTGCTCGGCTCGCTCTGGCGCCTGCTGCGGACCCAGCCGGCGCTGCGCGAGGCGTCGGCCGAAGGGGCGCTGCTCTTCGCCGCCTTCAGCGCCTTCTGGTCGACCCTCGTGCTGCTGCTCGAAAGCGACGCCTACCGCCTCGGCAGCGAGGCGGCCGGCCTGTTCGGCATCGTCGGCGCGGTCGGCGCGCTCGCGGCGCCGGTGGTCGGACGGCTGGCCGACCGCGGCGGGCCGCGCCGCGTGATCGGCGCCGCGATCCTGTGCGTCGCCCTCTCCTTCGCGATCTTCGGCGGCTTCGGCACGTCCATGGCGGGCCTCGTCCTGGGCGTGATCCTGCTCGATCTCGGCGTCCAGGCGGCGCAGGTCTCCAACCAGACGCGGATCTACGCGATGCTCCCGAAGGCCCGCAGCCGGCTCAATACCGTCTACATGACCATCTACTTCCTCGGCGGCTCGGCAGGGTCGGCCGCGGCGGCGATCGCCTGGAAATGGGACGGGTGGACGGGGGTATCGCTGCTCGGATTCGCGCTCGCGGCGGCGGCCCTCGCCGTCCACGCCGCGGGCGGATCGCGGTCGCTCGCCGGCCGCGACGATCGGATTCCCGTCGTCAGGAGATCGTGATGGATATGCAACTCAGCGGTCATCGTGCGCTCGTCACCGGCTCGACCGCCGGCATCGGCTTCGCCATCGCCAAGGGACTTGCCGAGGAAGGGGCCATCGTCACGCTCAACGGCCGCTCGCAGGAGAGCGTCGACCGCGCCCTCGCCCGCCTGCGCGCCGCCGTTCCGGACGCCCGCGCGGACGGCGTCGCCGCCGACGCCGCGACGGCGGAAGGCGCGGAGGCCATCGTGGCGCACCTTCCCGCGGTCGATATCCTCGTCAACAATCTCGGCATCTTCGAGCCGAAGGACTTCTTCGACATCCCCGACGAGGACTGGCGGCGCTTCTTCGAGGTCAACGTGCTGAGCGGCGTCCGCCTGTCGCGGCTGTACGCGCCGGGGATGGCCGAGCGCGGCTGGGGGCGGATCCTGTTCGTGTCGAGCGAATCCGGGCTCAACATCCCGAGGGAAATGATCCATTACGGCATGACGAAGACGGCGCAGCTCGCCGTGTCGCGCGGCCTCGCGGTCGAGCTGGCGGCGTCCGGCGTCACGGTCAACGCGATCCTGCCCGGCCCGACGCGGAGCGAGGGCGTCGAGCGTTTCCTGGAAGACATCGCGCAGCGCTCCGGCCGGACGCTGGAGCAGGTCGAGGCCGACTTCTTCCGCAACGAGCGCCCGTCGTCGCTGATCCGGCGCTTCGCCGAGCCGGAAGAAGTCGCCAATCTCGCCGTCTATCTATGCAGCCCTCGCGCCGCCGCGACCACCGGCGCCGCGTTGCGCGTCGATGGCGGCGTCGTCAGCACCATTGCCTGAGCAATGGCTCGGTAAGGAGTGGCCTCTATGGAAATCGGTTTCCTCGGATTGGGCAACATGGGCCTGCCGATGGCGCGCAACCTGCTGAAGGCGGGCCATGCCGTCACCGTCTACAACCGCTCCCCCGGCAAGGCGGAGGAGCTGCATCGCGACCACGGCGCCCGCGTCGCGCGCACGCCGGCCGAGGCGGCGGCGCCCGTCGCGGTCACGATGCTCGCCGACGACGCCGCGGTCGAGGCCGTCGTGTTCGGCGAGAACGGGCTGCTGGCGGCCCTGCCGAAAGGGGCGATCCACATCTCGATGAGCACGATCAGCGTCGCCCTGTCGCGCCGGCTCGCCGCGGCGCACGAGGCCGCCGGACAGCGCTACGTCGCCGCGCCGGTGTTCGGCCGGCCCGACGCCGCCGCGGCCGGCAAGCTGTTCGTGGTCGCGGCCGGGGCGGCGGACGCGCGGGCGACATGCCGGCCGGTCTTCGACGCGGTCGGCCAGAAAACGTTCGAGCCGGGCGACGATCCCGCCGCGGCGAACGTCGTCAAGCTCTCCGGAAACTTCCTGATCGCCGCGGCGATCGAGAGCATGGGCGAAGCTTTCGCGCTGGCGCGCAAGTCGGGGATCGATCCGCGGCAATATCTCGATATTCTGACGGGCACGCTGTTCGGTGCGCCCGTCTATCGCAACTACGGCGGCATGATCGCGGAGGAACGTTATGCGCCGCCCGGCTTCAAGTTGCCGCTCGGCCTCAAGGATGTGCGGCTGGTGCTCGCGGCAGGGGATGCGGCGGGGGTGCCGATGCCTGTCGCGAGCCTTCTGCACGACCGGTTCTTGGCCGGAATCGGCCGCGGCTACGGCGATCTCGACTGGTCGGCGCTCGGCAAGATCGCCGCGAACGATTCCGGACTCTGACCGGCGTCGTCGCGGCGCGCCGCGCGTTGCCTTCCCGGCATCGCGCGCCCGCCCGATCTCGTCCGCGCCATGATCCCGTTCGCGCGGGCAGTGACCGAACTCGGCGAGCCGACGCTGCTCATCCCGCTCTGCGCCCTGCTCTGCGCCTGCATGACGGTGCGGTCGCGCGGCTGGGCGTTGCGATGGACCGGCGCCTTCGCCGCCTGCGCGGCCGGCATCGCGGCGCTGAAGCTCTGCTTCCTCGCCTGCCCGCAACGCTCGCTGTGGCTGCACAGCCCGAGCGGGCACGCCGCGCTCAGCATGCTCTTCTTCCCGTCGCTGGCGTGGTTCGTGACGGCCGACGCGCGACGCAGCATCCGTGCCGCCGCCGTCGCGCTCGGCGTGCTTGCCGCCGCGACCGTGGCGGCGAGCCGGGCGGTCCTGCTGGCGCAGTCCTGGAGCGAGGTTGCGGTCGGCGGGCTGGTCGGCCTTGCGGCGTTCGCGGTCTTCGCCGAGGTCCGCAAGCCGTCCGGTCGCAGGGAGGACCGGCGGACGCCCGCCGTAGCGGTTGCTGCGGCGGCGTCGCGGCAGGCGACGTGGCTGCTGATGGTGGGGCTGCTGGCGCTGACATGGGCGCTGTATGGAGAGCGTCTTCCCTTTGAAGACCTGCTCATGAGAAAGGCCGCGGTGCTGCGGCTCACCGTCGCGGCCTGCCGGTAGCCCGCGGCGCACGGGCGCGGCGGAGATGACGCGCGACAGCATGTCCCGTCCTGTACGACCTCCGGCCGCTATATGTTTCATCCATGCTCGACATGTCGGAATGGCTGGTCGTCGGCGTCTTCGTGGCGGCGATGGCCGTGTGCGCCCTGCTCACCCTGTATCACCGCAAATGACGCCCTGACTGAACCTCGCGCAGCGCGCGTGCGTTCTCGACGCAGTCCCGATCCTGGGGCGAGGAGGAACGCCGTGCGACGTCATGCAGCGCGCATTCTCACGAACATCTCCATCGCGGTCTTCGGGCTCCTGATCGGCGCCGAACTGGGGCAGATCCTGTTCACCGCGCTCCGGCTCCTTTGATCCGCGCCAACCGACGCCGGTTGCGGGCATATGTAGTCCTCCCGCCACGGCGTGACTTGGCGGCGTCGCTCACTCGTCGGGATCTGAATTTTCCAAACGGACGAACCGCGGCTTCCATGGGCTGATTGGCCAGCCCCACCGTTTCCAAGGTGCAGGCCAACTCCGGCAGCGCCGCGCGGCGGGTGCCGACCGGGGCGTCGCGACGTTTGCATCCCATGACGGCGAGGAGGCCCGGAACCTTGAAAAGGACGAAGGATGCCGTGACGGCCTCACTCGCCGAGCCCCCGCACGACGGCGGAACTGCACCGCTGGACGACCGGCCCGAACGCGAATGCATGGGCGGCGGGATCGCGCGGCGCCGGCCGATCGGCGCCGAAATCGTGCCGGACGGCAAGGGCGTGCATTTCCGGGTCTGGGCTCCCGCGGCGGACCGGGTCGAGTTGTCGATCGAAGGCGGCCCCGGCGCTGGCCGCACCGTTGCAATGGAGCGAGAGGACGGCGGCTATGCCGTCGTGCTTGTATCCGAGGCGGCCGACGGCACCCGCTACCGCTTTCGCCTCGACGGGACCGACGGGCTGCTGCCCGACCCGGCCTCGCGCTTCCAGCCCGACGGACCGCACGGCCCGTCGCAGGTCGTCGATCCGCTCCGCTTTCCGTGGACCGATCATGGCTGGCGCGGCCGGCTGATCGAGGGGCAGGTCCTCTACGAAATGCATGTCGGCACGTTCACGTCGGAGGGCACGTGGGAAGCCGCGGCGCGCGAACTGCCGGAGCTGGCGTCGCTCGGAATCACCGCGATCGAGATGATGCCGGTTGCCGAGTTCCCCGGCGCGTTCGGGTGGGGCTACGACGGCGTCAACCTGTTCGCGCCGACGCGACTCTATGGACGGCCGGACGATTTCCGGGGCTTTGTAGACCGGGCGCACGCGCACGGCGTCGCCGTGATCCTCGACATCGTTTACAACCATTTCGGCCCGGATGGGAACTACCTAAAGTTGTTCTCTCCCAGCTACTTCACCGACCGGTACAAGAACGAGTGGGGCGAGGCGGTCAATTTCGACAGCGCGGATGCCGGCCCCGTCCGCGAGTTCTTCCTGACCAATGCCGCCTGTTGGATCGACGAGTACCATCTGGACGGGCTGCGGCTCGACGCGACGCAGCAGATGTTCGATGCCTCTCCCGACAATATCGTCGGCGCGGTCACGCGGGCGGTTCGGGAGGCGTCACTTGGCCGTGCGACGATCGTGATCGGCGAGAACGAGCCGCAGGACGTCAAGCTGCTCCGCCCGGCGGCACAGGGCGGCTGCGGGCTGGACGGGCTGTGGAACGACGATTTCCACCACAGCGCGGTCGTCGCATCGACCGGACACAACGAAGCCTACTTCACCGATTACCGCGGGACCGCGCAGGAGCTGGTATCGGCGATGAAGTACGGCTTCCTCTACCAGGGCCAGCGCTCCAAGTGGCAGGGCAAGCGCCGCGGCTCGCCGACTTTCGGAGTGAAGCCGGCTTCCTTCGTCACCTTCGTGCAGAACCATGACCAGATCGCCAACTCCGGCAAGGGTGAGCGCATAGACCGGCTCACCACGCCCGGCCGCTACAAGGCGATGACGGCGCTGATGTTGCTCGGGCCGGGCACGCCGATGCTGTTCCAGGGGCAGGAGTTTGCCGCCTCCTCGCCGTTTCTCTATTTCGCCGACCACAACCGGGAGCTGGCGGCGCTCGTGAAGAAAGGGCGGGGCGATTTCCTGGCGCAGTTCCCGGGTCTCGCCACTCCCGCGATGACCGCCTGCCTCACGGACCCTGATGACCGTGCGACCTTCGAGCGGTGCAAGCTCGACTTGGCCGAGCGCGGGCACGGCTTCCATGCCGCGATCTATGCGCTGCACCGCGATCTGCTCGCGCTGCGCCGCGATGATCCGGTGTTCCGCGCGCAGCGGTCGAACGGTCTCGACGGCGCGGTGCTCTCCGAGGAGGCGTTCGTGCTGCGCTTCTTCGCCGAGGACGGCGGCAGCGGAGAGGAGAACGACCGGCTGCTGCTCGTCAATCTCGGCCGCGACCTGCACCTCGATCCGGCGCCCGAGCCGCTGCTCGCGCCGCCATCGGCCGCCGGCTGGGAGATCCTCTGGTCGAGCGAGGATCAGCGCTATGGCGGCGGCGGAATCGTATCTGTCGAAACGGAGGAAAATTGGTACATCCCGGGGCATGCGGCCGTCGTCCTCGCGCCGGCACGGGCGGAAACGGCACGGACGCACGGAGCCGCTCAATGAGCGACGTCGTCCGGCGCATCATACTGTCGGAGCACCATCCGGTGCGCGAGCCCGCACGCGACGAATGGCTCGTCGCGAACGGTCTCGGCGGCTATGCCTCCGCATCGATCTCGGGAGCGGTCACCCGGCGCTATCACGGGCTGCTGATCGCCGCACTGCCGGTGCCGCTCGGCCGTCTCGTGATGCTGAGCCATGTTTCCGACGCGATCGTCTTTCCCGACGGTGCGATCGTGCGGCTCTCCGAGGACGAGAAGCCCGGCGAGGAGCCCGGCCCGGACGCGGCGCCTTCCGGCAGCGGTCAGGCCGCCCTCGAAAGCGCACGGCTGGTCGAGTTCCGGCTGGAGACGCACCTGCCGGCCTGGCGCTACGAGGCACGCGGTCTGACGATCGAGAAGCGCCTCTTCATGCCGAGCCGGCAGAACATCGTCCATGTCATCTACCGCCTCGTCGGCGCTCACGACGCCGGGCCGGTGCAGCTTCGGCTGCGCCCGCTGGTGCAGTTCCGGCCGCTCGAAGCGCCGGTCGGCTCGGCTCCGGGCGCCGCTTACGTGGTCTCGGCGGCTGGGGACCGCTACGAGATCTCCGCCGGCCCGGATCTGCCGGTGCTCCGCCTGATGACGCAGGGGAAGCGCGTCGCGATGATCCTCGACGGCGGAACCCGGCGCGAACTCTTCTATCGCGTCGAGGCGGAGCGCGGGTATGAAGCGCGCGGCAACGTCTGGAGCCCCGGATACTTCACCGGCGATCTGTCGCCCGACCACGATGTCGTCCTGAGCGCAGGCACCGAGTCCTGGTATGCTTTCGAGGCGCTGCCGCCGCAGCAGGCGCAGAAGTACGAAACGCAGCGCCGGCGCCGCCTCGTCGAGCAGGCTCCCGAACCGCTGCGCAGCGGCGCGGCGGCGGAGCTGGTGCTCGCCGCCGACAGCTTCGTCATCACACCCCTCCCCCGGATCGCCGACATGGTCCGCGCGCAGGCGGCGGGCGACGATATCCGGACCGTGATCGCCGGCTATCACTGGTTCACCGACTGGGGCCGCGACACGATGATCTCGCTGGAGGGGCTGACCCTCTCCACCAACCGTTCCATCGAGGCCGGCTGGATCCTGCGCACCTTCGCGCATTACGTGCGCGATGGGCTGATCCCGAACATGTTCCCCGAAGGCCGGGACCAGGGGCTCTATCACACCGCCGACGCGACGCTGTGGTTCTTCCACGCGCTCGACCGCTATGTGGCCATGACCAACGACCGCGCGACGCTGCGGCAACTCCTGCCGGTGCTGCGCGACATCGTCGACCATCATCGGCGCGGCACGCGGTTCGGCATCGGCGTCGATCCGGCGGACGGGCTGCTGCGCCAGGGCGAACCGGGCTATCAGCTCACCTGGATGGACGCGAAGGTCGGCGACTGGGTGGTGACGCCGCGGCGCGGCAAGGCCGTCGAGATCAACGCGCTCTGGTACAACGCGCTCCGCCTCGTCTCGCGCTGGCTGGAGGAGGAAGGCGACCCTGCCGCCACCCGCCCGCTCGCCGACGCCGCGGAGCAGGTCTTCGCCTCCTTCAACCGCCGCTTCTGGAACAAGCGGAGCGGCCATCTCTACGACGTGGTCGACGGCGAGCACGGTGAGGACGACCCGGCCTGCCGCCCGAACCAGATCTTCGCGGTATCGCTCCCCAATCCCGTGCTCGCCCGCGACCGCTGGGAGCCGGTGGTCGAGACGGTGCGGCAGCGGCTGCTGACGCCGGTAGGACTGCGCTCGCTCGCGCCGGGACACAAGGACTACAAGCCGCGCTACACCGGCGACCTCCGGGCGCGCGACGCCGCCTATCATCAGGGCACGGTCTGGGCGTGGCTGATCGGCCCGTTCATCGATGCGTGGCTGAAGCTGCACCCCGAAGACCGGGAGGGTGCGCGCCGCTTCCTCGACGGGTTCACCCGCCTGGACGAGGTCGGCGGGATCGGCACGATCGCCGAGATCTTCGACGCCGAGCCGCCTTTCACGCCGCGCGGGTGCATCTCGCAGGCCTGGAGCGTCGCCGAGGTGCTGCGCTGCTGGCTCAAGACTTCCGCTCCGGCCGTGCGACAGGAGGACGATCACCGATCCGGGAGGAACACATGAAGCTGTTCAAGATCGATGCCCTGGAGGGCCACGAAGTCGGCCAGCAATTCTCGGTCGTGGCGCCCGACGAGCAGTCAGCGATCCGGCTTGCAGCGAACTACCGGCAGGACCGACACTACACAGCGTTCCGCTGCTCCGGCGTCAACGACGAGGAAGATGTCCCCGGACCGGAGCGGGTCATCGGCCCTTCCGGCACGAGCGAGTCGGCCGGCCCATAGGCACTTTCCGAGACCGTTCCCGCCGCGGAGAAGAGGACCGGTCATGTACGCCGAAGAGAATTTCGAACCCGTTTCATTGACCGTGCGCGGCGGCGTCGCGACGGAGGGCCGGTTCTATCCGGTCGCCGGCACGCGCAAAGGGGCGATCTGGATCGGCGGTGTCGGCGGCGGGTGGGACACGCCTGCGCGGGGGCTCTATCCGCGCCTCTGCGCCGAGCTGCGCACGAGCGAAGCCGGCATCGCTTCGCTGCGCGTCCGCTTCCGCCGCTCGACCGACCTCAACTCCTCGGTCGAGGACGTGCTGGCCGGCGTCGATTTTCTGAAAGGCGAAGGCGTCGAAGCGATCGCGATCGTCGGCCACTCCTTCGGCGGCGCCGTCGCGATCCGGGCGGCGGCGCAAGCCGAGAGTGTCCGCGCGGTCGCGACGCTGGCGACGCAGGCCTACGGCGGCAATCTGGTCGACGAACTCGGCCCGCGCTGCGCCATATTGTTCATCCACGGCATGGCGGATCACGTCCTGCGGCCCGACAGCTCGCGATTGCTGCACGCGCTCGCGCGCGAGCCGAAACGGCTTCAGCTCTATCCCAACGCCGATCACGGTCTCGACGAGGTCGCGGACGAGGTGCACGACCTCGTCGTCGCCTGGATCGCCGAGCGGCTCGCGCTGGCTGTCGGCGAGACGGCGGCGCGGGGTTGAACCGCGTTTTTATGCGGTCGGCGGCCCGCCGCGCCGGAGCCGGCCTTGCTCCCAGGCGAGGACGCGCTTCACGACGGTCCGCAGCGTCAGGACCGCGGCAAAGACGAGGATCTGCTCCCACGACCGCAACTCGGTCGTCTTGAGCAGCGTCGCCGCCAGCTTGAAATCCAGACCCCAGACGACGCCGCCCGCGACGATCCGGCGCGCCGCGTCGATATCGCCGCAATCCCGAAACAACCGGACGACGGCGGTCAGGCAGGCGCCGACGATCGCGACGGCTCCGCCGAACTCGATCAGCAGGATCGCCGGTGCGATCAGCGCGATCACGGACGCGACGACATCGCCGACGCCTCCGCCCGGCTGCCCGGTGCGGCGACCGGCCGCCGCCGGACGGGCTCGGACGCGGGCGCGTCGGGCGCGGTGATCTCCGTCATGGCGGACCGGCGGCGTTCCTCCGCCTTGTCGATCTCCTTCTGCAGGAAATAGTTGAGCACCGTCCGCAGCACGACGATCGCGGCGAGTTGGCCGATTTCGTCCCAGGTCGGGGCGACCGCCGTCCGCAGGATGTCGGCCGCCAACTCGAATTCGAGGGCCAGCGCGAGCCACCGCCCGAGCTTCAGCCGCACGACTTCCTTCGCGTCGTGCGACGGATCATGCGGCCCCGACGCGGTCCGGTTCGGCAGGAACAGGAGCAGCGCTCGGATCGTCGCCTCGATTGCGGCGAGCCCGATGACGATCGCCGCCGCGGCTTCCGTTCCGGAAGCGAGATAGAGCGTCAGCGACTTGAAGAACTCTTCCATGTTCTTCGGAACGCGTCCGGTCGCCGGCAATCCTTTGCCGGACGGCGACATGACAGACTTGTAATCCGGGTTACAGGCCGCGATTCGGCGAGCCGGACGACATGCAGCCCTACGCCGGTCGGGCCGTTGAAACGGTTGGAGACGACCAATGAGGGAAGGTCATTGGATGACGAACAAGGACCAGACCGCCGTTAGGCCGGCCGGGCGCAGAGCCTAAGTAAGAGCCTATCCCAGTAGGCGGTCGCGGTCTGCGGTGCGCCGTAGAAGCACGGCCGCGACGGCCGACTGTAGGCGCTCCAGCTCCATGTCCCGCAATCCGCGGCGGCGCAGATCCTCGACGGTGTCCAGCAGATACTCTGCGCACGCTCCGTTCGCGCCGCACGCGCCCGCGATCACCGCCGCAGTTTCGGCTTCCGAAAGCGGCGCGTCGACATAGAGCGGGTGGGAATGGTCCGCCGCGAACGACACCGCGCGGACGGCGCCGCTGGAGGCGTTCGGGCATTCGACGTCGAGCCATACCGCCCGATACCAGCCCGGTCCCATCTCCTGACGCCAGATCGCACGGAGCGCGGTGTCGAATTCGCCCTCGGCGATCCGCAACGCCGCGCCGCCGCACGCGCCGTCGCCGTCGCGGGCGGGCTCGAGCGCGAGCGTCAGGCCGGGGCGCTCCGGCGTGCCGCGGTCGCGGTCGTCCCAGATGCAGTAGCGGCGCACGAACCCGCGCCCGATCCCGGACCGCTGCTCGGCGACCTCGAAATTGCGCTTCCAGAGCAGCGACCCGTACGCGAAGATCCATATGCCTTCGCCCGTCCGCGGACGCTCCGCCAGCGTTCTCGCCATGCTTTCGGCGAGCGTGCGCTCATCCAAATGCGCGACGGGATGTGGCGATCTCAGAGGTTTCGGGGGGTGCGCCCGTATCAGGGCGCGATTCAGGCGCGGCGGCTGCGTTAACGAATCCATGCCGCTCCAGATGTAGGTCGCCGCCGCTTACCGCCAAGGCGCCGCGCGATCCTGCCGCGCCCGAGGACGCCGCGTTCAAAGGCCGAGATACGCCCGCCGCACCGCGTCGTCGCCGGCGATGTCGGCCGCCTTGCCGGAGAGCACGATGCGCCCGGTCTGGAGCACGTAGGCGCGGTCGGCGATCGCGAGGCATTCGGCGACGCGCTGCTCGACGATCAGCACGGTCATCCCCTGGTCGCGGATGCGGCGCACCCCCTCCAGGATGTCGTCGACGAGGCGCGGCATGATGCCCTGGCTCGGCTCGTCGAGCATCAGCACGCGCGGCTGCGTCATCAGCGCCCGCCCGATCGCCAGCATCTGCTGCTCGCCGCCCGAGAGCGTCTCGGCGCGCTGGTCCAGCCGCTCGGCCAAGCGCGGAAAGAGCGAGAAGATCAGCTCCAGCGGCTTGTCGCGCTCCGGTCCCTTCGGCTTCGCATAGCCGCCGAGGCGGAGGTTGTCGCGCACCCTGAGCCGTGGGAAGAGCCGCCGTCCCTCCGGCACGAGGCAGACGCCCGCGCGGGAGATCTTATGCGCCGGCAGCCTGTCCAGCCTCTCGCCGTCGAGCAGCACGCTGCCGCCGTCCGGCCGCAGCAAGCCGGATATCGCCTTCAGCAGCGTCGACTTGCCGGCGCCGTTCGCGCCGACCAGCGCGACGGTCTGTCCGTCGTCGACCTCGAGCGAGACGCCGCGCAGCACCGTCGCATCGCCGTAGCCGGCTTCGACCTCGCGGACGGCGAGGATCA
>DASWRT010000447.1:0-10293 GCA_036403035.1 Allostellaceae bacterium | reverse complement strand
GCAACGCGTCCTGATCGACCGGCTCTGGGCGGAGCAGCGCATCGTCGATCCGATCGTCTGGTACTACACGCCGATGTCGGGAACCTTCTCCGATCATCTGGAAGCGGAAGCGATCGTCTACGATTGCATGGATGAACTGTCCGGCTTCATGGATTGCCCGCCGGAGATGATTGCGCGCGAATCCGAGTTGTTCGACCGCGCCGATCTCGTGTTTACCGGCGGCTACAGCCTGTACGAGGCGAAGCGCAGCCGGCATCGCTCCGTGCACGCATTCCCGAGCAGCGTCGATGTCGAGCACTTCCGGCGCGCCCGCGCCGGCCTCGCCGACCCGCCGGACCAGAAGGATATTCCGCACCCGCGCTTCGGATTTTATGGCGTCATCGAGGAACGTCTCGATCTAGCGCTTCTTGCGGCCATCGCAGCGGCGCGCCCGGACTGGCAATTCGTCATCGTCGGCCCCGTCGTGAGGATCGACCCGTCGACGTTGCCGCAAGGCCCGAACATCCACTATCTCGGCGGCAAGCGGTATGAAGAGCTGCCCGCCTATCTCGCCGGTTGGGACGTTGCGATGATGCCGTTCGCGCTCAACAAATCGACGCGCTTCATCAGCCCGACCAAGACGCCGGAATTCCTCGCGGCCGGAAGACCGGTGATCTCGACCCCGATAAGAGATGTCGTGCGTACCTATGGCGATGAAGGATCCGGGCTGGTGGCCATTGCCGCGACTCCCGAGGAGTTCGTGGCCGCGGGAGAGGGAATACTCGCCGAAAGCGGCCGTCGCCGCCGCGAGTGGCTCGCCGCGGTCGACCGCACCCTCGCCGGGTTGTCGTGGGATGCGACGTGGAGCCGGATGATGGATCTGATCGATAGGACATCGCGTCGGATCCACCATCGCCCGAATTTGTCGACCGCGGAAAGCCGGCCGGAACTGAGATAGCCGGAGAAATCGTGGAGGACAGTCGCTGAGTTAAAGGAGACTCGGCCGGTCCTCGATGAACTCGCAACGGCGAGCGCGCTTGAGGAACCGCCGACGTTCCGAGCGCTTCCGGCAACCACGACCTGCCGGGGCAGGCGGCAATATCGTGCATACCCGTGTCGACAGGCTGGCGCCGCCGCGAGGCTCGATGTGAGCGCTAACATCGAGCCAGCCCCCGTTGCACCGTTCGCCCATCGCGTCACGAACCGGCTCTATTCATGTCCGTTCCAGACATATTATCGACGCGGTCTTTGACATCGTGAATCGGGTGACATGCCTCGGCGGGGAAACAGGCGGAAAATACAGGCCGGAACAGGAGAAAAACAGGACCGGAAACAGGCGAATAACAGGAGCCGGCACCTGTTTTCCGGTTCAACGTGACCGCCGAAGTACTTGAAATTGCTGAGCGTCACCGTGGAGCAATCCGGCTCCGCACCTGTTATTTGCAAATCGGCGTCCGCCGGCACGCGCCGGTTCTACCGCGCCGCGTTTGCGGGCCGTGCCGCTCGCGGTATGATAGGTGCCGATCGTATGAGACGGATGCTAAGCGGAGTCCGGCGATGAAGACCCTGATGGCAGTGATCGGCGACGGCGCCGGCGCGCCCACGCTCGAAACCTCGCTGCTCGTCGCCCGGCGTTTCGGCGCCCACATCGTCGGCCTGCACGCGGTGACGACCGAATACGCCGTCGTCTTCGGCGGCGAGATGGGCTTCTCGATCTCGTCCGAGGTCGACCGAACGCTGGAGCGCGAGGGGCAGGAGCGGCGCGTCGCGGCGCGGCGGCTGTTCCACGAGTTCATGGCGGCGCGCGGCGTCACGATCGGGATCGGCAGCCCGGACAGCCCCGGCCCGACCGCCGAATGGCGCGAGGAGGAAGGACGGCAGAACGCGATCGTCGGCTCGCTCGGCCGCGCCTTCGACCTGATCGTCGTGGAGCGTCCGCCGAAGCTCGCCTCGCTCGCCGAGGCGACGCTCGAGGACGCGCTGTTCGAGAGCGGCCGCCCGGTGCTGATGGCGCCGCCGAACCCGCCGAAGACGATCGGCGAGATCGTCGTCGTCGCCTGGAACGGCAGCACCGAGACGGCGCTCACGGTGGCGCACGCGATGCCGTTCCTGAAGCAGGCGAAGGAGGTGCAGGTGATCAGCGTCGAGACCGCGCTGACGCCGGGGCCGAGCGCCGAGGAGATGGCGCGGTCGCTGATCCGGCACGGCATCCCGGCCACCGCGCGGCACATCGCGACGAAGTCGGGCAATCCCGGCCGCGTCTGGCTTGAGCAGTCGCGCGCTGTCGGGGCCGACCTGCTCGTCAAGGGCGCCTACACGCAGAGCCGCCTGCGCCAGATGATCTTCGGCGGCGCGACGCGCGAAATCATCATGGAGGCCGAGCTTCCGGTGATCATGGCGCACTGAGGAGCCCTCTCCGGCCCGCCCGGAAGGGCGGAACCCGCCCCGCCCCCTCCTGTTTGCCGTAAGGCAAGAAACGGAGGCACTATGAGTCAGGACAGCAAGAGCAATCCGGGCGCCGCCGGTGGCCAGCAGAACGAAGGCGAGGGCAACCGCACCGCGGCGCGCCAGTACAACAAGGACCAGCAGAACTTCGTGCAGTCAGGCAAGGTCGACGAGAAGGCCAAGGAAGCGCGCGACGCGCTCGACGGCGCGGAGGGCAAGGACCTCGCCGACGCCGAGGCCGCCGGCAAGGGCCACGCCCACGGCGAAGACCCGCAGCTCAAAAAAGGCTGACCCGCTCGACGCGGGTCAGGCGTGAACGCTCCCTCTCCGGCCCCCGCCGGAGGGGGAGCTTTACGTAGAGATCGCCGTCGAGATACCCTGGACGGGGCGCATCCAGACGAGGCAACGACATGGCCGATCCCGTCCTCTACGCCGTCGCCGATGGCGTGGCGACCATCACCCTCAACCGCCCGGAACGCCTCAACGCACTCAACCCTTCATTGCGCGAGGGACTGGTCGATGCGATCGAGCGCGTCGACCGCGATCCGGCCGTGCGCGCGGTGGTTCTGACGGGCGCCGGAGACGGCTTCATGGCCGGCGGCGACGTGATCCTGTTCGGCGAGTCGGCCGGCCTCGCGCCGGAGATGCGGCGGCAGCATTTCGCCCGCTCCGTCGCGGCCGTCGACGCCCTCGTGCTCGGGATGCGGCGCCTGCCGGTCCCGGTGATCGCCAGCCTGCACGGCGCGGTCGCCGGGTTCGGGATGAGCCTCGCGATGGCGGCCGATCTTGCCGTCGCCTCCGACGACGCGTTCTTCACGCTCGCCTATTGCCGGATCGGGCTCAGTCCCGACGGCGGCTCGACATGGACACTGCCGCGCCTTGTCGGCATGAAGAAAGCGATGGAGATCGCGCTGCTCGGCGACCGCTTCGATGCCGCCACGGCGCTGCGGCTCGGCCTCGTCAACGAGGTCGTGCCGGGGGCGGAGCGCGAGGCACGCGTCGCGGCGCTGGCCGGACGGCTTGCCGCGGGACCGGCGCGGGCCTACGCCGAGACGAAGCGGCTGCTCTACGCGGCGCAGACCGCGACGATCGAGACGCAGCTTCGCGCCGAGGGCGACGCCTTCAGCGCATGCGCGGCCACCGGCGACTTCGTCGAGGGCGTCCGCGCCTTCGCCGAGAAGCGCCCGCCGCGCTTCACCGGATCCTGAGCCGGACCCGACCGAATTCGCCGCGGCGGCCGGATGACGGTGGACGAGGCCGCCCGCCCGATAGCCCGGTAGGCCGCTCAGCCCAAATTTCTCGCAAGGCCCAAATTTCTCGCACGGACGGTGCTGCGGCCGAACGGATCGGCGTCGCGCCGGCCGCCATCTCTGCAACCGCCGCGAGCATCGCTTCCGGCGCGACCGGCCGGCGAGCCCGGAATTCGGGAATTTCCGGGCGCTTTCCACGCTGTCTGCAAACGCCTTAAAGGTGGAACCGCGCTCGCGACATGACGTTTTACGGTTAATCCCGTTCGAGACCGAGACGCAACGTGCGGCCGCGGCGGCCGCCAGCACAGGTGGATGGAGGACGACATGGCGGATCGCAAGGAAGGCGAGGCATCGCCTCAGCAGAACACGGACAAGAGCGGCATCGGCAAGGGCACGATGGAGAGCGGCACGGGAGCCTCGGGCGGCACGGCCTCGGCCAACCGCCCGACTGCGGCTGCAACCTCTTCGGGCATCGGCGGCGCGGCGGCCGGCGGCAGTGGCGGTGTAAGCGGCCGCGGCACGAGCGGCGGCAGCGGAACGACGGGCGCCGGAAACGCCGGCGGCACGTCGGGCGGGAGCGGGACCGGCGGCAGCGGCGGCGCACAGGGCGCCGAACAGCGTGCCAGCGCGGCGGGTGCAACGTCGGCTTCGTCCTCCGGCGGCGGCTCGGGGACGGGCGGTGCCGGCGCGACGGCCTCGTCGTCCGGCGGCAATCGCTCCTCCTCGGGCGCCTCCGCTTCGTCGGACCAAGCCGGTGGCGGTGACGGCGCCTCGCGCAGCGGCAGAAACGGCGGCGGGCGCGGCGCCGAAGACATCTCGCATACCGCCCGGGATGCGGCAGATGCGGCGCGCGATACCGCGAATCAGTTCGCGGGCGAGATCCGGCACGCTGCCGAGTCCCTGCTCGACGAGGGGAAGGATCGCGTCGCCGAGACGGTCCATGGCGTCGCCGAGGCGCTGCGCCGGACCGCGGACACGCTGCAGGACAGCAACGCCGGCATCATCGCGCGGTATGCGGAGCAGGCGGCCGATCAGGTCGAGCAGTTCTCCACGACGATGCGCGACCGGCATCTCGGCGACATCGTCGCGGATGTCGAGGACTTCGCGCGGCGCCAGCCGGCGCTGTTCATGATCGGCGCGGTCGCGGCCGGGTTTGCCGTCGGCAGGTTCATGGCGGCATCCGCGGAGCGGCATCACGCCGCCGGAACGCAGACATACGCCGATCGCGGCACCGGCAGGCGGTCGTCCACGTCGGCGTCTCCGCAGCGCAGCGGCGGCGCCGCCACGGCCGGGTACGGCGCCGGCGGCGCCGGCACGTCGGGCGGCTACGGCGCCACCGGCTATCCTGGCGCCCGAGGGAATGCGTGATGCCGCAGCCGCGTCGAGACGATACGGTGGAGCCGTTCCCGCTGCCGAAGCCGGAACGCTCCATCAGCGCGCTGTTCTCCGACCTCGCGCGCGAGACCTCGCTGCTCTTCCGGCAGGAGATCGCGCTCGCGAAGTCGGAGATCGCCGAGAAGATCGGCCAGCTCGGCGCCGGGGTGGGCCTGCTGGTCGCTGGCGGGCTGATCGCCTTCTGCGGCGTCCTGGTGTTGCTGGCGGCGGCCGTCCTCGGGCTCAGCCTCGTCGTTCCGCCCTGGGCGGCGGCGCTGATCGTCGGCGTCGTCGTGCTGATCGTCGGCGCGTTGCTCGCCTATCTCGGCAAGCGGCGCTTCGCCGCGCAGAACCTGATGCCGAGTCGCACGATCCAATCGCTCAAGGACGACAGCGCCTGGGCGAAGGAGCAGGTCCGATGATTCGCAAGTACGACGAGACCGGGCCGCAGGCCGCGACGACCCCGGACGGCGGCGCCGTGCCGGCAGCTACCCCGCCGACGCCCGCGGCATCGGCGGGGGCGGCATCCGGCTCCGTTCCGCCGCCCCTGTCGGTAGGCGTGCCCGCCGAACGGGATCTCGATGCGGCCCGCCGCGAGCGGGAGCGGCTGTACGAGCAGCGCATGGCGCAGGAACCGGCGCTCTACGACGGCAGCAGCAAGCGGCCGGACGAGATCGAGAACGACATCGCCCATACGCGGGCGGATCTGAGCGAAACCCTTGATGCCCTGGAGCGCAGGCTTGCCCCCCGGCATCTCTTCGAAGTGGGCGTCGACATGCTGCGAGGGACGATGAACGGAAACTCAGGACGGATCACAGAATCGTTGAGCCGCAACCCGTTGCCCCTGGCGCTGATCGGCGTCGGATTGGGTTGGCTGCTTTTGTCCAACACGAGAACCGGAGCGCACTATTCCGGCCGGGCGCAAAGCTCGGTGTCGAACGCGCTGTCCGGCGCCGCCGACCGCATCGGCAGCACCGCGGGCAACCTGGCGAACCGCGCCGGCGGCACGGCGGGCTCGCTTGTCGGGCGGGTTGCCGACACCGCGGGGTCGCTCGCCGGCCGGGTCGGCGACACCGCGGGCGGCCTGGTCGACCGGGTGCGCGGCGCCGTCGGCGACGCCTACTCGACAGTATCCGGCGGCAGCCATGCCTATGCCCGCTCGAAGAGCGGCGAGGCGGCAGCCGGAATGACCACGGCGGCGCACACGGCCGGCGACAGCGACACGACCACGTACGGCGCCCGCAGCAGCAGCAGCGGCGGTGCGTTGCAGGCGGCCGGCGACTATGCGGGACGCGTCGCGGATTACGGCCGCTCCGCCGCGGGGCAGGCAAGCGACCTTGCGAGCAGCGCCGGCGGACGGGTCTCGTCCGTCGGCAGCCGCTTCGGGCAGGTGCTCGAAGACTATCCGCTCGCGGTCGGCGCGCTCGGCTTCCTGGCCGGTGCGGTGATCGCGGCCTCGCTGCCGTCGACCGAGATCGAGGACGAGCTGGTCGGCGAGACGCGGGACGACCTGCTGGATCAGGCTCAGTCGCTGGGGCGCGAGGCGGTCGACCGGGTGCAGCAGGTCGCGACATCGGCGGCGAATGCCGCCGCCGATGCGGCGGTCGACACCGTCCGCACCGAGAGCCAGAACCAGGGCCTGACGCCCGAAAACCTCAAGTCGGCGGCGCAGGACGCCGCGGAAACGGTCAAGGGCAAGGCGGAGGACGCCGCGGAAGCGGTCAAGGGCAAGGCGGAGGACGCGAAGAACGAAGCGGCAGCCTCGGCGTCGGGCGGAGCCGGCCGCGCCGACGCAAAGAAGGCATAGCACCACACCACTGCCGCCACCGCCGGTTCACGCACCGGCCAACGAAGCGCCGCGGGGCTTGCCCGCGGCGCTTTTTTGTTCGCGTTACGCGTCGGACGCAGACGCAGCGGCGGCGTCAAGCCGCGCCAGCTCCTGTCCGACCGCCCACGCCGCCTCCATCGCGCCGTCGCGCGTACCGGCATCGCCGGACAGAAGGAACTTGCCGGGCGACGACACGAGCCATTGCCAGGAGTCGCGGCCCGCTTCCGGCGGGCGTATCCCGACCTTGAAAGGCAAATCGTCGAACGCTTGAGACTGGAACATCGGGCGGCCCTACGCGTGACATCTGGTCCGGATGTCATCCAAGGAGCAGGGCTGCTCCTTGGAGACATCCGAGCGAGGGGACCATACCCGGCGCCGATGACAGAACGTCGATCACCGGAATGGAAAACGGCGCCGCCCGAAGGCGGCGCCGTCATCACGATTGCGATCGGCGCTGAAGGCTCAGCGGATCGTAATCTCGACCACACGGTTGCGCGGCTCGCGCACGCCGTCCGGCGTCGGCACCGGCGGCTCGCTCTCGCCGACCGCACGCGACTCGATGTTGCCGCGCGGAATGCCGGCAGCCACCAGCGCTTCGACCACCGCCTTGGAGCGGCGGTCGGAGAGGCGCAGGTTGTACTGGTCGGTACCGGAGCGATCCGCCTTGCCGACCAGCTGGAGCCGCGCCGAGCCACCGCTCTTCGCCTCGGCGGCAGCCTGCTGGACGATCTGCCGGGCCTCGGCCGTCAGGTTCGACTTGTCGAAGTCGAAATAGACCCGGAACTCCTTGCCGACGGCGGACGGTGCGGGCTGCGCGGCGGCCGGCGGCTGCGCGGCCGGACGGGCCTCCAGCTCATCCATTGCGGCAAGGAACTGGCTGCGGCAAGCGGCGATATCGTCGACCTGCCAGTTCTCTGCCTGCTGCTCCAGCCAGCAATCATACCGGCTCTGCGCACGGGCGGCGAGCGCCGGCGCGCGATCGCCGGCACCGGCGGAGAGCACGTTCACGAGACGATCATGGGCCGACGAAAGCTCGCCCTGCTTGCTCGCCGGGATATTGCGGCTGCCCACCTCGTCCGGCGCCGGTGCCTGGCCGCGCGCCGCCGTGATACCCTTCCGCGCGTAATGGTCGGCACTGCCCCAGTCGGCCTGTGCCGCCTCGGAATTGCCGAGCGCCAGGTATTCGTTGGCCAACGCCCCCGGGAAGGTGTTCTCTCCGCCGGGCGGAACAGCCCGCTTCAGCGTATCGAGATCATTCCGGTACATCAACGGGTTGCCGCCCGGTGATGTGCAGGCGGTCAGCAGCAGGCCGGCTGCAATCAACGCCGCGGTGCCGCTGAGACGACCTTGTCTCGTCATTGTTCGATTCCTCCGAAAATGCCGCCGAAAATCGGTATGCCGTCAGACGGCGCGGCCCGCGTCCTCCGCACCACCGGATGCCCAACTTCCGCTACAACGCCATCTGCAACCTTGAGTTCCAAGGCTAGCTTCAGGCGATAGCCAACGGTTCGCCACGGCGCACAGCCGTTGCATCCGGCGCAGACATACGCCGAAGTGAGCGAATTTCCAACGGCTGATGTGCGCTATCCGCGCAAAATCAGTGGAAAAATCCGGAACAACAGGGAACTCTTCGCGTTGAACCCAGGGTTCGGCGGTCGGGAGAGACGCGATCGGACCCGGGCGACATCACCCGACGGAAGGACGACGAATGACGATTCGGTCTTGGCGTGGCTTTGCTGCATCGCTGCCGCTCGCGGCGGCCCTGGCGGCGCTCACGGCGGTAGAGGCGCCTGCGGCGGCGCAGGTCATGCTGCACGCGCCGCAGGAGATCTCGAACTGCCTGTGCCTTGAGCGGTCGGTGGCGAATCTCGCGAACGACGTCCTCGCGCGGAACCGTATCTACGAGGAGCGGCGGCGCCAGCTCGATCAGCTGGAAAGCGATCTTGCGGCAAAGCGAAGCAGCATCAACGTCAACGACCCGGCGCAGGTCGAGCAGTTCCGGCAGCTTCTCGACAAGCGCAACGAGGCCGTCGACCGGTTCGCTCACGAGACGACGCCGGACTATTCGTCGTCGGTCGAGCAGTACAACCGCAAAGTGGCGGACTACAACGCGATGTGCTCCGGCAAGTCCTACGACCCGGACGTGCTGGCGACCGTCAAGCCGTCGCTGAGCTGCCCCGCTCCCTGAGGACCGGACAGGCGGGCGGGCGGCAGCGTATGTCACCCGCCGCCCGCCGCCCCGTCGCGAGGTTCGCCGTAAAGCGCCTCCGGCGCGATCTCCGGCGCGGCGATCTCGACGAGCGCGCCGCCGCCGCCACCACGGACGGCGCGGAAGAAGCAGTTGCGGCGGCCGGTGTGGCACGCCACCCCGATCTGGTCGACGAGCAGCAGCAGGGTGTCGCCGTCGCAGTCGACGCGAAGCTCGACGAGGCGCTGCACCTGCCCGGAGGTCTCGCCCTTTCGCCACAGCCGCCCGCGCGAGCGCGACCAGTAGCAGACGCGGCCGGTGCGCAGCGTCTCCACGAGCGCTTCGCGGTTCATCCACGCCATCATCAGCACCTCGCCGGTGTCGTGCTGCTGCGCGATCGCGGGAACCAGCCCGGCGCGGTCGAAGGCGACGGCGGCGGCGGCGCCCGCCGCTTCTGCCGCCTCCGCCGGGTCGCCGCCGGGGCCGGGGCTGCCGTTTTCGTCGGTCATCGGCTCGTCGGCCATGGGTTTTCGTGCCTCGCGGATTTCACAGCGGCGTCGTTGCCCCTATATGGGAACGAATGCAAGCGGTCGGCGTGATGCCGGCGGGGATTCCGAGCCGGAAGAGGCGGCGGACTGCCTCTAAAGGCTGAGCGGCGGAACCGCATCATGCAACGCGCCGTTGGCGGCGGGTATCCGTACGCTACCGCTGCGCGATTTCGCGAAGGTTACATGGCAGACGATCCGAAGAAGACCCTTTACTGCTCGTTCTGCGGCAAGAGCCAGCACGACGTGAAGAAGCTCGTGGCCGGTCCGGCGGTCTTCATCTGCGACGAATGCATCGCGCTCTGCGACGACATCGTCCGGGAAGGCGACGGCAGGAAGCGGCCGGCAGAGCGCAAGACGCCGACGCCGCGCGAGATCTGCGCGACGCTCGACGATCACGTGATCGGCCAGGATCAGGCGAAGCGCACCCTGGCGGTCGCCATCCACAACCACTACAAGCGCGCCGAGCACGCCGAGTCCGCGGCGGAGTCGGGCGGCGTCGAGCTGGCGAAGTCGAACATCCTGCTGGTCGGCCCGACGGGATCGGGCAAGACGCTGCTGGCGCAGACGCTGGCGCGGATCATCGACGTCCCGTTCACGATGGCGGACGCGACGACGCTGACCGAGGCGGGGTATGTCGGCGAGGACGTCGAGAACATCATCCTGAAGCTGCTCCAGGCGGCC
>DASWRT010000446.1:0-7205 GCA_036403035.1 Allostellaceae bacterium | reverse complement strand
CGCGGCGCGCAATCTGATCTGGCAGTCGTTCGCGTCGATGTCGGGCGGCGCCGTGGCGGCGACCGGCCGCCCGGCGCTGGTGCGCAGCTACACCGACTCCGCCGGGCATCCCTGCCGGACCTATCTCCAGACGGTGACGATCGACGGCAAGCCGGTCAGCGCGTCGGCAGCCGTCTGCCAGGGCACGGACGGAAGGTGGGCGCTCAGCACCACGCCGTCGGCGGCCGCTGTCGCCATGTCCGGCAGCAGCAGCCGGCCCAACGTCGCGCCTGAGGATTTCCATTGTCCGACACCGGGAACGGTGATCGAGACGTCGATCGGCGGCTGGCTTCAGTTCACCGGGCAGGAAGGACTGCGCTGCTGGTACCGCACGCGGTCGGGCGGCGCCGATTCGCGCTATGCGCTGCTGCTGGCGGGCGACAGCGACTGGGTCGAGCAGGGCGGAGAGGAAGTCGGCAAGCTTTGGCCGCTCCGCGTCGGCAAGCGGGAATGGTTCGTTTCGCGCCGCCTGATGCCGGAGCAGTACACCATGTCGTGGTACGAGACCTATACCGTGACCGGTCGCGAGCGGGTCACGGTGCCGGCCGGGACGTTCGATGCGTTCGTCATCACCTGGGAGGAGAAAGGGCGGTTCGAGAACGGCTTCGAGGCGAAATCGACGTTCTGGTACGCGCCGGACCTCGGCTACTTCGTGAAATTCCAGGCAGATCCGGCGCTCGGCAGCGGCTTCCGCGACTGGCAGGCGACGCGCGTCGTGACGCCGCGCCGGGGGGCGACGCCGGTCGTCGCGGGCGATGGCGGCGGCGATGCCGCCGGACGCCGCGCGCGGCGGCATTCGTCCGGCCCGGTTGGGGAGTGATGCCAACTGCCGTTGGGCTTGCCTCATCGGTCACCGCAGTGCATGAGCGGCGCCCGCCCTGCATCGGTCGGCGACCGAGGCCGGCGTATGATTCGGTAGGCCGCCGGCCGGCTTGCCCCGGCGGTACCGCGAGCGCTCTTCACGATTTCTTAACGACAAAGCTTAAGGATCGACCGACGGACGTGGAGTTGCCGCGTCCCCGTGGACACTTGGTTGCCGTTGCGGCAGCATAACCGGAGGTTGTCCATCGGGATCGCCCGAGCGCGCCGCGGAGCTTGACAGCCGCCGCGCCGGCCGGATCCGTCGGTTGCACTGGAACGAGACAGGCGGCATGGCAGACGTCGCGGGCATACCCGCCTCTTCGGGGGCGACGCAGGCGAGAGCCGGCAGCGGTGACGCAGCCGCCGTCGCAGGCGATTCAGCCGCTTCGGCGTTCAAGGCGACCGATTACAGCGCGCTGCTCGCGGCCCTCGGCGATGCTGGCCGGTTCGAGGCGCGCGGCGGCGTCGCGTCGCCGCTGCGCCGGACCCGCCGCGAGGGGGCGGGCGATCCGCCATCCTCCGCCGCGGTGCTGCGGGAGAGGCTCCGCGGCAGCGAGCCTCCGGCGGCTTCCGCTGCCGCGGA
Organism: Allostellaceae bacterium; assembly: GCA_036403035.1. Classification (GTDB taxonomy): domain Bacteria; phylum Pseudomonadota; class Alphaproteobacteria; order ATCC43930; family CGMCC-115725; genus DASWRT01. The sequence goes on along the minus strand of DASWRT010000446.1, from coordinate 5,722 downwards.
AGCTGTCCGGCCCGCCGGTTCCGTCATGGCCCCTCCAGGCAAGCCGGCGCGCGGACCTGGACCGATCGCGACCATGGTGATCGCCTATCTCGCGCTCGTCGCCGCGAGCGGCGGCACGATCTTCTATGTCTGGGGCGGCGAGCACACCAGCCTGACCTCGATCACCGCGTCCATGAAGCGGTTCCGCGCAACGCTCAACGATGCCGTCGCGACCCGGGGGCCGGCCGGGAGCGACGAGGCGGCGGTTGCCGTTCCGCCGTCGCCATCGGCCTCCGTGGCGATTCGAGAGGCCCCGGTCGCGCCGGCTGCTGCTGCCGCCGATGCATCCGTCGAGGCGCGGCGTAAGCCGGAGCCGCCCGCCGCCTCGCCGCCTGTCGCTGCCGAGCCGTCCATTGCTGCTCCGGCTGTTGCCGAGCCGCTTGCCGCTGCCGCCGAACCGCCGCCGATGCCGCCCGTCGCGGCGCCGACGCCGCCGGCCGTTCCGGCTGCCGCCGCGCCGCCTCCGGCGGTCGAGCCGTCGGCCGCCGCGGAGGAGCCGGCGGCTGCGCCGCCGCCGGTCGCCGAAAAGACTTCGCTGCCACCCTCGCCGCGACCGGCCGCAGCACCGGCTGCGACGGCTCCGGCTCGGGTGCCGACGCCGGCATCGCCCCCGGCTCCCGCTCCCTCTGTCGTTTCGCCCGCAGAGATTGCGCGTCTGCTGCACCGCGGCGACGAACTGGTCGCGACCGGCGACATCGCCGCCGCCAGACTCTTCTATGAGCGTGCCGCCGACGGCGGGAGCAGCCGCGCCGCGACCGCGCTCGGCAAGACCTACGATCCGGCTTTCCTGAAGCAGATCGGCGTGCGAGGCGGCGGCGCCGATGCGGCGAAGGCCGCCGAATGGTACCGGCGCGCGGGCGAGAGCGGCGACGCCGAGGCCACTGCCCGCCTCAAGGCGCTGCGCGTCGGCGCGGCGCGCTGATCCGCGGCGCTGCTGCACACGGGCGGGCGGTCAGTGCCCGCTCGTCTCCGGACCCTTCGATAAGGAAAAACGCCCCGCCTGTCGGGCGGGGCGCGAGTGATCCTTAGGGAGTCCGTTCAGGACGGGCTCGTTGTACCGGGCGGTCGCGGCGAGATTAAGGCAGCCGCGGTGCCGCGCCATGCCTGCCGCCGGACCTTCCGGGTCAGCCCCACCCGCGGGATCTCCGCTCGCCACCCGGCCGCATACCGGTGATTGACTTCGCGCGGTCCGAGTGGCGGACTGGACACGATAAGACACCGCGGCAAGAGGAGGCGCTGGTGACGGCCGGGCGCATGCTGGATCTGACGCTGCTGCGCGGCAGCGAAGCCCGCCGCGAGACGGTCGGGGTCCGCGAACTGGTGATTGCCGGCTGGACCGGCCGCGATCCGGCCGCCGTCGAGAGGCACATCGCGGAACTGGAAGCGCTGGGCGTCCGGCGGCCGGCATCGACGCCGATCTTCTACCGCGTCGCGGCGGTCCGTCTCACCACGGGTGACACGATCGAGGCGGTCGGCGCCGCGTCGAGCGGCGAGGTCGAATTCGTGCTGCTCCGGCACGGCGGCGCGCTCTGGGTCGGCGTCGGCTCCGACCATACCGACCGCGAGGCGGAGACGTATGGCGTCACGGTGTCGAAGCAGATGTGCGACAAGCCGGTGGCGCCTGCGTTCTGGGCGTTCGACGACGTGGCGGACCATTGGGACCGGCTCATGCTGCGGTCGCACATCGTCGATAGCGGCGGGCATCGTTCGCTCTATCAGGAAGGGCCGGTCACCGCGATGCTCGATCCGGCGGCGCTGACCGCGCGCTATGCGGCGCATGGCCTGCCGGACGGCGTGGCGATGTTCTGCGGCACGCTCGCCGCGCACGGCGGCGTCCGCCCGGCCGAGCGGTTCGACTTCGAGCTGGAGGACCCGGTGCGCGGGCGGACGATCCGCCACGGCTATGCGATCGAGGTGCTGCCGGTGCTGGGCTGACGACGGCGCCGGCCGGCGAGAGGGAGAAGGAGGCCTGAATGAGCACGGTTCCGTTGCAGCAGCGCCACGCCTGGGATGCCGCCGATCCGCGCGCGGCGCGGCGGGCGATCCGCGCCGGGCGCCACACGGCGCACACGGCGGGACTCGCGCCCGGCTACGTCCAGGTCAATCTCTGCATCCTGCCGAAGGATTGGGCGGCCGAGTTCCTGCTGTTCTGTCAGCGCAACCCGAAGCCGTGCCCGCTGCTTGCGATGTCGGACCCCGGCGATCCGCGTCTGCCGCCGCTCGCCGACGATCTCGACGTCCGCACCGACGCGCCGAGCTACCGCGTCTTCCGCGACGGCGAGTTCGTCGAGGAGGTCGAGGATCTGCGCGCGCTCTGGCGCGACGACCTCGTCACCTTCGCGATCGGCTGCTCCTTCTCCTTCGAGGAGGCGGTGATCGAGGCCGGCGTGCCGATCAAGCACGTGATGCGCGGCGAGTCCGTGGCAATGTACGTGACGAACGTCGACTGCGCGCCCGCCGGCCGCTTTTCGGGCAAGCTCGTCGTCTCGATGCGCGCCTTCCGGCCGGCCGACGCGATCCGTGCGATCCAGATCACCTCGCGGTTCCCCGGCGTGCACGGCGCGCCGGTCCATATCGGCAAGCCGGAGCTGATCGGCGTCCGGCTCGACGACCCCTATCTCGGGATCGGCCTCGCCGACGTCGCCGAGGACGAGCTGCCGGTGTTCTGGGCCTGCGGGGTGACGCCGCAGTCGGTGGTGCGCAACGCCCGGCCGCCGCTTTGCATCACGCACCGGCCCGGCTCGATGCTGATTACCGATCTGCGGAACGCGAGCCTCGCGGTGCTCTGACGCCGACGCCTTTGCTTGAGGCGAAATACCTATCGGCGCGGGTTGCGCGACCGGCTGCAAACGCGTCACGATCGCGCCGGACCAACCTTCGGCAGGGTGGAATAATGGCGATCGGGCAGCGGGCGACGCGGATAACTCATTCGATCGAGTTCGGACGGGACGGGCGGCAGACGGGTTTCCTGCGGCTGCCGCATTCCGTGCACCGGTCGGCCTACGGCCACATCCCGATCCCGATCATGCATCTCGCCAACGGCGACGGGCCGCGCGTGCTGCTGATGGCGGGCAACCACGGCGACGAGTACGAGGGGCAGATCGCGCTGCTGAAGCTGGCGCGGACGCTGCGTCCGGAGGACATCGCGGGCCGGCTGACGATCCTGTCCGCCGCTAATTTCCCGGCGGTCCGCGCCGGGCTGCGCACCTCGCCGATCGACGGCGGCAACCTCAACCGCAACTTTCCCGGCGATCCCGACGGCAGTCCGACCGAGATCATGGCGCATTTCATCGAAAGCGAGCTGATGGCGGGAGCGGACTGGGTGATCGACGTGCATTCCGGCGGCAGCTCGCTGGAGTACATCCCGGCGGTGCTGACGCGCGCCACCGAGGATACCGAACAGCTCTCCGCGGCGAAGAAAGCGTTGCAGGTATTCGGAGCGCCGATCGGCTTCGTCATGGTCTGGGGCGAGGACCGGACCTCGATGGCGGCGGCGAGACGGCAGGGCGCGATCGGCATCACGACCGAACTCGGCGGCGGCGGCACGGTCACGCCGGCCACGCTCGGCCTCGCCGAGCGCGGCGTCCGGCGCGTGCTGCACCACATCGGCCTGCTGCGGGGCGGCGACGGGGCCGTGCCCGCGCCGGAACCGACGCCGACGCGGATGATGGAGGTCCGCCCGGAGCATTATGTCTACGCATCCGACGCCGGGCTGTTCGAGCCTCTGGTGGATCTCGGCGACCGCATCGAGGCGGGGCAGCCGGTCGCACGGATCCATTTCTACGATACGCCCTGGCGCGAGCCGGAGACCGTCGATGCCGCGGCCGGCGGGGTCGTGATCTGCAAGCGGGTTCCGTGCCTGACCGAACGCGGCGACTGCCTGTTCCATTTCGGCGCGGAAAGCCGCGATGATTGAACGGCTGCGTCGGCGTATCCGTGGGCGGGCCGGCGCCGCCGCTGCGGCGGCGCTTGCTGCATCGGTGCTCCTCGCCGGCGTCCTTGCGTTCCCGGCGGCGGCCACGCCGTTCCGCTGGACGAGCGACGGCGATGTCGCGACGATCGACCCTTACGGCCGGAACGAGACGTTCCTGCTGAGCTTCCTGGCCAACATCTACGAGCCGCTGGCGCGCCGCGACGCGTCGCTGCACCTGGAGCCGGCGCTGGCCGTCTCGTGGGAGCAGACCGCGCCGGACGTCTGGCGGTTCCATCTGCGCGAGAACGTCGTGTTCCACGACGGCAGCCCGTTCACCGCCGACGACGTCCTGTTCTCGCTGAAGCGCGCCCGGCATCCGGTGTCGCGCATGCAGTCGAAGATCGCGCGCATCGTCGAGGCGCGGAAGGTCGACGACCACACCGTCGACCTCGTGACCGACGGTCCGGACCCGATCCTGCCGGACGAGATCTGCGAATGGCTCATCATGAGCCGGTCATGGGCGGAGCGGAACGGCACCGCCGAGCCCGCCGACCTGTCGAACGGGAAGGAAAGCTACGCGTCGCGCAACGCGAACGGCACCGGCCCCTTCATGCTCAAGGAGCGGCAGCCCGACGTCAGGACGGTCCTGGTCCCGAACCCGCACTGGTGGGACAAGGCGCGGCACAACCTCGACGAGGTGACGTTCCTCCCGATCGCCAACGACGCGACGCGCGTCGCCGCGCTGATTTCCGGCGAGATCGACATGCTCTACGCCGTCCCGCCGCAGGACATGCAGCGCCTGTCGAAGACGCCCGGACTGCGCATCCTGGAGGCGCCGGAGCTTCGCGTCGTCTTCTTCGGCATGGACCAGAGGAGCGAGGGCGACGGCGCGGGCGGCGCCCGCAATCCCTTCAAGGATCTGCGCGTCCGTCAGGCGCTCTATCAGGCGATCGACATCGAGGCGATCCGGACGAAGGTGATGCGCGGCTCGGCCGTGCCGGTCGGCAATCTCGTCGGCCGCGGCGTGCACGGCTACGACGCCGAAGCCGACGCGCGCTTCCCCTACGATCCGGCGGCGGCGAAGCGGCTGCTCGCCGAGGCGGGATACCCGAACGGGTTCGCCTTCACGATGGATTGCCCGAACGACCGCTACTTCAACGACGCCGCGATCTGTCAGGCGGTCGTGGCGATGTTCGCCAGGATCGGCGTGCGCGCCGACCTCAACCTGCAGACGCGGAACCGGCATTTCGGGATGCTGAACCAGGGCAAGAGCCGCTTCTACATGCTCGGCTGGACGCCCGCGACCTACGACGCCCACAACGTCATCCTCAACGTGATGATGACGCCGGACGGGAAAGGGCAGGGGACCGTCAATTACGGCGGATACTCCAACCCGCGGATCGACGCGCTGGGGCGTGCGATCGCCGTCGAGAACGACCCGGCACGCCGCGATGCGATGATCGGGGAGGCGCTGATGATCCATCGCGCCGAGTTCGGCCATTTGCCGCTGCACCAGCAGACCATAGTTTGGGCGGTGCGCGACGGCGTGCACGTCGCCCAGTTCGGCGACAACGCCTTCCCGCTGCGGCTGGTGCGATTGGATTAGGCATTGCCGGGCCCGCGTCAGGGCTTGACGCGGTAGTGATACCGGTAGAACTCGCTGAACCCGAGCCGCCGGTAGAGTGCGAGGGCGGGATCGTTGGTCGCAACGACCTGGAGATAGGCCGCCGTCGCGCCTCGTGACCGTCCCCAGTTGAGCAGCGCCGCGGT
>DASWRT010000445.1:0-8911 GCA_036403035.1 Allostellaceae bacterium | reverse complement strand
TGCAGGCAGCCGACGATCCGCGCCCCCTTCAGCGGCTGCGACGCCCCGAACTCCCGGCGCAGCGCCATCAGACCCGGCATCTCCGTCTCCGCGATCGCGATCTCCCGGCGCCCCCACTCCGCCAAGCCGATATCCGCTACCTTGTAGTCCGTGAACTGGGACATCCCGCTCTCCTTGGGTCGATCGCGGCGCCGGCCGGGCCGCGGAGGAATCGAAAATATTATTGCGTCGCATATAACAGGGGCGGCGCGCGCCGGACAAGCCTGCGTGGTCAAACTAGCGGCAGCGGCATACGGCGCTATGCGCGCGGACGGGGCAGGATTCAGGCGAGCGCGTTGAAATCGTCTAGCAGCGTCGCGATGCGGCCGTCGTCCCACTGGTCCATGATCGCACGGGCGCGCCGCATCGCCGAGACCATGTCGAGGGAACGGATGCGCTGCTTCACGCGGCCGATATTGTGCGGAGACATCGATAGGTCGCGGATGCCGAGCCCGAGCAGCAGCGCCGTGAAGCGCGGATCGCCGGCCATCTCGCCGCACACGCTGACCGGGATGCGGGCGCGCAACGCCGCCTCGATCGTGAACTGGATCAGCCGCAGCACCGCCGGGTGCAACGGGTTGTACAGCGCCGCGACCTGCTCGTCGCCGCGGTCGATCGCCAGCGTGTACTGGATCAGGTCGTTGGTGCCGATCGCGAAGAAATCGGCCTCGGCCGCAAGCGCGTCGGCGGCGAGGGCGGCGCCCGGGATCTCGATCATCGCGCCGAGCGGCGGCAGCGGGTCGGGAACGGCGGCGCCGCGCCGCTTCAGCCGCCGCGCCGCCTGATGCAGCGCCTCGCGGACGCGGCGGATCTCGGACGTCGTCGAGATCATCGGCAGCAGGATCCGCACCGGCCCGTCGGCGGCGGCGCGCAGCATCGCCGCGAGTTGCGGATCGAGCAGCTTGCGCTCCTTCAGCAACAGCCGAGTCGCGCGAAGGCCGAGCGCCGGGTTCGGGCTCTCGCCCGTCATGTGCGCGCTCAGCGCGGCGGGCAGCTTGTCGCCGCCGACGTCGAGCGTGCGCAGCGTGACCGGCCGTCCCTCCATGCCCCGCACCAGCCCGCGGTAAGTCTCGTACTGCTCCTCCTCGCTCGGCAGGTCGGAGCGGTTCATGAACAGGAACTCGGTGCGGACGAGGCCGAGCCCGGCCGCGCCCGCGGCGGCGGCGACCTCCAGCTCGCGCGGCAGCTCCAGGTTGGCCTGCAGCACGATCTCGACGCCGTCGCGGGTCACTGCGGGAATGCGGCGGAGCTTCGCGTACTGGCGCCGCTCCTGCTGCAGCGCGTCACGGCGCTGCTCGTAGCGCGCCAGCGTCTCCGGCGCCGGGTTCATCACGATGACGCCGCTCGACCCGTCGACGATCACGATGCCGCCGGGTGTCCGGTTGCCGAGCAGGCCGGCGACGCCGACCACCGCCGGCAGGCCGAGCGAACGCGCCATGATCGCGGTGTGGCTCTCGGCGCCGCCCAGCACCGTCGCGAATCCGGCGACGCGCCGCGGGTCGAGCAGCGCGGTGTCGGCCGGCGTCAGTTCCTCGGCGAGGATCACGGTGCCGACCGGCAGCATCTGGAACGCCTCGAACGGCGTCAGCGTCAGGTTCCTGAGCAGCCGCGAGCCGACGACGCGGATGTCCTCGATCCGCGCCGCGAGATAGGCGTCGCGCATCGCCGCGAAGCTCTCGGCGATCTGGGCGATCTCGGCCTGCACCGCGCGCTCGGCATTGATGTGCTCGCTCGCGATCCGCTGGTCGACGCCGCGGACGAGCCGCGAGTTGGACAACATCGAGAGATGCGCGTCGAGGAGGTATCCGACCTCCTCGGACGCCGCGTCCGGCAGCACCGCGGCCTTGGTCTTCAGCTTCTTGAGCTGCTTGACGGCGCGCGCCACGGCGGCGGCGAAGCGCTGCCGCTCGGCATCGACCTTATCGGGACCGAGCCGGTATTCCGGGATCGGGATTTCGCCGTGCTCGCTGATATGGGCGGGGCCGATCGCGATGCCCGGCGATACGCCCAAACCGTGCAGCACCCGCTCTACCGCCGCTACCGCCTGCGCGGCGGCTCCGTCCTTCGGCGCCGCGGCGCCCGGCCGGGTTTCGCGTTCACTCCTCATGGAAGCCGCTGCGGATCAGTTCGATGAGCGCCTCGACGGCCCTCTCCGCGTCCGGCCCGTTCGCCTGCACCTCGATCTCCGTCCCGATGCCGGCGGCAAGCATCATCAGCCCCATGATCGACCTGCCGGAGACGGACGTGCCGTTCTTGCGCACCATGATCTCGGCCGCGAACTGCTCGGCCAGCTTGACGAACTTGGCGGCGGCCCGGGCATGCAGCCCGCGGCGGTTGCAGATCGTGGCGCCGCCGCGTGCGGCTGCCGCCGCGGGCCCGCCGCTTTCGCCTCCGTCGCCGGTCATTGCCGCGCGTCGGACAGGAGTTGGGAGGCGACGTTGATGTATTTGCGGCCGGCCTCCTGCGCGCCGCGTACGGCTTCCGCGAGCGGCTCCGTCTGGCGCAGGCTCGCCAGCTTTATCAGCATCGGCAGGTTGATGCCGGCGATCACCTCGACCTTGCCGCGGTCCATGACCGAGATCGCGAGGTTCGACGGCGTGCCGCCGAACATGTCGGTGAGCAGCACCACGCCGTCGCCCGTGTCGACCTCGCCGACCGATTGCAGGATTTCCTGCCGCCGCTGCTCCATGTCGTCGTCCGGGCCGATGCAGACGGCCGCGATATGAAGCTGCGGGCCGACCACATGCTCGAGCGCGGCGACGAACTCCGCGGCGAGCCGGCCATGGGTGACGAGAACCATCCCGATCATTCAGGGTCCTTCAAAAACGCTGCTGCTGCCGCCGTCGCCGTTTCCGGCGCTACCCTTACGGCCTCCGCTGCCGACGACGGCTGCACCTGTCCGGTCCGGGCGAAACCAGCCGGCGGCTCCGTCGCGAACCCCGGCGCCGCCACCGCCAGCGCGCGGTCGAGTTCGCGGTGGACGAGGCCGACGCGGACGCCGCGCGCGGCGAGCCAGTCGGCCAGCGATTCGGCGACGAAGACGGAGCGATGCTTGCCGCCGGTACAGCCGACGGCGATGGTGAGGTAGGATTTGCCCTCGCGCTCGTAACGCGGCAGCAGCGGCATCAGCAGCCGCGTCAGCCCGTCGAAGAAGGGCGCAAAGCCCGGATCGCGCCGGATATAGTCGCCGACCGCGCCGTCGCGGCCGGTGAGCGGGCGCAGGGCCGGCAGATAATGCGGGTTCTCCAGGAAACGTACGTCGAACACGAGATCCGCCTCGCGCGGCAAGCCGTGCCGATATGAAAACGACGTCACGGAGACCGTAACGCCGGGAGCCGCGTCGAGCGCAAAGTGACCACGAAGAAGCCGCCGCAAATCCGCCGCCGTGAGGGCGGAGGTATCGATAACCAAGTCGGCCCGCTCGCGCAACGGCGAAACGCGCTGCCGATCCAGCCGGATCCCGTCCATTACCGGACGGTCGATCGCGAGCGGATGACGCCGCCGCGTCTCGGTGTAGCGGCGGCCGAGCAGCTCGTCGTCGCAGTCGAGGAACAGCACGAACGGCGCGACGCGGTCGGCGGAGGAGAGCGGCGCGAGCGCGGCACGGAAGGCGTCGATGCCGAAATCGCGGGTGCGGACGTCGATGCCGAGCGCGGTCGGGCGCAACGGCCGCGCCGCCGCGGCGCCCGGCCCGACCAGGGCCGGGAGGAGCGACAGCGGCAGGTTGTCGACCGCCTCGTAACCCATGTCCTCAAGCGCCTTGAGCGCGGTCGAGCGGCCGGCGCCGGACATTCCGGTGACGACGATGATCCGCTGAATCGCACCGCCCTCCGCGATGCCCGGCGAGACGGCCTCGGGCTGCGGCGGCTGCGACATCGGCGGCGGTGCCGTCTCGATCATCGGGAAAACTTAATACGCGAGCGGTTGCGACGCCAGAGCGCGCAGCGCCGCGCGGATCTTGGCGGGGGTCGAGGCCGGGAAGGGCGTCAGCACCAGCAGCGGCACGTCGGTGCCGAGGCAGGGCCAGCGCCGCGCCTCCGGCAGCCGTTCGACCTGCGCCTCGTCGGGCACCAGCTCGACCGCGAGGCGGAGCGGCGCCGCCGCGACGCTCGGCACCTCGACGATGCCGACGCCGCGGATCTCCAGAAGTCCGGCGATGGACGGCGGCGCGGCGGCGCGGATGCCGTCGCCGTCGCCGTCGCGGCTGAGCGCGGTCTGGTCGTCGGCGACGAGCCGCGCGCCGCCGTCGATCAGGCGGAGCGCGAGGTCCGACTTGCCGGCGCCCGGCGGGCCGAGCAGCAGCACGCCGTCGCCGTCGACGGCGATGCAGGTGCCGTGCACCAGCACGCTCGCCGCCGCCACGCCCGGCGCGCCGCTCACGACGCCGCCGCCGCCGGCAGCCGCACGACGAAGCGTGCGCCGATCACGGAACCGTCCGCATCGCGCCGGTTCTCGGCGCGGATCGTGCCGCGATGCGCCTCGACGATCTGCTTCGAGATCGAGAGGCCGAGCCCGGAGTGCGTGCCGAACTTCTCGGACGACGGCCGCTCCGTATAGAAGCGGTCGAAGATCGCCTCCAGCTTGCCGTCCGGGATGCCCGGCCCCTCGTCCTCGATCGTGGCGACGACCGCCGCGGCGGCGGCGTCGCGCCGCGCCGCGAGCCGGATCACGCCGCCCGGCGGACTGAACGAGACCGCGTTGGCAATCAGGTTGCGCAGCACCTGGACGAGCCGGTCCTCGACGCCGGACACTGTCAGCTCGTCGCCGTCCGTGGGGAGCCCCAGACTCAGGAGCGGCGCGCCGCCGCGGCCGCCGTCCTCGTCCTCGTCGTCGCCTGACGCGGTCGCCTCGTGCACCTCGACGAGGATGCGCAGCATCCGCGCCATCGACACTGGCTTCGGCTCGATCCGGCTCATCTCGCTGTCGAGGCGCGAGGCGTCGGAGATGTCGCTGATCAGGCGGTCGAGCCGCTGCACGTCCTCCAGCACGATCGCCAGCAGCCGCCGCTGCTTCGCCGGATCGTCGATCCGCGCCGCGGTCTCGACCGCGCTACGGAGCGACGAGAGCGGGTTCTTGATCTCGTGCGCGACGTCGGCGGCGAACCGCTCGATCGCGTCCATGCGCTGCCAGAGCGCGCCGGTCATGTCGCGCAGCGAGCCGGAGAGGTCGCCGATCTCGTCGCGCCGCCGCGTGAAGTCCGGGATCGCCATCTGGCGGCCCGAGCCGCGCCGCACCCGGTCGGCGGCGGCGGCGAGGATGCGGATCGGCCGCGCGATCGTCCCGGCGAGGTAGACCGAGAGCAGGACGGTCACCGCGAGCGCGATCAGGAAGACGCGGAGGATGTCGAGCCGCACCGCGCGGACCGCCTCCTCGATCTCGTTGCTGCCGACCGACAGCATCACCGCGCCGAGCACCTGCTTGTAGCGCTGCACCGGCACCGCGACGCTCAGCACCAGCCCGCCGCCGGACTCGGCGCGCACCGCGCGGCCGGTGTCGCCGCGCAGGGCGCGTCCGACCTCCGGGTATTCGGCCGCGGACTGCACCGCCGGCTCCTTGTAGAGCGGCCACGCGCTGTGCCGCGGCAGCCATGAGACGATCCAGTCGTAGATCTCGTCGGCGGTGGCGGCGAGCCAGCCGCGGGGCCGCGGCGGCGGCAGCTCGCGGATCTGGATCACGCCGCCGGGGCCGCGCAGCACGCGGCTGTCGGCCACGATCTGGCCGTCGGTGTCGAACAGCCGGGCCCGCGTCCGCGTCGGCTCGACGAGGCGGCGCATCATCTGCCGCGCCAGCTCGGGCAGCAGCCGCTCGCCCTCGACCGAGTCGAGCACCGCGCCCTCGCCCAGCGCCGCGGCGAAGATCTCGCCCTGGGTCTTCAGCGCCTGAAGTTCGGTCTCGATCAGGCTCGCCTCGTACCGGCCGACATAGAGCAGCCCGAGGCCGAGCAGCGCCAGCGCCAGCACGTTGACCGCCAGAATGCGGCCGGTGAGCGGCGACAGCCGCGGCCAGCGCAGCCGGCGGCGGAGCGCCGCCGCCGCGATGCCGCCCGCAGTGCGGCGCGGCGGCGACGCCGCCGGCGGCCGTCCGGCCTCCGCGTCAGCGGTCGCGATAGCGGTATCCGACGCCATAGAGCGTCTCGATCTGCGCGAACTCGTCGTCGACCGCCTTGAACTTCTTGCGCAGACGCTTGATGTGGCTGTCGATCGTGCGGTCGTCGACGTAGATGTGCTCGCCGTAGGCGGCGTCCATGAGCTGGTCGCGGCTCTTGACGTGGCCGGGCCGGGCGGCGAGCGACTTCAGGATCAGGAACTCGGTGACGGTCAGCTCGACCGGCCTGCCGCGCCACGTGCAGAGATGGCGGGCCGGGTCGAGCACCAGCTCGCCGCGCTGCAGCACCGGTTCGCCGCCGCTCTCGCCGCCGCCGCCCTCGCCGGCCGCGCCGGGCTCCCGCGACAGCTCCTTGCGGCGGAGCAGCGCGCGGATGCGCTCGATCAGCAGCCGCTGCGAGAACGGCTTCCTGATGTAGTCGTCGGCGCCCATGCGGAGCCCGAGCAACTCGTCTACCTCGTCGTCCTTCGAGGTCAGGAAGATCACCGGCATCGCCGTCTGCCGGCGGAGCTGCGTCAGCAGCTCCATGCCGTCCATGCGCGGCATCTTGATGTCGAGCACGGCGAGGTCGGCCGGCTGCGCGGTGAGGCCGCGCAGCGCCTCGGCGCCGTCGCCGTAGCAGCGCACGACGAACCCTTCGGCTTCGAGCGCGATCGATACCGAGGTCAGGATGTTGCGGTCGTCGTCGACCAGGGCGATGGTTGCCGGCATCGGTACGTCGTCTTCAATCTTCTGCGGTCCCGCACGGCGCCGGCCCGCCGGACGCCGCCGGCCGGCTGTCGAGGCGCCGCATCGCGGTCACCATATAGCGATTGTCACGCCTCCGCCATACTTCCCCCGAAAGGGGCGTTTTCTGAAAATACAGGCGCAACGGGTGGGTGGCTGGATTCCGATTTGGCCGAAATCAATGGTTTAGTCGGTATCCTTCATTTCGAAAACAGGTAGATAACAGGTTTTTGTTCCTGTTTTCGCACCTGTTTTCTCCTGTTCCCGTCCTGTTTTTTGCGCTCGCCGAGACGCGGCATGAGGGCAATGCGCGCGTGTCCGTTCGGGCGACCCGCTGCGTAACCGGCCGCCTGCTGCGATGGTGCGCAGCCCCGGCATTCTCTCCCCGATTCACGATGTCAAAGAGCGATCGACCATCAATCATATCCATTTAGGATATGAAGTCCACTGTCTCGGCACATCGGTTCATGATTGCGGACGCACGCCGCGAGGGGCAGACCGCCAGGGCCGCCGCCGTGCTGCCCGACAAGACAATGAAACTGCATCGCCGCCTCATTCGATCACCTCATCGGCGCGGCCGAGGATCGATGCCGGGACAGTCAGGCCGAGAGCGTCGGCTGTCTTGAGATTGATGAGAAAGCGGAACCGTGTCGGTTCTTCGAGCGGCAACTGCGCCGGTTTCGCCCCCTTGAGGATCCGGTCGACGAGCCCGGCGGCGCGCGCCAACACCTCATCCCGGTCCGGTCCATACGACATCAACCCGCCGTCGCGAGCGAAGGAGTCTTCCTCGTAGATCGCCGGCAGCCGGTGCGCGACGGCGAATTCGTAAACCCGCTTGCGGTTCAGCCGGGTGAGCACGTCGGTCACCATCAGGATCGCGTCCGGCGGGTCGCGCGTCATCGCCGAAAAGGCGCCGTCGAAATCGTCGGGCGCGCGTACGCCCAACGGCGTGATGGCAACCCCGATCGTCCTCCCCGCCGTTTCCGTCGCACGGTAGCGCAGCGTCATGCCGAGGTCGTCGGCGTTCCACAGCACCGCTACCCGCTTGATCGTCGGCACCGTCTCCTTGAGCAACTCGAGGCGCTTGGCGGAGAGATCGGTCGCAATTTCGGTAATGCCGGTGACATGGCCGCCCGGCCGCGCCAGGCTGTCCACCAACCCGGTGGCGACCGGATCGCCGGCCGCTACCACTACTACCGGGATCGTCGCGTGCTGCTTGGCGGCCAGGGCCGCCGGAAAGCTGAAGGTAATGATTACCTCGACCCGGTTGGCGACCAGCTCGTCGACGAGGTGTGGCAATTGCTCCACGCGTCCCGCCGCGCCCTTGCTGTCGAACAGGAGATTGCGGTTAAGCACATAACCGCGCTGTTCGAGGGCGCGGAAAAGCGGCGCGCCCTGGCTACCGGCGTCGGGACCGGCCGGCGGCCCGGGCGTAAGCAGCCCGATGCGATGGACCTCTGAGACGCCCTGCGCGGCTGCGAGGCGGGGTACTGCGATCATGGCGCCGCCAAGAAGCTGGATGAACTCGCGCCGCCTCATTTGATCGCCTCGTCGGGGCGGGCGAGGACTGAGGCCGGCGCGGAGCAGCGGGCGCGGCGCGCTCATCCGGATCTCCGGTTGGCCCGGCATCAGCCTGAAAAGCCGCGCTGGGCGCGTGAGGTCAGGTTTGATGCAGAGGGTAGGCTTTTCGCAACGCTCTGTCGATTTATCTGCGGTTGCCTGCGTGCCGCAGACAACTTTGTCGGCAGGCGCGATCGGCCCTGACGGCAATCGTGCGTCGGGGCCGATCGCCCGATGATCTCGTCGGGGCGGGCGAGATTTCCGGCGAAGGCAGCGTTACGAGCCGCGATACTCACGCAATCCAAGGACGTTGAGCGCCTTGACCGGCCGGCTCAGGCCCTTCAGCGGGATCTCGCCCACCGGATCGAGCGCTGCAATCTCCTCGACCGCCGTGGCCACGCGCTCGGTGACAAGGATCTGCCCGTCCTTTGCCTCGCCGGAGAGCCGCGCCGCGACGTTCGTGACCGTGCCGATCGCGCTG
>DASWRT010000444.1:0-8648 GCA_036403035.1 Allostellaceae bacterium | reverse complement strand
TAGGTGTCGCCGTCGCCGACCTCGATGTCGATCAGCGGGATGCGGTCGCGGTCGGCGCGCGGGCCGACGACCAAGGCGCCGGTCGCCTCCTTCAGCACGCGGTTGCCGCCGACATGGTCGCCGTGGTGGTGGGTGTTGAGGATGTGTGTGAGCCGCCATCCCGTCTCGCGGAGCACGGCAAGCACCGGCTCCGGCACCGCCGGGTCGACGACCGCGGTGGCGCCGCTTGCCGTGTCGTGGAGCAGATAGACGTAATTGTCCGTCAGGACCGGGATCTGCCGGATGACCGGCCGGTGCTGCTGGGAGGCGGGAGCGTCGTTCATATCATAGAGGCTAGGGACTGTTCCCCGGGCCGGCAAGGCGGAAGCGTTCTCCGGAGCGTCCCGGCCGGAGCGCGCCGGGCGATTCCGCTCGCGGGCAGGGTGCGGCAGATCGGCGGACGCAACCCCGCCGCGAGGTGTTAGAATAGGCGCGATGTACACGGATGTCGTCGATCTGCGCGATTTCTACGCGACCAGCCTGGGGCAGGTGGCGCAGCGGATGATCCGCCGCCGCGTCCGGCTGCTCTGGCCGGAGACGGCCGGGCTGCGCGTGCTCGGGCTGGGCTTCAGCACGCCCTATCTCCGCCCGTTCCTCGGCGAGGCGGAGCGGGTGATCGCGGTGATGCCGTCGCAGCAGGGCGTGCTGCCCTGGCCGGCGGAGGGACAGAACGTCGTCACGCTGGCCGACGAGGCCGAGCTGCCGCTCGCCGACTACTCGATCGACCGCGTGCTGCTGGTGCACGCGCTGGAGGGGAGCGAGCAGGTCCGGCAACTGCTCAAGGAGGTCTACCGCGTGCTGGCGGGCGGCGGGCGGCTGCTCTGCATCGTGCCGAACCGGCGCGGCATCTGGGCGCGGCTCGACCGGACGCCGTTCGGGCACGGCCACCCCTACACGCCCGGCCAGCTCTCGCGGCTGCTGCGCGACGAGATGTTCACGCCGCTGCAATCGACCCCGGCGCTGTTCATCCCGCCGGTCAGCTCGCGCATGATGCTGCGCGCCGCGGCGGCGTGGGAGCAGATCGGCGAACGCTGGTTCCCGCGCTACGCCGGGGTTGCGATGATCGAGGCGGCGAAGCAAGTCTACGTCAAGCCGGCGCCGGTGCGCGCCGCGAAGCGCCGCCCGGTGCTGAGCCCGCTGCCGCAGGCGGCGACGCCGCTCCGGGGATAGGAGACCGGCATCGTTTTACGCGATAAAAAAAATTTCCCGGACTACCAGGACACCGAGTCGTCGAAGTCGTTTTTAAACCAAGTTAATTTTTCAGGGTGCGCGAAGCGCGCCGTTCCCCTCGGCGACTCGGTGGTTCGATTTCGATTGCCGGCTTGAGACATATCAAGGACGGCGGCGGGCGTTTCGCCGATAGTGCGCTACGGGACAGGGAACAAGGAACAGGGAGGGGCGCGATGATCGTCGGCGACCAGCGGGACGTGATCGGCTTCCTCTCGCGCCCGGAGACCTATGGGCTGCCGGCCGGAGCGGCGGCGGTCGAAACGATCGAGACGCACATCTCGGTCGTGTTCCTGGCCGGCGACCGCGTGTTCAAGCTGAAGCGCGCGGTGGCGTACCCGTATCTCGACTTCTCGACCCCGGCGCGGCGGCACGCGGCCTGCGAGGCGGAGCTGGTGCTCAACCGGCGCACGGCGCGCGACCTCTATCTCGGCGTGCGCAAGGTCGCCCGCGCCGCCGACGGGACGCTGGCGCTCGACGAGCCGGGGCCGGCGGTGGACTGGGTCGTCGAAATGCGGCGCTTCGACAAGGACGCGCTGTTCGACCGGATGGCGGCGCGCGGCGCCCTGACGCCGGCGCTGATGCGCGACCTCGCCGACGTCGCCGCCGCGTTCCACGGGCGCGCGGAGTCGAGCTTCGCGCAGGGCGGGGCGCGCGGCATCGCCGACCTGATCGGCGCCAACGACGACGCCTTCCTGTCGCTCGACGCGCCGCCGATCGCCGACGAGGCGACGCTCACGGCGCTGCGCGACGGCTGCTATCTCAGGCTCGGGCAGGTCGCGGCGCTGCTCGACCGGCGGCGGGCCGAGGGGCGCGTGCGGCGCTGCCACGGCGACCTGCATCTGCGCAACATCTGCCTGCACGACGGCAGGCCGGTGCCGTTCGACTGCGTCGAGTTCAGCGACGCGATCGCGACGACCGACACCGCCTACGACCTCGCGTTCCTGCTGATGGACCTCTGCCACCGCGGGCTGCGCGACCTCGCGAGCGTCGTGCTGAACCGCTATCTCGACGTGACCGGCGACGAAACCTGCCTCGCCGCGATGCCGCTGTTCATGGCGATCCGCGCGGCGATCCGCGCCCACGTCACCGGCGCCGCGGCTGCGGCAGAGCGCGACGCTACGGCGGCGCGGCGGCGCGCGGAGGCGCGGTCCTACGTCGATCTCGCGCTCGGCTTCCTGAAGGCGCCGGCGGCTGCGCCTTGCCTCGTCGCGGTCGGCGGGCTGAGCGGCACCGGCAAGTCGACGCTGGCCGCCGCGCTGGCGCCGCGCCTCGGCGGTCCCGCGCCGGGCGCGCGGGTGCTGCGCAGCGACGTCATCCGCAAGCGGCTGTGCGGCGTCTCACCGGAGACGCGGCTGCCGCCCGCCGCCTACGACCCGGCGACGACGCGCAAGGTCTACGCGGCGCAGCGGACGCTGGCGGCGTCGGCGCTGGCGGCCGGCTATGCCGTCGTCGCCGACGCCGTCTTCGCGCGGCCGGAGGAGCGGACGGCGATCGAGGACGCGGCGCGGGCCGCCAGCGCAACGTTCCAGGGGATATGGCTCGCCGCCGCCCCGGAGACGCTGGTGGCGCGGCTCGACGGGCGGACCGGCGACGCCTCCGACGCGACGGCGGAGGTCGCGGCGCGGCAGGCCGGGTACGATCTGGGCCGCATCGCGTGGCCCGCCGTCGATGCCGGCGGCGGCGCCGGGGCGACGCTGCGCGCCGCGCTGCCGCTGCTCGGGCTGGACGACGGCGCCGAGGCGGGCGCGGCGGCGGCCTGACGAAGCGACGGAACGCCAAAAGCCGCGGCGGGTTTCTCCGTTGAGCGGTCCGGCGGTTCCGGGCCGGTCGAACGGAGCAGCATGCCATGCATCGTCGCGTCGCGCGGGTCCGGAAGGGCGTCGCATCGCTCGTGCCGGCGCTCGCCCTGGCCGTCCTCCTCGCCGGATGGACGCCATCGCCGTCGTTCGCGCAGGGTGGAGCGCCGGCCGGCGCACCGCCGCCCGCCGTGACGGTGGCGCCGGTCGTCGCCAAGGACGTGGCGCCCTCGACCGAGTTCATCGGCCGGACCCAGGCGATCCAGTCTGTCGAACTGCGCGCCCGCGTCGAGGGGTTTCTGGAGCAGGTCGCCTTCCAGGACGGTCAGGACGTCAAGGCCGGCGACCTGCTGTACCAAATCGAGCAGGCCCCCTATCAGGCGGCGGTGCAGTTGGCGCAGGCGCAGCTCGCGGGGGCGCAGGCCAATTTGAAGCAGGCCGAGGCGAACTATAAGCGGCAGGCCGAGCTGCGGCGCAGCGATTTCCAGAGCCAGGCGGTGCTCGATCAGGCGGTCGCGGCGCGCGATTCCGCGGCCGCCACCGTGCAGGCAGACGAGGCGGCGCTGAAGACGGCGCAGCTCAATCTGGGCTACACGACGATCACCTCGCCGATCGACGGCCGCATCGGCAAGACCGCCTATACCAAGGGCAACCTCGTCGGCCCGACCTCGAACGCGCTCGCCACCGTGGTTCAGCTCGACCCGATCCGCGTCGTCTTCTCCGTCGCCGACCGCGACGTGATCACCGAGAAGCAGCAGAGCGGCCAAGCGCAGGAGCAGATCATCCAGCGCTTCCTCCCGACCCTGCGCCTGTCGAACGGCTCGGAATACCCGCAGAAGGGCGAGATCGAGTTCGTCGACAACACAGTCGATCCGGCGACCGCGACGGTGCCGATCTGGGCGCGCTTCCCGAATCCGGAGAAGCTGCTCCTCCCCGGCCAGTTCGCGACCGTCGTCGTGCGCCCCGAACAGTCGGAGCGGCGGCCGGTCGTGCCGCTGTCGGCGGTGCAGGAAGACAAGGACGGCAAGTTCGTGCTCGTCGTCGGCGGCGACGACAAGGCGCAGGAGCGGCGCATCAAGGTGACCCGGCAGCTCGGCCAGGACTGGATCGTCGACCAGGGCCTCAGCGAAGGCGAGACGGTGATCGTCGACGGGCTGCAGAAGGTTCGGGCCGGCCAGCCGGTGAAGCCGGTCCAGGCGGCGCAGGCCCAACAATCGCCACCGCCGCAGCAGCGGCAGCAGGAGGCGAGCCAGACGCAGCGAAGTCAGAGCGGGACAGGGCGCTAGGCGATGCTGTCCGGCTTCTTCATCGACCGCCCGAAATTCGCGATCGTCATCTCGCTGGTTATCCTGCTCGCCGGCATCCTGGCGCTGACCGCGATCCCGGTGGCGCAGTACCCGAACATCACGCCGCCGCAGGTCACCATTTCCGCGACCTATCCCGGCGCCAATGCCGACGTCCTCGCCAATACCGTCGCGGCTCCGATCGAGAGTCAGGTGAACGGCGTCGACAACCAGCTCTACATGGAGTCGACGAGTTCGAGCGCCGGCACCTACACCCTCACCGTCACCTTCGCGATCGGCACCAATCCGGACATCAACCAGGTCAACACGCAGAACCGCGTCTCGCTGGCGACGCCGCAGCTGCCGGCGGAAGTCACCCGCCAGGGCGTCACCGTCAGGAAGCGCTCCTCGAACTTCCTGCTGGCGATCAACTTCTACGCCGATCCCGGCAAGTACGATCAGGTCTTCATCTCGAACTACGCCAGCATCAACGTGCGCGATGCGGTCGCCCGGATCAACGGCGTCGGCGATTCGCAGATCCTCGGCGCGCTCGATTACGGCATGCGGATCTGGATGAACCCGGACAAGATGAACGCGCTGGGCGTCACCGCCGCGGACGTGACCGCGGCGATCCAGGGCCAGAACATCCAGGCCGCCGCCGGCCAGATCGGCGCGCCGCCGATCGGCCAGAACCAGCAGCAGCAGATCACCGTCGTCGCGCAGGGCCGGCTCACCGATCCCACGCAGTTCGCCGACATCATCGTGCGGACGAACCCCAACGGCGCGGTGGTGCGGATCCGCGACATCGGCCGCGTCGAACTCGGCGCGCAGCAGTACAACGCCACCTCGCGGCTGAACGGGGCGCCGTCGGCGACGCTCGCGGTCTATCAGGCGCCGGGCGCCAACGCCCTGGCCGTCGCGAACCAGGTCCGCGCCCAGCTCGATCAGCTCTCCAAGCGCTTCCCGGAAGGGCTCCACTACGCGATCGTCTACGACACGACGCGGTTCGTGACGGCGACGATCCACGAGATCGTCATCACCCTCGGCATCACCTTCCTGCTGGTGCTGGCGGTGACGTACCTGTTCCTGCAGGACTGGCGGGCGACGCTGATCCCGACGCTGGCGATCCCGGTGTCGCTGATCGGCGTGTTCCCCGTGCTCTTCGCATTCGGCTTCTCGGCCAATACGATATCGCTGTTCGCGCTGGTGCTGGCGATCACGCTTGTCGTCGACGACGCGATCGTCGTGGTCGAGAACGTGCAGCGCAACATCGAGGAGGCCCCGGACATACCGGTCGCAGAGGCGACGCGGCATGCGATGCAGCAGATCCAGGGGCCGGTCATCGCGACGACGCTGGTGCTGGTCGCGGTGTTCGGCCCGGTCGGCTTCCTTCCCGGGATCACCGGGCAGCTCTATCAGCAGTTCGCGGTCACGATCTGCGTCTCGGTGCTGATCTCGGCGGTCAATGCGCTGACGCTGAGCCCGGCGCTCTGCGCGCTGCTGCTGCGGCCGGGCAAGGGGGCGCCCCGGCGCGGACCGTTCGCCTGGTTCAACCGCGGGCTCGGCGGTACGCGAAATCGCTATGGAACGGCGGTGGGCTGGCTTTCGCGGCGCCTCGTCGTGTCGATCGTTGCGCTCGTCGCGGTCTGCGCCGGCGCCTACGGCCTGCTGCGGGTGCTGCCGAGCGCGTTCCTGCCGGCGGAGGACCAGGGCTACTTCTTCGTCAACGTGCAGCTCCCGAACGCCGCCTCGCTCGTCCGGACGCAGGACGTCGTCGACCGGGTGGCGAAGATGGTGAAGGACACGGACGGCGTCGCCGACACGATCGCGCTGTCCGGCTTCAGCCTGATCTCCGGCACGAACCAGTCCAATGCCGGGTCCGTCATCGCCATCCTCAAGCCATGGGGCGACCGGGGGACGGCCGATACGCAGGTCCAGGGGATCATCAACAAGCTGCGCGGTCCGATGGCGGCGATCCCGTCGGCGACGGTCACCGCGTTCAACCCGCCGGCGATCCCCGGTCTCGGCAACACCGGCGGATTCGACTTCCGGCTCCAGGGATTGAGCGGCCAGTCGGCGACCGAGATGGCGGCGGCGATGGGCGCGCTGCTCTACGCCGCGAACCAGAACCCGAATCTGGCGGCCGTGTTCAGCACCTTCACCGCGTCGGTGCCGCAGATCATGGTGAACGTCGACCGGACGCGCGCCGAACTGCTGAACGTGACGCCCGCCGACATCTTCAGCACGCTCCAGGCGCATCTCGGGTCGGTCTATGTCAACGACTTCAACCTCTACAGCCGCACCTATCGGGTGGAGGTCCAGGACGAGGCCGAGTTCCGCAGTCAGATCAACGACATCGACAAGCTCTACGTGCGCAGCGCGAGCGGCGCGATGGTGCCGCTGCGCAGCCTCGTGACGCTCACCACCGTGCTCGGCGCCGACGCGATCACGCGGTACAATTTGTTCCCGTCGGTCACGATCAACGGCTCGGCCGCGGCGGGCAAAAGCTCCGGGCAGGCGATGGCGGCGATGGAGCAGGTCGCGGCGCAGCGCCTGCCGGCCGGCTTCGGTTACGACTGGTCGGGCCTCTCGTACCAGGAGCGGCAGGCCGGCGGGCAGGGCGGGATCGCGTTCGCGCTGGCGCTGGTCTTCAGCTACCTGTTCCTGGTGGCGCAGTACGAGAGCTGGACGACGCCGCTCTCGGTGATCCTTTCGGTGTCAGTGGCGCTGGTCGGGGCGCTCGCGGCGCTGTGGCTGCGCGGCTTCGCCTCCGACATCTACGCGCAGATCGGGCTGGTGCTGCTGATCGGCCTCGCCGCGAAGAACGCGATCCTGATCGTCGAGTTCGCGAAGGAACGGCACGAGGCGGGCGACTCGATCCGCAATGCCGCCGTGGCCGGCGCCACGACGCGGTTCCGCGCCGTGCTGATGACGGCGTTCGCGTTCATCGTCGGCGTCGTCCCGCTGGTCATCGCGAGCGGCGCCGGCGCCGGCGCCCGCCGCTCGATCGGCACCACCGTGTTCGGCGGGATGATCGCGGCGACGTTCGTCGGCATCGTCTTCGTGCCGGTGCTCTACGTCATCTTCGCCGTGATGCGCGAAGGCTTCGCGGGCTGGCGCCGCCGACGGTTCGGCGGCAGGCGAGGGCGGGAGGTGTCGTCGCCGGCGGAGTAGGCGGAGCCCCGCCGCTTGAGCGAGGCTCTTGTAGCTGAACCCTTTTTCATCGCGAAGACGGGCAAGGTTCTGCTGGTCGGCCACGTACCGGAACCGCTGTCCGAGCAACTCGTTTCCGTTAGGAAGCCGGGCGGTGCGGCACAGCTCCATACCGAGGGTCTGACATACCGTCGGTTGCTCTGAAGACCGCGACGGTGGGAGCCGAACGACCAAGTTCGGCAGCGAGAGGTTCCGCAACTCAGGTAGTGCAATGACAGACAAACCGTCCCGTAACGGCAATACCGACGATCAGGCGACCGCCGCGCACGCCGGCGCGAAGCCGGCGCAGCGCCAGCCCGTCTCAGGCGGGCCGGGCCACACCGGGCCGCACATGGACGCGCCGCTCCAAGGCGACCGCTTCCCGACTCCCAATGCCGGCCATCCGCTGCCCGACATCGGCGAGAACCCGTCGGCGGGCGCCGGGAATCCCGATGCCGGCAGGAAGAGCGTCGCCGGCCTCCACTCCAGCCGCACGGACGGCGACACGATGCGCGGCAGCGATAGCGTCGGCGAGGGAACCGGCGCCGGCGCGGCCGGCGTCACGGCGAACCCGTCCGAGAAGACGACGGTAGGCGGCCTGTCGGGCGGCAAGGAGGGCACCGGCGGAACGTCCGGTACCGGCGAACACTGACAGGGGCGGCGCGCGCGCCGCACGCACCATGCGCATGACGACGTTTCCGGACGATCTGCCGCCGTGGCTGTGGAGCGCTGGCGTCCTTATCGCGGCAGCGTGCATCGGCGTGCTGGCGCATGCCGCCCTGTCGGCGGTGCTGCAGCGCGTCGTCAGCAGGAAACGCATGCCAGCCCTCAAGGCGGCGCTCGAAGCCGCACACAGGCCGTTCCGGCTGGCGGTCGTGCCGTTGGCCCTGCTGGCGGCCCTGCCAGTGGCGGCCCTGCCGGCCGCACCGGCGGAGACGGCGGCCCGCGTGCTCGGCATCGCGCTGGTCGCGGCGCTGGGCTGGACGCTTGCCCGGATGATCGGCGCGGCGTTCGACGTCGCGCTGACGCAAACGGGCGAGGTGCAGATCGGCGAAACCGATATCGATGCGCGCCGGCGCCGCACGCAGCTCAGCCTGTTCCGGCGGTT
>DASWRT010000443.1:0-12866 GCA_036403035.1 Allostellaceae bacterium | reverse complement strand
TGCCGCGCCGACGTCACGCCCTGCGGCGGGTGGACGATCCGGTCGTAGCTCGCCTTGACGTCGGCGGCGGTCATCTTCGTCCCGTCATGGAACAGCACGTTGGAACGCAGCTTGAACGTGTAGGTCTGGCGGTCCGGGGAGACGGTCCAGGACTCGGCGAGATCGCCCTTCACCTCCGGATACGTGGCCGCGTCGAACTTCAGCAGCGTCGAGTAATGCGGCGCGACTGGATGCAGGAAGGCGAAGGAGATGTTGGCGTGGCAGTCGTAGTTGGCCGGCTCCGAATCGACGGCGAATTCCAGCGTGCCGCCGCGTACCGGGGTTTCGGCGGGCGGCGCCGCCACCATCTCCGCCGCGGCGGCATGAGCCGCGGCGGTCGCCGTCGCGAGCGTCACGGCGAGGATAGGTGCGGCGAGGAAGAAGGCGCGGGTAGAGACCATAACGAGGCAATTAATCCTTTCGGCGCTGGAGACCGCGCCGGATGGGTAGTCTGCGGTTTCGCGTCGGAGCCGGCGCGTCCCGGCGGATGCCGAATCGGCGCGATGCGGCGGCGGTGATCAGCGGCGCTGGGTCGCCGCCTGCTGCCACGCCTGGAACTGGCTGAACAGGTCCTCCTTCTGCTGCGCCGTCAGCCCCTTGCCGCTCGATGCATGCGAGCGCTCGTCGAGGAACTTGACGAAGAGGTCGCGCATCTGCGCCTCGTTGAGCCCGGGCGCGCTCGACGGATGCGCCTTCAGCCACGCATCGGCCGGAGCGAAGCGCCGCCAGCCCGGCAGGTCGGCCGCGAGGTTGACCTCCTGCCACTTCGGATGACGCGGCACTTCGAGCAGCTTGTCGAACTGCGTGAAGAAGGCGTCGACGAAGGCGGCGACGCTGCGGTAGCGCTCGGTGTTCGGCGGCAGGCCGGCGACGAGCATGACCGTGCCGACGGCCGGCGTGTCGACGCTGCCGTTCGCGCCGAACAGGTTCGGGTAGTCCTCCGCCGAGAGGCGCGCCGGATAGTAGGACGCCTGGAGGTCGCCGCCGACCGGGACCGACAGGAAGTGGAACCCATCGTCGCTTCGCAGCGTCTGGAAGAGCGGCGCCGGCTTCGCCGCGACGAAGGCGAGCGCGGCGATCTGGCCGGACTTCAGCATCTCGATCGCCGCCGCCTGATCGTGGAAGGTCGGCGTCACCCCGATCTTCAGCGAGTCGAATACCGCGGCGGCGGTGATGGCGGTGCCGCTCCCCTGCACGTCGAAATTCACCGGCTTGCCCTGGAGGTCCTGCACGGTCTTGACGTCGTCGCGAGCGAGGAGATGAAACTCCTGGTTGTAGAGTTTCGCGACGTAGGTGAGCGCGCCCTCCTGGCCGCGATAAAGCTTCTTCGCCTTGGCGTAGGCGAGCACGTCCGACTGCACGATCGCGAGATCGGTCCCGCGCAGCGCGATCAGGTCGGTGAGGTTCTGGAGCGAGCCCTTACCGACGATCGGCAGCACGCGGCGCGTTGCGCCATCGTCGAGCACCGTCGAGAGATCGGACGCGATGCGCAGGTCGGAACCATCGACGCTGCCGGCGACGATCTCGACGACGCCCTTGTTCGACCGCTCCATCGCGCGTTCCGCCGCGGACTGGGCGCACGCCGGCATCGGCGCCGCAGCCACGATGCACAGCGCCGCCAGTGCGGCCGTTGCCGCCGTTGCTGCGCCCGCAGCACGATGCCGACCCTTGGAAATCGGAAAATTCATGAAATAGCCTGACCGGGTGTATCACTGCATCCACGCCAGCAGACTAGAGTTTGGTTAACAAGCAGTTAAACCATGCCGCGTGTGCACACTCCGTTTGTTTGCATTTTCGGAGAATTGATGTGAGCAAAATCGAGCAAGAAATTGGCGGATTTCGTGATTTCAGTGCCGCGTCGATTCCGCGTGCTTCTTACCGGATCGGCGGCTCGAACGCGGCGAGGGTCGACGCCAGCAGCGGCCGCTGCAATCGCGGCGGCACCGCCCACGCCAAAAGGTAGAGCCAGAAGAAGCGCGACAGGTGAGACTTGCCGCGCCGCCGCCGCTGCCACTTCCAGGCGCGCCCGAGGGCGCGATCCATGGCGAACCGGCGGTCGGAGGAGGCGACGCCGTCGGTCTCCGAGAGGAAGTAGAGCAGCGCCAGATTGGTATCCTGCAGCATCCGCATCTGGTTCGCCGAGACGCGGCCCGGCGCCTCGACCGGCGAAAAACAGACCGGCGCGTCCACCTCGGCGAACCGGCATGCCCAGGAGAGCCGGAGCAGGAGCGAGTAATCCTGCGTGAAGATGCGCTCGTCGCAGCCGCCGACCTCCCGGTAGGACGAGGCGGCGATCAGCGTCGGGCTGAGATTGCAAGGCACGTTCTTCAGGAAGCGGCGAAACACGCTCGCCGCCGCGCTACGGGCGGCGGCGGGCGGCGCGGCGGAAGCCGGAACGTCCGGCGGGAATGGGACCGGCTTGCCCAGCTCGTAATCGCCCGTCCCGCCGAAGGCAGCGCCGGCCCCGGTCTCGCTCACGGCCCGCAGCAGCAGCTCGGTGCATCGCGGCGCCAGCACGTCGTCGGCATCGACGATCTTGAGCCACTTCATGCGCGAAGCGGCGACGCCGACATTGGTGGCGCGGGCCGGACCGGCGTTCGCCTGCCGGATCAGCGTGACATCGTCCCGCCCCTCGGCAAGCCGCCGGCAGATCTCGAACGAGTCGTCGGTCGATCCGTCGTCGACGATCACGACCTCGCGCTCGAACGCCCCCCGCTGATCGAAGATGGCGCCCAGCACGAGCGGCAGAAACGGCGCCTTGTTGTAGACCGTGACGATGTAGGAGACGCCATCCATGCCGGAGATCTGCGAGAAGTGAGGAACGAGGGCGACGCGGCGGTCTCGCCGACCGCGACCGCGGCGCGGCGCCCCGTTGTACATTGCCCTCTCCCGAGTTGGGAGAGGGCGATCTCGCACGATCAGAAATGGAGCGCCTTGGTCTGGAGGACGTTCGGGATCGAGGCGACGCGGTCCAGGACCGCATCCGTCAGCGCCCCGTCGACCTCCACCAGCACGATCGCATCCTTGTCCGGGCCGGTGCGGCCGAGATGCATGGTCGCGATGTTGACGCCACTCTCGCCCAGCGCGCGGCCGAGATTGCCGATGAAGCCGGGCTTGTCCAGGTTGCGCACGAACAGCATCGACGGGCCAAGCTCGACCTCCATGCGGATGTCCTGGATGTCGATGAGGCGGGGCTTGTCGCCGCCGAACAGCGTGCCCGCCACCGTGTGGACCTTGCTCGGCGTCGTGACGGTGACGCGCAGCAGCGTCTGGTAGTCGGTCGCCTGCTCCCGCGTCGTCTCGCTGACGCGGATATCGCGCTCGCGGCAGATCACCGGGGCGTTGACCATGTTGACGGTGTCGAGCTGCGGCGACAGCAGCGCGGTCAGCACGACCGCGGTCAGGGGCTTCACGTTCAGCTCGGCGGCATGCCCTTCATACTCGATCTCCACGGCGCGGATGTCGCGCTCGGTGAGCTGCCCCGCGAAGCTGCCGAGCTGCTGAGCGAGCTTCATGTAGGGCTTGAGCCGCGCCGCCTCCTCGGCCGAGAGCGACGGCATGTTGAGCGCGTTGACGACGGCGCCGGTCAGCAGGAAGTCGGCCATCTGCTCGGCGACCTGCAACGCCACGTTCTCCTGCGCCTCGGTCGTCGACGCGCCGAGATGTGGCGTCGCGACGAGGTCCTCGCGGCCGAACAGCGCGTTCTCCTTGGCCGGCTCGACGGCGAACACGTCGAGCGCCGCCCCGGCGACGTGGCCCGAATCGAGGGCGGCGCGCAAATCGTCCTCGACGATCAGGCCGCCGCGGGCGCAGTTGATGATCCGCACGCCCTTCTTCATCTTCGCGATCGCCGCGGCGTCGATGATGTTGCGCGTCGAGTCGGTAAGCGGCGTGTGCAGCGTGATGAAGTCGGCGCGCGCGAACAGCTCGTCCAGTTCCGCCTTCTCGACGCCAAGCGCCACCGCGCGCTCCGGCGTCAGGAACGGGTCGAAGGCGACGACCTTCATCTTCAGCCCCTGGCCGCGGTCGGCGACGATCGAGCCGATGTTGCCGCAGCCGATCACGCCAAGCACCTTGCCGGTCAGCTCGACGCCCATGAAGCGCGACTTCTCCCACTTCCCGGCATGCGTCGACCGGTCGGCGGCCGGGATTTGGCGGGCGAGCGCGAACATCATCGCGATCGCGTGCTCCGCCGTGGTGATCGAGTTGCCGAAGGGCGTGTTCATCACGACGATGCCGCGCTGCGTCGCGGCCGGCACGTCGATGTTGTCGACGCCGATCCCGGCGCGGCCGACGATCTTCAGGTTGCGCGCGTGCTCGAGCACCGCCTTCGTGACCTTCGTCGCCGAACGCACGGCAAGGCCGTCATAGTTGCCGATGATCGTCTTCAGCTCGTCGGCGGGAAGGCCGACCCTCACGTCCACCTCGACACCGCGCTCGACGAAGATTTCTACCGCACGGGGGCTCAGCGCATCTGCAATCAGAACCTTGGGCATGGGAGGAGTCCTGAAAAAAGAGTAGCTCGATCCCTCTCCGCTCCGGGAGAGGGACGGACCCGGCCGGGGGCCGGGAAAGTAAAAGGGGGGATTTCAGGCATGCGAGCGATGGACCCGTATGCCTCCGGCCCCGCCCCTCTCTCCGAGGAGAGAGGGAGATGCGGGGTCAGCGGCGAACGGGCGGTCCCGCCGTCAGCCTCAGGCGGCCTTTGCTCGGCGAACTTCGCCCCAGGCCCAGTCGAGCCAGGGGGTCAGGGCCTCGATGTCGGCGCGCTCGATCGTAGCGCCGGCCCAGATGCGCAGCCCCGGCGGCGCGTCACGGTAGGACGCGATGTCGTAGGCGACGCCCTCCGCTTCGAGCAGCGACGCGATCTTCTTCGCCGTCGCCGCCTGCGCGTCCGGCGCGAGACCGGCGAACCAGGGATCGGTGAAGGAGAGGCAAACCGACGTGCAGGAGCGGATCGCCGCGTCCTCGGCGAGGAAGCCGATCCACGGCGTGCGCTCGACCCAGGCGGCGAGCGCCGCCAGATTGTCCTCGGAACGGCGGATCAGGCCGCGGAGCCCGCCGGTCTCCTCCGCCCATTTCAGGCTGTCGATCGCGTCCTCGACGCACAGCATCGACGGCGTGTTGATCGTCTCGCCCTTGAAGATCCCTTCGTTGATCTTCCCCTTGGAGGTGAGGCGGAAGATCTTCGGCATCGGCCAGGACGGCGTGTAGCTCTCCAGCCGCTCGACGGCCCGCGGGCTCAGCACGAGCATCCCATGCGCGGCCTCGCCGCCCAGCACCTTCTGCCAGGACCACGTGACGACGTCGAGCTTGGACCAGGGCAGGTCCATGGCGAACACGGCCGAGGTCGCGTCGCAGATGGTCAGGCCCTTGCGGTCGTCCCTGATCCAGTCGCCGTTGGGTACGCGGACGCCCGATGTCGTGCCGTTCCAGGTAAAGACGACGTCGCGGTTCGCAGTATCAACCTCGTTGAGATCGACGATCCTGCCATAGTCGGCGCGCAGCAGGCGCGCGTCCGGCAGCTTGAGCTGCTTGGCGACGTCGGTGACCCAGCCTTCGCCGAAGCTCTCCCACGCGAGCATGTCGACGCCGCGGGCGCCGAGCAGCGACCACATCGCCATCTCGACCGCTCCGGTGTCGGAGGCGGGGACGATGCCGATACGGTAGTCGGTGGGGATGCCGAGGATTTTGCGGCTGCGCTCGATCACGTCGACGAGGCGCGCCTTGCCTTCCTTCGAACGGTGCGAACGCCCGATGAGGGCGCCCGCAAGGGCTTCGAGCGTCCAACCCGGACGCTTCGCGCAAGGACCAGAAGAGAAATGGGGAGTACGTGGCCGGACAGTCGGCTTCATGAAGCTATTCCTTGCAGAATAGATGCGACCCGTTGGGGGGCCGTGTCCCGCTCACGACTGTAGGTATACGCCGACGGCCGGTCAATTGCGGAAAGGGAAAGCGTTCCGGCAGTGCCGTTATGCCGCGGGCGCGCGGCAGCCGGCACACCGGTTGCGTCTCTCCATACGGAGCGAGGAGGCGGACGAGCTATTCGCCGCCGTCGTGGTCGGCGTCGCGAACTGGCGGGATGCGCGCCCGGATCTTCGAAACGGTGTAGCTTCTAACCTGCGCCGCCCATGGCGAATCCACCGCGACGTCGGCCGCGGCGACGATCCGCAAATCGAGCGCGAGGTTGGTCACGTACAGGAACTCGCCATCCTCGCTGAACGCCGGACTCGCCGGGAAAAGAAGCCCGTGCGGCACGCCGTCCTTATCCACCCCGTCGAAATCCCCGAGCTTTGCGATGACTTTTCCGGTCGGATCGATAACGACGATTTCATCAGCCTGATTGGCGGCGACCACAGATTGCCGTCTCGGTCGAAGACGATCCCGTCGGCGCCGTTGATGCTATTGACGAATATTTCGGGCTTCCCGGGCGTGCCGTCCGATGCCACCGGCATCTTCACGATCGTGTCGTTGCCGGTGTTCGCGACGAACAGCGTGTCTACGGCATCGTTGAACTCGATGCCGTTCGCGCCGAAGGGCGGCACGCCGGTAGTCTTGAGGAGGTCGTCGGTGACCAACGCCGTCCCGGCGCCGCCGCCGGAACCCGTTTTCCAGATGATGCCCTGGAAGGAATCCGTCACGTAGACGTTGCCCGCCTTGTCGAAGGTGAGCGCGG
This sequence comes from Allostellaceae bacterium, assembly GCA_036403035.1. Classification (GTDB taxonomy): domain Bacteria; phylum Pseudomonadota; class Alphaproteobacteria; order ATCC43930; family CGMCC-115725; genus DASWRT01. The sequence goes on along the minus strand of DASWRT010000443.1, from coordinate 6,151 downwards.
TGAGGCCAGAGCTTCCGGTCACCGTCATGAAGACGGAGGACGCCCGGTCGCCGGATCGACCCGCAGGACTTGTCCGCTTCCGAAGTCCAGGACCAGCAGGGCTCCCGTCGTCGGATGGAATGCGAGGCCGAGGAGGTGGACGCTGGAACCGGCAATGGCGACTTGACGGCGCAGGCGGCCATCCGGTCCGAAGACGAAAAGCCGCCCATTGCCGTCGACCGGACCGCTGGCGTTGAACCCGAAGGTCGTCACGTAGACGTTCCCGTCCGAACCGACCGTAAGGCCTTCGGGACCCGTCGAGCCGTCCGGCAGGACGGCAAAGATCGTCGCTGGAGGGCGCTCCCACGCGTCCGCGGGCGCGGCCGTCACCAACAGTGCCGCCAATGACGCCAGCGCTGCGACGCTCGCCGATACCTTCTTCATGATTCCCTCCCCCGTTTATTTTCCTTGTCGCCGAACGGCGCTGCCGGTCGAGCACCAAAGCCCCGCGCAGCTTGCCGGCGCCGCGCGAAGTATTCCGGCTGACGACCGCTCGATGCACGCGGACCAAACCCGCTGCGGTTGAGTCCTCTCGAAAGATATCGACAGGTACTCGCGCCGACACAACTGACGTTTGTTCTATCGAAAATAACACGCAAGCATTACGACGAAAAAGCGCGGAGATCGTAATTTATAATGGCGCAATAAACAGCAAGAGTTGATACGGCCTCCGTTGCGCCGCAACAAGTGCAGTCCGAAAACCGCCGACGCCGACCCGGCTCGTCGGCGCGGCGTCGGCACGGGATTAACGGCAAAGCCTCAGGAAGTTTTTTCAGCCGCGCCCGTTGTATGGGCGGAACGGCCCTGTCGGGCCGGACAGTCCCTCACCGGGCCGGATTGCACGAATATTTCCGCACGGCAGCGTCCCAGAATGAAAACCGGTAAAACCTCGATTCTCGGCCTCTATGGCCGGGCGCTCCTCGAAGTGCGCGCCTTCTGGCCGCATCTCGGCATCGTCCTCTTTCTCGGCTTGCTCGCCGCGCCGCTGGCGCTGCTCGCGCCGGTGCCGCTCAAGATCGTCGTCGACAGCGTGCTCGGCGGCGAGACGCTGCCGGCGCCGCTCGCCGCGCTCATGCCGGCGGCTGTCGCGAATGCGCCGTGGGCCAACCTGGCCGCGGCGCTCGGCCTCGCCGCGGCCATCGCCGTCCTGACGCTCATCCACCGGACCGGCGAGTGGCTCTTCCGCGAGTGGGTCGGCGAACGGATGGTGCACGCCTTCCGCAGCCGGCTGCTCGGCCACGGCATCGCGGTCGCCGCCGGCGCCACGAGTCCCCAGGCGACGCAGGACCTCGCGTACCGGATCAACAACGACGCGCCGGCGCTGCAATGGACGGCGCTCTACGGCTTCATCCCGGTGATCGTGTCGCTGGCCTCGCTCGCCGGCACGTTCTGGGTCACGGCGTCGATCAACCTGCCGCTGGCGCTGATCGCGCTGGCGACGACGGTGCCGGCGATGGCGCTGATCCATCTGACCCAGCGCCGGATGCGCGGCAAGTGGCATGGCGTGAAGCAGCAGGAAAGCACGATGCAGGCGATCGTGCAGGAAGTGCTGGGCGCGGTGCGGCTGGTCGCGACCTACGGCCAGGAAGCGCGGGAGATCGGCCGGTTCCGCGCCGGTTCGTGGTCGATGGTCAAGGCGAAGCTGCGCACGATGGCCGCCGAAGGCGCGCTCGGCGCGGCGATGACGCTGTCGACCGCGATCGGCGGGATGGCGACCCTCTATGTCGGCGTCGTGGAAGTGCAGTCGCATGTGCTGACGGTCGGCGACCTGCTGCTGGTCATCGCCTACACGGTGCATCTGTACGAACCGCTGCAGGCGATCGGCTCGCACATCGCCGGACAGCAGCAGGCGATCGTCAGCGCCGAACGGGCCTTCGCCCTGCTCGACGAGAAGCCGGCGGTGGCGGACCGCGCCGACGCCCACCCACTCGGCCGCGCCGTCGGCGACGTCACCTTCCGCACGGTCGGCTTCGCCTATCCCGGCCGCGGCAACGGCGGCGCTGGCGCGGTGCTGCGCAACGTCGACCTGGAGATCCCGGCCGGGATCTGCGTCGGGATCGTCGGCCCGACCGGGGCCGGCAAGAGCACGCTGGTCAATCTGCTGATGCGGCTGGCCGATCCCGACCAGGGCAGCATCCTGCTCGACGGCATTGACCTTCGCGACATCCGCCTCGCCGACCTGCGCCGGCAGTTCGCGGTGGTGTCTCAGGACTCGATGCTGCTGTCGATGAGCGTCGCGGACAACATCGCCTATGCCCGGCCCGAGGCGCCGCTCGCCGACGTGATCGCGGCGGCGCGGGCGGCGAACGCGCACGACTTCATCATGGCGCTGCCGGACGGCTACGCGACACGGCTCGGCGAGGGCGGCGCCCGCCTCTCGGGCGGCGAGCGCCAGCGCATCGCCCTCGCCCGCGCCTTCCTCAAGGACGCGCCGATCCTCGTCCTCGACGAGCCGACGAGCGCGCTCGACCGCGACACCGAAGCGGCGATCGTCGACAGCCTGGAGCGGCTGATGCGCGGACGCACGACGTTCATCATCGCGCACCGGCTGGAGACGCTGCGCAATGCCGACCGCGTGCTGCGCGTCGCTGACGGGCGGGTGACGATGGAGCCGCGGCTGGTGTTCGACGAGACCGCAGTGGCGGCCTGAAGCCCGGCGGTCAAGGATCAAGCCGAACCGACGAGGCGCCAAGAATGAACTTGGTGCTCTTGGCGCCTTGGCGGTTCGATCCGCATCAGAACCCGACGCGGACGCCCAGCGTGAACTCGTGCGCACGCAAGCCGCCGCCGGCCGCGGACGGGCCGGTGCGGGCGTCGCCGACATCGATGAACTTGTAGCCGAGACCGAGCGTGACCGACGGGGTGACGGTGATGCCGGTTTCGGCGGTCAGCATCAGCGCCGGGCCGGTGCTGAGGTCGCCCGGCTGCGCCAGCGGCGCGAGAGCCGGCGCGGTCACCGCCATCGTGTCGGCGTAGCTGCGCGCGTAGCCGATGCCGGCCCCGACGAACGGCCCGTAAGGTGCGAGCATCTGCGGCACGAACCCGCCGATGTCGAGCTGTGTGCTGATCAGGCCGCCGGCCGAAGCCGTGCCGCTGCGGCCCGACGGCGTGGCGGCGAGTGGATCGTCGCGGAGGCCCAGCCCCGGACGGTAGAGGAAATTGATGTCGCCGCGCAGCAGCGGCGAGAAGCGGTATCCGGCCGTGCCGGCAAGGATGCCCGGCGAGCCGAAATCGCCGCGCAGATAGGCGCCGATCGGCCCGGCGGACAAATCCGAGGGAACCGGCGGAGCGGCGGACAGCGCACCTGAATCGTCGCTGCGCAAGTAAAGACCCGCGGCGGCGGCCGGCGGCGCGGCCATGCCGGCGAACAGAACGGCGGCGGCGCCCCAGACGGCCGCAGCGGCAGCGCATGCCATCGTCGCGCGGCGGCGACTGCGGCATGCCGGCTTCATCGCTGGATGCATCGGTCGCTGCAGGCTCAATGGTGGGCTCCGGTCAATCCCTCACATGCCCCTGCGTGTCCGCCGCCGGCTCTCCGCCCTTCCCCGCCGATCGCGCGGCAGGCAACCGGTCGGTTCCGCGCGATCACCGGAGCGAGGCGCCGCACCAGCCTGCGGCTCCCGTCCGCCGGTCCGATGATGTCGGCAGGGCCGTCGAGATGGAGCTTCAGATCGGGAGTGCCGTGCGGCAATGCAATCTCCCGTACCGGCGCAGCATCGCAGCCATGCTCCGCGCCGTCAGCCGCAGTATGCCAAGCGAGGAAGCCGCCTTGCCACATCCGCAAGCACCCCACCGTTCTCGGCGCGGATCCGTAGCGGGGGTGCAACGGACCGCCCATAAACCTGCAACCGGCGCCGGGAACCGCAAGCTGCCCGGCGCAGGAGGATAACAATACTGCAAGATGTGTCGAAACCGGAGTCCGATTGCGTCAATTTTGTGAGGATAGCCCGCGAAAACCGCGACTAACGTGGCACCGATGCCACGGCACGCGGCGGCAGCGGCCCGCACGCATGGGCGGCGGCGTCAGTGCAGCGTCCCGCCGATGCCGTGCCGTGCTGCTGCCGAGGGAGCCGGCGGGTTGGTTCCGGCGTGCCCCTGCTCCCACCCCTCGCGGGCGCGCTCGACGGCGTCGCGGCCGCGGCGCGCGCCCGCGGCCGAGCGCGGACCGGTCGAGCGCGGCAGGTAGCCGCCCGGATTGACGCCGGACTGCGTCGCGACGGCGAGGAGCGCCGCACCCACCAAACCGCCCGCGATCGCGCCCGCAGTGCGCCGCACCAGCGCATTGGCGACCAGGAAGCCGCCGACCGCCAGCGGGAAGAGTTGCCCGGCGTCGGGCAGCATGCGGCTCCGCCCGCCGTCATACTGCCAGGCGCGGTCTTCCAGCACCGACTCGATATAGGCGAGGTGGCGGCGCTCGTCCTCGCGGTTGCGCTCGATCAGCCCTCGGACGTCGTCCGGCAGGTCGATCGCCAGGGCGCGCTCGTAGATCGCGTTCGTCATCATCTCGTTCGTCTTCATCGCACGAAGCGCGCCAGCGATCCCCATCGTGCTGCGGATCGCGGTGTAGCCTGCGATGAAGAAGCCCTTCACGTCGGGCGCCCGCTCGGGCGGCTCGCCGCCCATCCAGCGGATCACCTCCGAGAGTTCGCGCACATGGCGCTCATGGTCCTGGCGAAAATCGTCGAGCCGGTCGCGGATCGACGGGATGTCGATGGCGTCGACCGCCTGCACATAGGCGCGCGCGGCGTCGATATCGAGCTGCGCCAGGGTGACCAGGTGACTGATAGGGTCCTGCTGGGTCATGTCGTCCACTCACGTGCATCTTCTCGAACGGCAATTGCTGAACGGCGTACGGCGGCGAATGTCCCGCCGCCGCGAAACCGGAGGTGCGCGTGCGTGCGCGCCGGAGCCGATCCGCATCGGTCTGAACTTCGGCCCGATGCGCATCGTTTTCCGGAAGACGATCGGGTTTCGGAAAAGGTTGGAACGCATGTCCCGCACTGGCGCGCGCATTCTCGTGGTCGACTCCTATCCGGAGGCGGACGCCCTGGCATCGGCGCTGGACAGCGACGGGCACCGCGTGCGGCGCGTCGCCGACGCGGCAGGCGCTATGACGACGCTCCACGGCGAGCGCGCGGATCTTGCGATCGTCGAGCTGACGCTGCCGGGCTGGATCGACGGCGTCGAGCTGGCGTCCTATCTCGCGGCGCGCGAGGTGCCGGTCGTCCTGACGAGCCGCGCCGCGGACGCCGAGGAGCGTCTCAAGGCCCTGCCATATCCTTCCCTGCGCAAGCCGCACGATCCCGCCGAGATCCGCGGGCAGGTCCGCCGCGTGCTCCGTGCGGCCTACGGCGTCGCATAGGCGCCGGTCCGTCCGATCATCGCCGATGCCGCCGGATGCCGCTTCATCGGATGGATCGTTCCCCGCCGCATGGCTGCATCCGGCATCGCTCGGCGAGGCCGCCGACGTGCAGCGCGAGCTGGCGTCGCGCGTCGCCGACGACGACGATTTCCGCGGCCGGGCGATCGAGCGGATCGCCGGCGTCGACATCAGCCACCAGCCGCGCGACCCGGACGGCATGATCCATGCCGCCGTCGTGACGATGTCGCTGCCGGCGCTCGGCGTGTCGGCGCGGGCGGACGCGACGGTCCGCAGCACCTTTCCCTATGTGCCCGGCTTTCTCGGGTTCCGTGAGATCCCGGCGCTGGTCGAGGCGTTCCGTACGCTCTCCGCCGCCGATGCGCCCGACCTGATCTTCGTCGACGGGCACGGAATGAGCCACCCGCGCGGACTCGGCATCGCATCCCATCTCGGCGTGCTCCTCGACCGGCCGACGATCGGCGTCGCGAAGTCGATCCTCGTCGGCAAGCCCGCCGAGCCGCTCGGCCCCGAGCCGGGCGACGGCGTGCCGCTCGTCTGGCGCGGCCGGACCGTCGGGCTGGTGCTGCGCACGAAGCGCAGGGTCAACCCGGTCTATGTCTCGGTCGGCCATCGCGTCTCGCTGGAGAGCGCGGCCGATTGGGTGATGCGGACGGTCCGTGGCTACCGCCTGCCCGAACCGACGCGGCAGGCCCATCTCGCGGCGAACGAAGTCCGCCGCCGGGCAGCGGC
>DASWRT010000442.1:0-8736 GCA_036403035.1 Allostellaceae bacterium | reverse complement strand
CAAGGTGGCGATGGTAGGCCTGCCGGCGGACGCCGCGATCAAGTATCCGTCGGAGCTGTCGGGCGGCATGCGCAAGCGGGCCGGGCTCGCCCGCGCGCTGGCCCTCGACCCGGAGATCCTGTTCCTCGACGAGCCGACGGCCGGACTTGACCCGATCGGCGCGGCTGAGTTCGATTCGCTGATCCGCGACCTGCAACGGAGCCTCGGGCTCACCGTGTTCATGGTGACGCACGACCTCGACAGCCTTCGCGCGATCTGCGACCGGATCGCGGTGCTGATCGACAAGAAGGTGAAAATCGGCACAATGGCCGATCTGCTCGAAGACCCGCATCCCTGGATCCAATCCTACTTCCACGGGCCGCGCGGCCGTGCCGCCCTCGCTGCGGCATCGGCGGACGCCGGCTGAGATACGAATCGATCGACTGCCGCCAGTATGGAAACCCGCGCGCATCACGTTCTCGTCGGAACCTTCGTCCTCGGCATGCTGATCGCGATGTTCGTCGCGGTCGTCTGGCTCGCGCGGGTGCAGTTCAACCGCGAGTTCGCACTCTACGACATCTACTTCACCGGCTCGGTGACGGGCCTCAACACCGGCGCGCCGGTCCGCTACAACGGCATCCAGATCGGACGGGTCGAGGATATCCGGATCGATCCGCAGAATGTCGGGCGGGTGCGGGTGCGCGTCGCGGTCGATCCCGGCGTGCCGATCAAGTCCGACGCGGTCGCCTCGCTGGAGATGCAGGGGATCACCGGCTTCTCCTTCGTCCAGATCACCGGCGGCAGCCAGTCGGCGCCGCCGCTCGAAGCGAAGGACGGCGAGCGCTACCCGGTGATCGCCTCGCGCGCCTCGCGGCTGGAACAGGTGTTCGCGAACGCGCCGGAGCTTCTGGAGCACGCGATCGTGCTCGCCGACCGGCTCGCCGACATCGTCAATGACGACAACCGGACGGCGATCGCCGACGGCTTGAAGCAATTCCGCGCGACGATGGACGCGCTCGGCGCCGGGAACGGCGACATCAGGACGATTCTCGCCGACGGCGCCGCGACGTTGCGCGACGTCCGCGCCCTGACCGAACAGACGCGCGGCACGCTGACAGAACTCAGCCAGTCCTTGACGGGGAGGGAGGGGCTCAGCGACAAGCTCAACCAAACGGTCGGCGATCTCAACCAGATGACCCACCGGCTCAACGATTTCGCGGCCCATGTCGATCAACTCGTCCAGGAGAACCGTTCCGGCTTGCGCGACTTCAGCCAGCGCGGCCTGCCCGACCTCATGCAGCTCGTCACCGAAACGCGGATGATGATTAACGGCCTGACGCGGCTCACCGCCGACATCGAACGCGACCCGGCGCGATTCTTCTTCGGCGACCGGCGCGAGGGGTACCGTCCGCGATGAGCACAGGCCGGTCGTCCGCCGCTCCCGTACTGCCGCCGTCGCGCCGCGGGCTGCTCCGCGGGGGCATCGCGCTCGGCGCGGCGGCGGCGCTTCCGGCCGTTCTCCCCGGATGCTCCGGCCTCTTGCCCGGGTTCGGCGAGCCGCCGCAGCTTTACGTGCTGACGCCGAAGACGACGTTCCGGCCCGACCTGCCGAACGTCACCGCGCAGCTCCTCGTGGATGCGCCGACCGCGCCGGCGGAGCTCGACAATGCCCGGATCGCGCTCAACCGCTCGCCGGTGACGATCGACTATTTCGCGAACTCGGCGTGGCCGGACCGGGCGCCGCTGATGGTGCAGCTCCTGCTCGTCGAATCGTTCCAGGCGACCGGCCGCATCACGGCGGTCGGACGGGAGAGCGTCGGATTGCGCGCCGACTACGTGCTGCAACCGGAGCTGCGCCGCTTCCAGGCGGTCTACGAGCCGGACGGGCCGCAGCAGGACCGGCCGCCGACGATCTGGGTCCGCTTCAACGCACGCCTCGTCCGGATGCCGGAAGGCGTCATCATCGCCCAGCTGACGACGGAGCGCCGGGAGCAGGCGGCGCGCAACACGCTGACCGGGATCATCAGGGCGTTCGACGAGGCGCTCGGCGGCGCGATGAAGGCGCTCGTCGAATGGGCCCTCATCACGGTCGACTTCGACGGGCAGCAGCAGCGGCAACCGCCGCCGCCGTCCTCGCCGCGCCGCGGCCGGACTCTCGGCTGATGGCGGCGCCATCGTCGCAGCTTCCGGCGGGAGCCGGCACGCCCTCCGCCGGCACGGCGGCGGCGGTCGATCTGTCCCGCGTTCCCCGCGCCGATCTCGAAGCGATGCTGCGCGCCGGCGAGGATCTGGTCGAATGCCAGCGCGTGCTGGCGAAGTCGGGCGATACGATCGTCAGCGACGTGCTGCGCGACGCGGGCGTCTTCTACGAGTGGTCGCACTATCCGGCCGGCGACGCCTACGACCCCGAGACGCACGCGCAGTATTTCTACCACGCGCATCCGCCGGAGCAGCGGCCGGCAGGCGAGCACGGGCACTTCCACACCTTCCTGCGGCCGCGCGGCATGCCGCGCGGCATCACGCCGCTGATGCTGCCGGAGCTGGCGATCGCCGATGCGCCGGCCGCGCCCGCCGATCCGCTCCTGGCGCCGGTCGCGCAGCCGAACCAGGGCGGCAACAACGACAAGTTCAGCCACCTGATCGGGATCGGCATGAACGCCAGCGGGGCGCCGATCCGGCTGTTCACGACGAACCGCTGGGTCACCGGCGAGACCTGGTATCGCGGCGAGGACGTGATCGCGATGCTCCACCGGTTCGCGATCGACACGGCGCGCCCGTCCTGGCCTCTGAACCGCTGGCTGACGGCGATGTTCCGCCTGTTCCGGCCGCAGATGATCGGGCTGGTCCAGGCGCGCGACACGGCGATCATGAGCTGGCGCCGCCGCCACCGCGGCAAGGTCCACGTCTTCGAAGACCGACGCCTTGAGGTCACGTCGGCGGTCGAGATCGACGTCGCCGAGCAGATCGCGCGGGTGATGGCAGCGCTGCGCCGGGCGGCATAGGAGCCCCGGCAGGCGGCGAGGGAAGCTCGCTCCCGTTGAAAGGAGCGAGCGGCTTGGAACGGCTAAATCAGTCCCCGCTCCAGCGACTGCCGGATCAGCACGTAGTGCCGCATCATCTGGTTGAAGAACTGGTAGCGCAGCCCGTCCGGCGTCGGGATCCGCCGCAGCATCGCGCCGCGGTCCGGATCGGTCAGCTTCTTCAGCGGGTATTGCAGCGACAGCAGCGTCAGCGGCTGATCGCCCAGGCGGCCCGCCGCCGCGGCGACGTCCGCCGCCGTGAAGCTGCCGAACGGGTCGCTTTCCGCGTTCGCGGCGGCGAACAGCACGTCGCGGAAGGCGGCGCTGGTGCCCTGAATGCCGAGCGCGAGGTTGTACGCCTCCTTGATCTTGCCTTCCGCCTCCTCGGCGGCGCGCTGCACGGCGTAGCGCAGGTCGCCGCGCTCGACACGCTGCGAGTTCCGGCGCACCGTGTTCCGCGCCGCGAACAGGCAGAGAAGCTGGGCGTGGTAGGGGAGACCCTGCGCGAAGTGGACGATCGAGTCGCGCACCGCCGGGTCGAAGCGCAGCCCGGACTTCTCCTCGCCCGCCGCGATGATGCCGTCGATCTCGCGCCGGCTCATCAGGGGCAGCGGCATCGTGACCAGCGTACGCTGCAGGGACGGGTGCTTGCCGAGCAGCTCGTCGACGTTCTCGGCGACGCCGATCAGCAGCAGCGTCACCGGCGCCGAGGCGTCGGACATGTTCTTGATCAGCTCGGCGAGCTTGTTCTTCGTGTCTTCGCTGGTGACGCGATCGTACTCGTCGATCACCAGGATGACGTGGCGATCGTGAATCCGCTCGAAGTTCTGGATCAGCTCCGGAACGCCGATCTCGCCGGCCGGCAGGAGCTGCTCGAAGTTCTCGATTCCGAGCCGGCTCGACGCGCCGATCCCGTCGGCGAGGAAGTTCGCCGGGATCTTGCGCAGGAAGCCGCGGAACAGATCGTCGAAGCCCAGCTCGGAGCTGCACGCCGAGCGCAGCACGAAGTAGCCGGCGTCGCTCGCCTTCTGCGCGACGATGTTGGCGAGCGAGGTCTTGCCGCTGCCGCGCTCGCCGTAGAGCACGACGTGGGCACGCTCTTCCTCGATCGCGGCGATGATCCGCTGCATCTGCGCGTAGCGGCCGGAGAACTTGTCCACCTGCTTCTGCGGCCGCGTCGGCGTGAAGGCATCGCGGAGCACCGCGTTCATCGCGCCGGCATCCTTCGCCGCCGCTCCGCCGCCGCTGCCGCTGCGCGTCCAAGCGGCGCCGGGCGCCGCCATCGTGAAGCGCGGCGCTTCGGCCGACGCCTCGGCCGTTTCGGCGCGGCGTGACGCATCCGCGGGGCCGGCGGATGTCGGCTTGGGCGCTGCGGAGCCGGCGTTGCCGTCTCCGCCGGTTACCGGGCGGGCAAAGGGGAGGGCCCGGCGGCGCACCGCGAAGCCCGCCGCCGCGGTATCCTGCGATTCGGGCTCGCGCACCGCAGAGTTGCCGCCGGCGGGTGCCGCCGATCCCGGCGTGACGTGAAGGCGCGGGCGCAGGTCCGGGCTCGGCCGCGGCGACTCGACTCCCGCGGCGACGGTCGCGACAGCGGCGCGCCGGTCCGCCGTAACCGCGATCTCGGGCCGCACGGCGAAGGCGCTCGGCTCGATCACCCGTCCGTCGCGCGGCGTCGTCCCGGCGGGCCGGGGAGGCGGCGGGGGAACATGAGTGCCGGACGGGCTATTGCGGCGGCTGCCCAGGATCTGCGTGGCCATCCCGTTCGCGGAGGCGGCGGCGTCGCCGCCCCGCGTTCCGGGCGCTGCCGTGCCGATCAGATCGAGGACCGGTTCGGGCGTCTCGCGCAGCACACGGCCATGCCGTCCGAGATCGAGCACCGGACCGTCGGCAAAAGGATCGTCCGCTTCCGGGAGCTGGATATCGATATCGTCGCGCCGCCGACGGCGGAACCAATCTCTTGGGTTTGACATGCACAGAACCGGATTGTTGGCGGAAGCGGCTGCCCGACCTGTGAGCGAAATTGCGCCGGGCTCCGTCTACGCGCCGTTTAACGATCTTCCGGTTCGAAAGGTTGCACGTTGCCCGAAAAAAGCCATGGCGGCCAAGCATCGCCGGCGGTTGCGCTCAACCCGGAATTGTAGCCCATTCGACCACAACCGCAAGGGCAGGGCCGGGGCGCTGGTGGACGCAACGGACGGCGTGGCAAAGTAGAATTATGATGTATAGTGCTCAACTAATGGGCAATGCGGCGGCGATCGGGACTGCCGCGACCGCGGGCAAGAACGGATCGTCGGGCCGGAGCCGCAGGTTTTCGGCGCGGGTCCAGGGAATACGTCCCGCAGCGGCGCGGAGAGACAGGCGGCATGGCCAAGAGCAGGAAGCAACGGGATCCGATCGACGGCAGAACCGAGGGCGGCGGCGATGGCGATATCTGGGGCGACGTCGCCGAGGTCGCGCAGTTCCTCGTCCGCATCTTCGGCGCCGAGGCGCGGGAGATCGCTGCCAACCGCGCCACGCGGTCGGAGCAGCCCGAGGAGTGGCGCCGCGTGCTGACCGCCGTCGAATCGCTGCTGGATGGCGACGCCGCTTCGTCCGGCCGCCGCGCGAAGCTGCATTAGGCACCAAGGTCGCGTGAGAAATCCGCGCCGACCGTAGAACGAAAAGCGCCCGCCGCGGCTGTGAGGGGCATCCGGGCGGGCGAGGGGGCTTTCTCGTTGACGCCCCCATTCTATCCGCTCCGCCGGTCCTCTTGTCATGACGCCTTTTCGGATCTGTCCGACCCCTCCCGAAGGGATGGCCAGGGTGCGCTTCCGTGCAACGCCGAAACGGGCGAACGGTCCGTTAGAGTAAACAGATCGTGCATGACGGCGCCGCCCTGCCGTTCAGAATTGCGTAAGCGGTTCCGCCATAACATGCAGCGCATCGGTGGCTTTCGAACCGCCGAATTGTCGCCAACTTGGCCCCGCCGGTGACCGCTGGCGGGGCCATTTCGCATCCTCGCGCGGCACCAGCCGTCCTTATCTTATGCCGCCTTTAGATTGTCGGCCTCGGCTGTCGACCGATGCCGAGCGGGTTCCGTTCAAACGCCGCGCGGCGAGCTTGAGCAACGGCCGATGAGGCAAGCTCAACGGTGATTGGAATGACTCGCCGACTCGCGGCGTCACAGGAAATTCACGGGACGCTCGACCGTGGCACCGGCGAAACTGATCTCGGTGCCGCGGCGGCGGCGTCCTCCAGCAAGGAGCCCGGCATGATCTTCGCCGTGACCGTCCTGACATTGACGACCGCCATAGCATTGCTCGCGGTCGCCCGCTGATCTCAGCCTGCTGAGATAGGCTCCGCGCCCGGACCGGCGTGGGGCATCGTCATCGAACGCCGCGTCGCTTCGTCCCGGTTGATCCGTTTCCGGTCGGACCGGCGATTCGCCATGGCGGCGAAGCTGCCGGGCTGTCCGGCGTCGCGCGGCGATCGGCTGGCAATTCCGTTAATTTTTTTGAAACACCTTTCAGAAATCTTCCTCGCAGAATTGTCAGCCTATCTATGCCATTCTTAATGGTAAGAATTTATTATCGATGTGCGGGAAATGATAAGAATGAATGAACGGGAGGTCAGGGCGAGTGCGACGATCAGAACGCTCGACCGAGCGGCCGAGGAGTTCCGGAACTGTGACGAGGAACTGCGCGGTGCCTACCTTTCGGGCGATCGCGCCGCGATCAATGCGGCCCGCGTCGCCGTACATGGAGCGATAGCTTGGTACCTGAAGGCGGAGGTCGACTGCTTCACCGCCATATGACGGCGCCGGCCGGCGCCTGATCATTTCAGTCCGTCGAGACAGTTTTCCTAACTCGATCGACTTATCCAGGCGGTCATGCGGCGCGCGCGAGCGCGAACGGCCGGATTCCGCTTCCCGGCCCGCCGTCGTATTCGGGCGTGTCGGCCCGAGGGCATCGGCGTTGCCGCAGCAACGCTAATTCGTTTGCCAAATCGCCTTGCCGGCTCACACTCGCCGCATGGATGAGCATCGCACCATCAAGGTGAACCGCGCCCCGGTCCTGACGCTCTGGGCCGCTATCGTCGCCGAGCGACTCGGCTTCGACCGCAACGAGGCGCTGACGCTTGGGCGGGCAGTTGCCGGATCGAGCGCCGCGATGAAGGGCAGGGCGCTCGGGATCTTCGAACCTGCCGATCCGCGCGACGTCGAGGCGGAGCGACGCCGGGCGCCGCCGTCGGACGACGTGGTCAACGTCCGGCTGCTCGGCCGGCCCGTGCCGGCGGTGCGCACGCCGGCGGGCATCCGTGCGCTCGACAAGCAGAGACCGGGAGATCCGCACTCTGTCGAGCGATACCTTCGAAGCAAGTTCGGCGATCGCTACGACGCGGTGCGGGCCGCGATGGAAAAGCTCGCCGCGTCGCACGAACCGCGCGATCTGGCGCTGCACGGGTTCAGGCTCTACGAAGCGTTCCGACCTGACGTGCCGGCCGGGGCGACGGGATGGGGCGCCGCAGGCGAACTCAACGTCGCGGACATCGAGAGGCTGATGCGGAGATGATCTTTCGGCGCGCACGAACGACAAGCGAGACGTCCCGTCGATCACAACGGAGCGATCATAAAGAGAGGAGCCGCCGCTCCGGACGGGGGCCTCCGCAGGCCGGCCGGAGCGACGGCAGGATGCAGCCTGAACTGCATCTCCACTTGTATTAACTTGAAAATCGGGAAAACCGCTCCGTCCCGATTTTCAAGTGCGGGCATCTGCCGCGCCGGATCAGCCCACTGCGGTCACTTCCGCCGCCTCGGGGCCTTTGTTCCCCTGAACGACAAGCATCGTGACATGCTGCCCTTCGTAGAGCGCTGCGACACCGATATTGCGCAGCGCCGACGCATGCACGAACACGTCCTTGCTCCCGTCGCCAAGCTCGACGAAGCCGAAGCCGCGGGCTTCGTTGAAGAATCTGACGGTGCCGCTGCGCTCGACCGCCGTGCTGCGATCCGGCCTGCCGCCGCCGCCGCCCGGCCGCGGGCCGGCGGCACGACGCGGCGCTTCCGGCGTTGCCGTGCTCTCGTCCACCTCGAGCACTTCGGCGACCTGCGGGCCTTTCTGCCCTTGGCTGGTGCGAACCTGAAGCGTCGCACCGGGCGAGACGGCGCTGTGGCCGGCACGCTCGAGCGCGCCGATATGCAGGAAGGCGTCGCCGCCCCCGGCAAGCTCCACGAAGCCGAAGCCTTTCTCCGGGTTGAACCACTTCACGGTCGCGGATGTCGCCGGACCGGCAGCGCCCGCCTCGAAGCGGGGCGATGGTGAAAACGACGGCGAGGGGCGGGGACCGCGGTCGCGCTGGAAGGAAGATGGCGAGAAATCATCGTCGAAGCCGCGGCGACGTGGCTCGCGGTAGCTGTTGCCCTTGCCCATTAGAAAGGAATGGTCCTCTGCTGTTCACGTGCTGAGCGATATGCCAGCGCAGTATAGAGTAGCACGGAGCGGTGGTCGGCAAACAGGGGGAGCCTGCACGCGGGATTAACAAATCGTTTCCATTCGACCGTGAAACGGTAAAACGGACATCGAAATATGGGTCGGTTCGGATCCGTTCGCCCGAAAAAGCGAAACCCGCCGCCCTCGATTCCTCGAAAGCGGCGGGTTTCTGCGATTCTGCTGGTCGGAGTGAGAGGATTCGAACCTCCGGCCCCTGCCTCCCGAAGACAGTGCTCTACCAGGCTGAGCTACACTCCGGTCCGATGCGG
>DASWRT010000441.1:0-19145 GCA_036403035.1 Allostellaceae bacterium | reverse complement strand
GTATGCTGGTTTTCCGGGAGGAAAACCGGCTCGGTGGTTGTCGGCATCAGGACGATCGATCGTCGGCTCTCCGCTCCGCGGGGCTCCGATATAAGAGAGCGAAGCATCTTATGACAGCACCTTCGATGCCGAACGGCGACGACCGATTGCGCCCGACCACGACCGGCAATGCCGGCGAGTCCCCCGTCAGCAAATCTACAACCAGCCGCCGCATGCTGCTCCGCGGCGGGGTTCCGGCCGTCATGACGCTCGCGAGCCGCCCCGCGCTCGCCGGCGGCCCCGCCTGCACCGTTTCCGCAGTGCTTTCCGCCAACCTGTCGAACGCGATCGAGCAGGGGCTGAATTGCGGCGTCTCGCCCGGTTGCTGGAAGAACCTCGCCTACAGCGACGGGAAGTGGCAGAGCACCGGATACGATCCGGATCAGTCCTTCGCCTCGGTGTTCGGCCCCGTACCGGGCGGCAGCAGATGGACGATCGGCACCGGCAGCCTGCACGACGCGCTGGGGGGCAATGTTACGATCACCTGCAAGATCCCGGGTAAGGGCGGCAGCTTTACCAGCGTCGCCGTCAGCGGCAACGGCTTTACGGCACAGTCCGTCGGCGCGCTCTTGAACGCCGCCGCCTTCAACAAGTACAACCACTATCCGCTCAGTGTGTACGATGTCCTGAGCCGGGTGACCGGGCTCTGGAGCACCCAGCCGGCCAGCAAGGGCGACGTTCAGACCCTGGCCTCGGCTATCGCCGACTTCTTTAACTCCCAGATCGGCAAAGCCGAAGAATGCAACGCGGAGTTCTAACGGCGACTCTTTGTGATCAGCGCTGGCGTCTTTCTGAAGCCGTGCTCTGGCGGGAGTGGGACGGCGATGTCGTCGTATTCGCCGGAGCCTCGGGTGCGACCCATCACTTTACCGAGTTCGCCGCGTGGCTGTTCGTACGGATTGCAGCCGCGCCGTCGACCGTCGATGAGCTGCGCACTACGGCGATCCGAGACGTCGATGTGACGGGTGACGGCACGCTCGACGAGTCGATCGACGCAACGCTTCGGCTGTTTTACAATCTTCTGCTCATGACGCCGCATGCTGCCGCTGTTGCCGCACCGGCGGCGGCGCAGTGATCGGACCGCCATCTGCGACATGCCGGCAGAGTGCTTTCATCTTCGCATCGGTCCGTTCCATGCGCGCGTCGAGACGGCGCTGCGGCACCTGAGCGACGAGCTTCGCCGGTTCTATCCCGACGCGTTCTTCGCCGAACGCCCGTTCGCCGACTTCCACGTCCGGATCCGCCGCGCCCACGGCCTGCGGCGCTGGTACCGGCCGCAGGCGATCTTCGAACTCGACGGCGAGACGCCGTTCAAGCCCCTGCCCTTCGGCCAGGCCCTCGCGCTGTTCGAGTGGGGCATGAACCACTGCATCGCCGGGCAGGCGCACCATTATCTGATCATCCATGCCGCGGTGATCGAGCGGAACGGGCGCGCCGCGATCCTGCCGGCCGCGCCCGGATCGGGGAAGAGCACGCTCACGGCCGCGCTGGTCCACCGCGGCTGGCGCCTGCTCTCGGACGAACTGACGCTGGTGCGGATGGCGGATCGCCGGCTGGCGCCGCTGGCGCGGCCCGTCAGCCTGAAGAACCGCTCGATCGACGTCATCCGGGACTTTGCGCCTGAGGCCGTGTTCGGCCCGCGGATCGACGATACGACGAAAGGGACGATCGCCCTGATGCGCGCGCCTCAGGCCAGCATCGAACGGGTCTCGGAGACGGCGCCGCCCGGCTGGATCGTCTTCCCGCAATGGAAGGCCGGGAGCCCCGCCTCGATGACGCCGGTCGGAAAGGCCGACGCGATGATGGAACTCGCCAGGAACGCTACGAACTATCATGTCCACGGCGCGGACGGGTTCGCGGCGCTCTGCGAGATCGTCGACCGTTCCGCCTGCCGCCGCTTCGTCTACAGCGACTTGGACGACGCCGTCGCGGCGTTCGCCGATTTGTCGAACCGCGCCGCCTGAGCGGGGACGGCCGGAAGGATGGGATCGCCGTTGCCGTTCGAGGTGCTGCGCAAAGCTCTGACCGACCCGGCGGCGGCCGCGCTGCCGGACCTGCCGCTCGACGCTTGGGACCTGATGATCCGACAGGCGCGCCGAGCCGGCCTGCTCGCGCGGCTCGCCTGGAAGATCGAACAGCAAGGGCTTTCCGACGGCGTCCCGGCCTGCGTGCGGCCTCATCTGGAGGCGGAGCGCACACTGGCCGCGAAGCATGCCCGCGACGTGCGATGGGAAGTGCGCTGCATCCAGGCGGCGCTGGCGCCGCTCGACATTCCGGTGATCCTGCTGAAGGGCGCAGCCTACCTGATCGCCGGACTGCCCGCGGCGAACGGGCGCGTGTTCGGCGACGTCGACATCCTCGTCCCGAAGCCGCGCCTCGCCGACGTCGAGTCGGCGCTGCACGAAGCGGGCTGGCGATTGATCGACAAGGATTCATACGACCTCGACTACTACCGGCGCTGGATGCACCAGCTGCCGCCGCTGCAGCACGAGGGCCGCCGGACCGTCATCGACGTCCACCACACCATCCTGCCGGAGACCGCGCGAGTCGAGCTGCCGGCCGAGGCGCTCGTCGATGCGGCGCTGCCGGTCGCCGCCGGCCAGGAGCGGCTGCGCGTCCTCGCGCCGCCGGACATGGTGCTGCATTCCGCAACGCACCTCTTCCGCGAGGGCGAGTTCCCGCGCGGCCTGCGCGACCTGCACGACCTCGACGCGCTGCTCCGCCATTTCCCGGCCGCCGATCCGGATTTCTGGCCGTCGCTGCTGCGGCGCGGCCGGGCGCTGGATCTCGGGCGCCCGCTGTTCTATGCGCTGCGCCACGCCGTCCGCCTCTTCGCGACACCGGTGCCGGCGGAGATCCTCGACGGCGCGGCGCGCTTCGCCCCGCCGCCGCCGGTGCTGCGCCTCATGGACGCGCTGCTCGCGCAAGCCTTGCGTCCGCCGCATGCGAGCTGCCGCGATCCCGCGACGCCGGCCGCGCTGTGGCTCCTCTACGTGCGCGCCCACCACCTCCGGATGCCGCCGCATCTGCTGCTGCCGCATCTCGCGCGCAAGGCGCTGCGTCGTCCCGAGGATTGAACGAGCGGCGTGAGCGCCGACAAACCCGATGAGGGGATCGGGGGGATGGTTGGGGATGGGGGGGATAAAAAGAACGCGTCACCGCGGAGCGCGCGGAGGACACGCGGCGTATCGCCGAGGAAAGTGATGCGCGCCTGCGGCGCGCCAGAGAATCAGGCTCCGCGGCCCTACGCCTCTCCGCATCCTCTGCGGTGACAGCGGTAGCGGTGACCGCCGGGCCGACGCACCGGCCACCGGTTACGAACCGATCCCCCTGATCCGGTAGACCAGGGAGCCGACCAGCTCGTGCAGGCCGAGGAAGCTCCGGGTGAGCGCGGACGCGTGCGGCACGAAATCGCCGGGCTCGACGGGGCGGGCGCTCGCGAAACCGGTCGGCGCGGCGATGACCGGCAGACCGCGTCCGGCGAAGGAGGCGAGCGCACGCGGCATGTGCCATGCGTGCGTCACGACGACCACCGCCGTTCCGCCGATCGCCCGCACGATCGGCATGCTGAAGGCGGCGTTCTCCTCCGTGGTCAGCGACCGCTCCTCGATGCCGGCGACCGGCACCCCGAAATCGCCGGTCAGCGCGTCGCGCATCAGCGCCGCCGTCGACGGTTGGCCGGGTCGCACCGGACCGCCGCTCGCGACGATGGGCAGCCCGGTGCGGCGTTGCAGGTGGGCCGCGTACCGGATCCGTTCGAGCGTCAGCGCGCCGATCGTCGGCCCGCCATATTCAGGCGCGGCCTCCACCCGTTCCGCGGCGAGCACGACGATGACCGCGCCCGGCGGCCATGTGCCCGGCTCGGCGGCGACATTCGTGCCGCGCTCGGCGAGCGTCAGCAGCGCGGCGGAGACGACCGGCGTCGAGGCGGCATACAAGAGTGCGAGCAGCAGCACGGACGCCCATCCCGCGAGACGCGAAAGACGGCCTCGGCCGCCGCGGCGCAGCGCGACGAGGCTCGTCAGCAGCGCGGCCGGGACGAGCATCGCGGGCGAAACGAGAACGTAGGAAACGAACGCGCGGACCGTTTCGAGCATCGCCGGTGAAGAGCCTGTCGTCAAAGGCGAAAGATTCAACCGCTATGGTTAAACATTCGGTCACCATCGCGCCGTAAACTAAGCCCGGATCTCTCACCGCACGGGCACGCCCGGAGGTTGCCACAAAGGAGAGTAGCGACCCGTAAAGGTTTTGCATATAAAATGCGCCGTACGCCGACGTGGTTGGTTGAGGCGGCGCGCCCGCATTTCCGCAACCCGCACCGAAGCAAGAACCTTTGAGCCATGCTGAGAATTTTCAGGCACTTCATCCCTGCCTCGACGATCATCCTTGTGGCCATCGAGGTCACGCTGATGTCGGCGGCGATCTACGGCTATTTCCTGCTTTCGGCCGATCACGGCAAGTGGGTCTACATGATCGAGCCCGCATTCGGCTCGTTCTCCGTCGTGCTGTCGACGCTCGCGGTCATCGGCATGCTTGCCGTCGGGCTGTATAATTACGACGTTTTCCTCGATTACCGCGTGATGACGATCAAGATGATGCTCGTCTTCACTCTCATCACGCCCATTCTCTTCATTTTTACGCTTTTCGTGAACGATTTATTCTCGATTTCGATCGATGTCTGGTCGTTCTGGTATCTCAAGACCGTCATCGTCTGGCTGCTCTGCGTCCTCGTGACCCGCGCCGTGTTCCTCAACGTCGCGGACCTCGACGCGTTCAAGAAGCGGATCTTCGTCCTCGGTACCGGCGAGCGCGAGGCGCGCATCCGCCAGCTCGTCGCCTCGCATACGAATTATTACTTCAACGTGTCGATGTTCCTCGCCGTCCAGGATCGCCGGACGATCGTCGACATCGACCGCGAGACCGAGGAATGCAGCCTGTCCGCGATCGAGTCCTTGGCCGAGCTGGGCGCGCGCTACCGCGTGAGCGAGATCGTCGTCGCGGCGGACGACCGGCGGGGCCTGCCGGTTCACCACCTGCTGCACTGCAAGACTCAGGGCATCTCGGTCGTCGACTACCTGACCTTCTGGGAACGCGAGAACGGCAAGCTCGATCTCGACGCGTTGCAGCCGAGCTGGCTGATCTATTCCGACGGGTTCCGCACGGGCTGGCTGTTCAACGCGATCAAGCGGACCTTCGACATCGGCGTCAGCATGATCTTCCTGCTCGCGTCGCTGCCGCTGCTGATCGTGACGGCGATCCTGATCAAGTTCGAAAGCCCAGGGCCGATCTTCTATTGCCAGGAGCGGGTCGGGCTGAACGGCCGGACCTTCAAGGTCTTCAAGTTCCGCAGCATGCGCATCGACGCCGAGAAGGACGGCGCGCAGTGGGCGGCCGAGCGCGACCCGCGCGTCACCCGCGTCGGCGCCCTGATCCGCAAGGTGCGGATCGACGAGCTGCCGCAGATCTTCAACGTGCTGATCGGCGACATGAGCTTCATCGGACCGCGGCCGGAACGGCCCGTCTTCGTCGAGCAGCTCAAGGAGAAGATCCCCTTCTACAACGAGCGCCACTCGGTCAAGCCGGGGATCAGCGGCTGGGCGCAGATCAATTATCCCTACGGCGCCTCGCTGGAGGACGCGCGCGAGAAGCTCGCCTACGACCTTTACTACGTGAAGAACCGCGGGCTCTTCCTCGACCTCATCGTGCTGATCCAGACGGTGCGCGTGATCCTCTGGCCGGAGGGCGCGCGGTAGCCCGCGCCGCCGCCCGTCCTTGTCGATCTCGGCGATCACGTACGGCGCCTGCGGAGCGATCAATCTCGTTCTGCTGGCGCTGATCGCACTGCGCGGCAATGTCGGCGGGACCGCCCGCTACCTGATGGCATGCTGCGGCCTGACCGCGGCATGGGGCTTTTCGATCGCGGTCCAGGACTGGCTGCCGATGCCGGCCGAGGCGCGCATGGTCGAGCTGATCCGGACATGCGCTTGGCTCGGCTTCACGGCGCACCTGCTGCTCCGCGGCAGCGGACCCGACACGGCGTTGCGCGACCGCCTGCAGCCGCGGCGGATCGCGATCGGCGCCGCCGCCGTAGCAGCCTTGGCCGCCTTCGAGGTCGCCCTCCGCGGCCAGCCGGTCAGCGTCGTCGACCTGACGCTGGGACAGATCGTCCTCCGCATGATGCTGGCGGTGATCGACATCCTCCTGGTCGAAAATCTCTACCGCAATACCGGCGAGGGCGGGCGCTGGCACATCAAGTTCTACTGCATCGCGGTCATCGGGCGAGCCGCGTTCGACATCTTCCTCTACTCGGACGCCCTGCTGTTCCACCGCATCTCCCCGACGCTCTTCGATAGCCGCGGGCTGGTCAACGCGCTGGTGGTCCCGCTGATCGCGGTCTCGGCGGCGCGGAGCCGCAACTGGCGCGTCGACATCCACGTCTCGCGCGAGATCGTCTTCCACACCGCCACGCTGGTCGCGGCCGGCGTGTTCCTGCTGAACGTCGCGGGAACCGCGTACCTGATCCGCGAGTTCACCGGGAACTGGGGCGCGACGCTGCAGACGACGTTCGTCTCGGCCGCGCTGCTCAGCCTCGCGGCGGTGCTCGTCTCGCGCGGCGCCCGCTCCCGGATCAAGCTCCTGGTGAGCCGGCACTTCTTCAGCTACCGCTACGACTACCGGCGGGAGTGGCAGCGCTTCATCGACGTCCTTTCGGCGAAGGATGACGGCAACGACCTGCCGATCCGCGTGATCCGCGCCGTCGCGAACATCGTCGACAGCCCGGCCGGCGTGCTCTGGACGAAGGAGACCGCGCAGGGCGGCTTCGTGCCGCGCGCGTTCTGGAACACGAGGCCGTTCTTCGCCGGCGAGCCGGACGGCGGCGCCTTCGTCGCGCAGTTCCGCGGCGGCGGCTGGATCCTCGAACTGCCGACGGCCGCCGCCACCCCCGGCGACGGTGACGGCGCGACGGCAGCGGCGCTGCCGGCCTGGCTGGACGAGATCGCCGGCGCGTGGCTTGCGATCCCTCTGGCGCACCTCGACCGGATCATCGGCTTCATCGTCGTGACGGCGCCGCGCGCCAAGACCGACATCGACTGGGAGACCTACAACCTGCTGCGCATCGTCGGCCGGCAGGCGGCGAGCTACCTTGCCGAGGAGCAGGCCACGCACGCGCTGACCGACGCGCAGCGCTTCCAGGACTACAGCAAGCGTTTCGCCTTCGTCGTCCACGACATCAAGACGATCGCAAGCCAGCTCGGCCTCATCGTCGCGAATGCCGAGCAGCACGGCGACAATCCGGAATTCCAGCGCGACGTGCTCCAGACCGTGCAGCACTCGCTCGTCAGCATGAACAAGCTGATGGCGCAGCTGAAGACGGACGGCCAGGGCACGGCCGCGCAGGATCTCGTCGACCCGTCCGCCGTCCTCGCCGACCTCGTGGCGAAGCGTGCGCGGCAGGACGTGGAGGTCGTGCTCGACCTCGACGAAATGGAGACGCGGGTGGCGATCACGGCGGAACAGTTGCGCGCCGCCGTCGGCCACATCCTCAACAACGCGATCGAGGTCTCGCCGCCGGACACGCCGGTCTTCGCCCGCACGCTGCGCGAGCGGGACCGCATCACGATCGAGATCCGCGACCAGGGGCCGGGCATGTCGGCGGCGTTCATCCGCAACGGCCTTTTCCGCCCCTTCCAATCGACAAAAAGCGAGGGCTACGGTATTGGAGTCTACCAATCGCGCGAAATCGCCAGGGCGGCCGGCGGAGATCTTCACGTGATCAGCCAAGTCGGCGTCGGCACGACGATGCGAATGGTGCTTCCGGCAGTCGCTCCCGTCCAGCAATCGAATAGTTCTTTGGTCGCGTGAAGTCATGACAAACGAGGACAGGCCGAAGCTCCTGATCGTCGAAGACGACGAGGGACTGTGCCGGCAATACAAATGGTCCTTCTCGGGACATCAGCTCTTCATCGCGAACACGCGCGAGAAGGCGCTGTCGATCTTCGCCGCCGAGCGGCCGCCCGTCGTGGTGCTCGATCTCGGCCTGCCGCCGGACCCGGACGGCGCGACCGAGGGGCTGGCGCTGCTGGAGGCGGTGCTGAGCGCTGCGCCGGAGACCAAGGCGATCGTCGCCAGCGGCAACGAGGGACGGGAGCACGCGCTGCGCGCCGTGTCGCTCGGCGCCTACGATTTCTATCAGAAGCCGGTGCAGATCGACACGCTGCGGCTGATCATCGAGCGCGCCCAGCGGCTCTACGGACTCGAGGCCGAGAACCGGCGCCTCTCGGCGCTGACGCAGATGTCGCCGATCGACGGCATCATCGCCAGCAGCCCGGAGATGCTGAAGGTCTGCCGGACCATCGAGAAGATCGCGCCGACCGACGTGTCGGTGATGGTCCTCGGCGAGAGCGGGACCGGCAAGGAGCTGCTGGCCGAAGCGATCCACCGGCTGAGCCGCCGCGCCAAGCAGCCCTTCGTCGCGATCAATTGCGCGGCGATCCCGGAGACGCTCCTCGAAAGCGAGCTGTTCGGGCACGAAAAGGGCGCGTTCACCGGAGCCGTCAAGCAGACGATCGGCAAGATCGAGAGCGCGAACCGCGGCACGCTGTTCCTCGACGAGGTCGGCGACATCCCGCAGCCGTTGCAGGTGAAGCTGCTGCGCTTCCTCCAGAACCGCATCATCGAGCGGATCGGCGGCCGCCAGCAGATCCAGGTGGACGTGCGGATCGTCTGCGCGACGAACCAGGATCTCGCCGCGCGCATCCAGGACGGCGTGTTCCGCGAGGATCTGTTCTACCGGCTCAACGAGATCGTCGTGAACGTGCCGCCGCTGCGCGAGCGCACGAACGACGTGTCGGTGCTCGCCCGGTTCTTCGTGAACAAGTTCAACGAGCATTTCAGCAAGAACGTGCGGGGCTTCACGCCGGACGGGATCGCCGCGATGTCGGCTCATCCGTGGCGCGGCAACGTCCGCGAACTGGAAAACCGGGTCAAGCGCGCCATCGTGATGGCCGAAGGACAGATGATCTCTGCCGCCGACCTCGATCTCGCGGCGACTGAGGTGGAGGAGAAGATCCTCGACCTGCGCGAGGCGCGCACGCGCGCCGAGCGCGAAGTACTGCACTTGGCGATGGCGCAGAGCGGCGGCAACCTGTCCAAGGCGGCAAAACTTCTTGGCGTAAGCCGTCCGACATTATACAACCTTATGGAAGAGCACGGGATTTAGTAGCTATTTTTCTGCCGTTAAGGGACGAACAACTTTTACGCGCCAATAAATGCGGTTATACGCATCTCGGCGTCGCCCCCGACACTGCCGGCGCCGTTGATCACGCACCTGTAGCCGAGGATTTTAGGGAATGAGAACCTCGACCCTGGCGATGCTCGTTTCGACGCTCGCCGGCCTGATGCTTCTGACCGCCTGCGCCGGCGGAAGCACGAACGTCACCGACGGCGCCGGCCAGACCATGGCGACCGCGAACTCCGTCGACAGCAGCGAATACATGATCGGCCCGGACGACCAACTTCAGGTGTTCGTCTGGCGCAATCCGGAGCTGAGCACGACCGTGCCGGTGCGTCCGGACGGCCGCATTTCGGTACCGCTCGTCGAGGACATGCCGGCCGTCGGCAAGACCCCGGCGCAGCTCGCGCGCGATCTCGAAGGGAAGCTGAAGCAGTACGTTCAGGATCCGATCGTCAACGTGATCGTCACCAGCTTCAACGGTCCGTTCGCGCAGCAGATCCGCGTCGTCGGCGAGGCGGCCAAGCCGCAGGCGATCGCCTATCGCGCCAACATGTCCCTGCTCGACGTGATGATCTCGGTCGGCGGGCTGACCAAGTACGCCTCCGGCAACCGCGCGGTGATCGTGCGGCAGGAGAACGGGCAGAGCAAGTCGATGACCGTCCGCCTAAGCGATCTGCTGAAGGACGGCGATGTCTCCGCCAATACGCGGATGATGCCGGGCGACGTGCTGATCATTCCGCAAAGCTGGTTCTAGCCGGGATTCCGGAGCGCCGCAAAAAGGCGGCCTCCGGGGTCACCAGATGTTAACCGAACCGTCCTTAACTGTCTGAATTGCTTGGCGGCGGCCTTATCGGCCGCCTTGCCGGCTTTTCGACCGGTTTCCTCGGGGTATGGCAACGGCATGAGCGATCTGCAACAGCAGCTGCGAACCCTGCTTCGCCAGATATGGCGGAAGCGATGGTTGATCGTCCCGATCGCCTGGGTGATCGCGATCGCCGGTTGGGCCGTCGTGATGTTCCTGCCGAACCGGTACGAGTCGCAGGCCCGTATCTACGTCGACGCCGACACGCTGCTGGCGCCGCTGCTGCGCGGCATTTCGGTCGAGGGCAACGTCACGCAGCAGGTCGACATCATGCAGCGGACGCTGCTCAGCCGGCCGAACGTCGAGAAGCTGATCCGGCTGGCCGACCTCGACCTCTCGGTCCACACGGAACAGCAGCGCGAAGCGCTGATCGCCGAACTGACGAAGGGCGTGCAGCTGCGGGTGCAGGGCCGCAACCTCTTCACCGTCGCCTACCAGGACAAGGATGCGGCCAGGGCGCAGCGCATCGTGCAGTCGCTGCTGACGATCTTCGTCGAGACCAACATCGGCAACAACCGCGCCGACATCGACAAGGCCCGCTCGTTCCTCGACCAGCAGATCGGCGACTACGAAAAGCAGCTGCGCACGGCGGAAGCCCGCCTCGCCAACTTCAAGGAAACAAATTCCGGCGTGCTCGGCTCTACCGGGACCTACAACGAGCGGCGTGAGGCGGCGCGTCTGCGCCTGACCGAGCTGAAGGCCGAGATGGAGGACGTATCGAGCCGCCGCGAAGCGATGCGCCGCGAACTGGCCTCGGTGCCGCAATTCGTTCAGGTCGACGCGCCCGGCACGACGGTCAGCGTGTCCGGCGAGCGGCTGTCGCCCGCCCTCCAAACGCTCCAGACCCGCGTCGACGACGCCGAGAAGCAGCTCGACACCCTGCAGCAGCGCTACACCGATCAGCACCCGGACGTCATCACGGCAAAGAAGTCTCTCGCCTCGCTGCGCGAGCAATACGCGCAGAAATCCGCCGAGGAGAAACGCACCGCCTCTGCGAGCGGAAAATCGGCCAGGACGTCGATCCCGAACACGGTCTACGAACAGATCAAGCTCAAGCTGGTCGATCTCGAAACGGCATACGACGCGGTCCATCGTCGCTACGACAACACCGCCGACGAGGTGAAGCGGCTTGAGGGGCTCGCCAATCAGGCGCCGCGGATCGAAGCCGAGTTCCAGAACCTCAACCGCGACTACGGCGCGATCAAGAAGAGCTACGAGGAGCTGGTTTCCCGCCGCGAATCCGCGAAGATCACGGATGCGGTGGAGACGCGGGGCGATAAACTGCAGTTCCGCATCATCGACCCGCCGACGCTGCCGACGACGCCGAGCGCACCGCCGCGTCTCATCCTTGCGTCGGCCGTCCTCGGCATCGCGTTCGCCGCCGGCATGGGCATCGCCTTCGCCCTCTCGCGCTTCGACGACAGTTTCGACTCCGTCTCCGCGCTGAAAGCCGCGATCGCACTGCCCGTGATCGGTACGGTGACGTCCCTGCTGACCGCCGCGGACCGGCGGCGCCGCCTGATCGATGCCGGCGCGTTCATCGCGAGTTTGGCCGTCCTGGTGATGGTCTATGGCTGCCTCGCCGCGTACCTGACCAAACGCCTGCCCTTCGTGATCTGACCGGAGCCGTCGAGCCATGGACCTCATCCAGCGAGCCGCGGAACGGTTGAAGCGCGAGGGCAACGCGATCTCTATCGCGGAGAAAACCGCGGCCCGCCGTTCCACGGCCGCGATACAAGCCGCGACCGCCCCCGCCGAGCAGCCCGACATCGGTGCCGCGCCGCCGCCGCCGATGGCGGACACGGGCGCGAGCGCGGCCATGTCCGAGCGGCGCCGCATCGAGATCGATCTCGGGCGCCTGAGGGTCGGCGGCTTCGTGACGCCGGGCGGCGTGCGCAGCCGCCTCTCCGAGGAATACCGGATCATCAAGCGTCCGCTCCTCAATCACGCGCTTGCTCCGGCCGAGACGCGCGCACCGCGCGCCAACATGATCCTCGTGACCAGCGCGACGCCGGGCGAAGGCAAGACCTTCACGGCGACCAATCTCGCGATGAGCATCGCCTCCGAGCGCGGCGTGCACGTCCTGCTGATCGACGCCGACGTCATCCGGCCGACCCTGTTCCGCACGCTCGGCGTGCCTCTCGAAAAGGGGCTGACCGACGTGATCGCGGACGACCGGCTGACGCTGCCGGACGTGCTGCTCCGAACGAACATCCCGAACTTGAGCCTGATGTCCGCCGGTACACCGAGCCTCGCGACGACCGAGCTGTTCGCCAGTCCCAAGATGACCGAGGTGATGCGGGATCTCGCGACGCGCTACCAGGACCGCGTCGTCATCCTGGACGGCTCGCCGGTCCTCGCGACGAGCGAGGCGTCCGTCCTCGCCCGGCATGTCGGGCAGATCGCCTTCGTCGTCGAGGCCGGGCAGACCGGCCGCCGGGCGGTCGAGGAAGCGCTGAACCTGGTCAGCGCCTGCCCGAACATCAGCCTGATCCTCAACAAGATGGATCAGACCAAGAATCCGGATGGCTTCGGCTCATACGCGTATTACGATCCCGCCGCGCAACCCTAGGGATACGATTTTGCTTAGCTTCGCCGAACCGCACGTTCGAGGCGTCCGTCGCCGCTGCCGCCTGCACGCCCGCGGTTCGGCAGCCGCCGCCGCAGCAGCAGCCGGGGTCGCGGCGGCCGTCGTCCTGCCTTTCGCCGCCGCCGCGCAGACCGCAGCGCCGCTCACGGTACCGGAGGGGGTGCCGCCGGCCTTCACGATCCACCCGCGGATCGAACTCGACGAGATCTTCACCGACAACGCGTCGGGCGGCGTGCCCGGCAGCGCCAGTTCGACGACGACGTCGACGTCCGCAACCGCAGCCGGCCAGGTTCCCTCGGCAAGCGGGAGCGCAAACGGCACCGACTTCATCACGCGCATCGCTCCCGGCGTCGGCATCAGCGAGCAGGGTGCGCGGCAGAAGCTCTTCGCCGATTACACGGCGATCTTCGACAAGTACGCGCGCAACGACAATCTGGACAAGTTCAGCAACCGGCTCTTCGCCTTCGGCAACCTCGAAGCGATCCAGGAGCGGCTCTTCATCGACGCCACGGCGTCGGTCAGCCAGGAATTGATCGACCAGCGCGGCCCGGTGACCGGCTCCGACCGGCTGCTCTCAAGCAACGAGACCACCGTCTCGACCTACCACGTCAGCCCCTACCTCCGCCTGCCGATCGGCAACTTCGCCGATACCGAGCTGCGCTACGGGTTCGGACAGAGCTACTCGGGGGCCCTTGCGACGGGAACGCGCAACGAGTTCAGCGCCGGAATCAACAGCGGCCCCGATTTCAGCCGCTTCAACTGGAGCGGCGTGCTCAGCGACTACGAGACCGACAGCGGCACCGACCAGCAAGGCGGCGTCGGCGGAAACACCTCGCGGCGGCTCGCGCAGGTCACGGGCAAATACGCGATCGACCGCGTGTGGGCGCCGACCGCTTCCGTGGGCTACGAGCAGATCCGCAACGGCACGCTCGGCAACCAGCCGGACGGGCCCATAGGCAGCGTCGGCGTCGAGATCACGCCGGGGCCGCGCAGCAAGCTGGTCCTGGCCGCCAACCACCGGTACGACCGCAATTACGTCAGCGGTTCCGGATCCTATGAAATCACGCCCAACCTCAACGCCCTCGCGTCGTACTCCGAAGGCATCCAGACGACGCAGGATCAGCTCATCAATAATACGAGCACGCTCGGCGTCGACGAATACGGCAACTTCGTCGATACCCGCACCGACCTGCCCTACTCGCCGCGCAACTCGCTGTTCGGCCTGAACAACGGGCTCGGCAATCTGGCGTACCGGCAGAAGATCGGCACCGCGGCATTGCACGGCTTCGACGACCGGAACACGTATGACGCGCGCTTCACCTATGAGCAGCGCAGCAGCAGTTCTTCGGTGATCTCGTCGACGCAGGAGAGTTACGGCGTCCTCGCCAGCTTCGGGCGCAGCCTGAATCCCGACCTGCGGGCCATCCTCACGCTCCAATACATCAATACCGACTATGGGTCGCCGGATAACCGCAACGACGATCTCTATCGCGGCTCGGGCTCGCTTTCCTACGCTCTCAGCGAAACGCTGCACGCCACGGTCACGTACACGTATCTCGCGCGCCTCTCCAACGCTCCCGGCGCGGCCGTCCGCGAGAACACGGTGATCCTCGGCCTCCGCAAGGACTTCTGAGGAGGCCGGCCGATGTACACCGAGTTCTACAATCTCTCCGCCCTGCCCTTCCAGCTGACGCCGGACGCGCGGTTCTTCTTCGGCAGCACGAACCATGCGCGCGCGCTGGCGCACCTCACCTACGGACTGAGCCAGGGCGAGGGCTTCATCATCATCACCGGCGACGTCGGGGCCGGGAAGACGACCCTGCTGGAGCATCTGTTCGCCGAACTCGACCGCAACCGCTACGTCGCTGCCAAGATCACCAACACGCAGCTCGGCGCGCACGACATGCTCAGCATGGTCGCCGGAGCCTTCGGCCTCGGCCAGGAGGGGCTGGACAAGGCCGCGCTGCTGCGCCGGATCGAGGGCTTCCTCGGCGGCATCCTGCAACAGGGCAAGCGCGCGCTGCTGATCGTCGACGAGTGCCAGAACCTCTCGATCGAGGCGCTGGAGGAGCTGCGCATGCTCTCCAACATCCAGTCCGGCGGCAACACGGCGCTGCAAAGCTTCCTGCTCGGGCAGCCGCAGTTCCGCACGACGCTGGCGCGCGGCGAGCTGGAGCAGCTTCGGCAGCGCGTTATCGTCTCCTACCATCTCGGCCCGCTGAGCGAGGAGGAGACGCGCAGCTACGTCGAGCACCGGCTGCGCACGGTCGGCTGGGAGGACGATCCGCGCCTCGGCGACGGCTTCTTCCCGGCGCTGTTCAGCCACACCGACGGCGTGCCGCGCCGCATCAACACGCTGTGCTCGCGCGTGCTGCTGTTCGGCTATCTGGAAGAGCGGCATGAGCTGGACGCCGCCGCCGTCGACGAGGTAGCGGCCGATCTCCAGCGCGAGTTGCAGCAGATCCTGCCGCCGGACCGGTCCGCCGGGATGGAAGGCGGCGCGGCCGCGCAAAACCTTCCGGCCGGCGCGAACCCGGCGCTCGCCGCGGCTGCGGCCGAAGCTGCGCTGGAGGAGTTCGAGCGTCGCCTCGGCGTGCTCGAAACATACGTGCAGAACCACGACCGGACGATCCGCCGCGCCCTCCAGCTCGCCGCGGACTACATCGAGGCACAGAAGGCATGAGCGCAGAGCGCATCACCTCGTCTGCCCCGCAGCGGACGACCGCGCCGCCGCCGCCAGCTGCCGTACCGGCAGCGGACGCTGCCGCCCTGCCCGCGGCAACGGCCGCCGCAGCCGCGCCGATCGCCAACGCGATGACCTGCGACGTCGAGGACTATTTCCAGGTCCAGGCTTTCTTCGGCGTCGTGCGGCGCGACGACTGGGACCGGCTGCCGCGGCGCGTCGCCGACAACACGTCGCGGGTGCTCGACATCTATGCCGAGCACGGCGTCAAGGCGACCTTCTTCACGCTCGGCTGGGTCGCCGAGCGGCATCCCGCCCTGATCCGCCGGATCGTGAGCGAGGGCCACGAGCTGGCGAGCCACGGCTGGGCGCATTTCCGCGCCGACGAACAGACGCCGGACGAGTTCCGCGAGGATGTCCGCCGCACCAAGCTCCTCCTGGAGGATGTCGGCGGCACCGAAGTGACGGGCTACCGCGCCGCGAGCTTCTCGATCGGGCAGCGCAACATCTGGGCGTTCTCGGTCCTCGGTGAGGAAGGATACCGGTACAGCTCCAGCGTGTACCCGGTGAAGCACGACATCTACGGCATGCCCGACGCGCCGCGCTTTCCGTTCCGCCCACAGGACGGGGGCGGTCTCACGGAATTCCCCGTGACGACCGTCGAGGTGGCGGGCCGCAAGCTGCCCTGCGGCGGCGGCGGATATTTCCGGCTGCTGCCCTACGCCGTGTCGCGCACCGCGATGCGCCGCGTCAACCGGCTCGACCGGATGCCGTGCGTCTTCTATTTCCATCCCTGGGAGATCGATCCGGGGCAGCCGCGCATCGCCGGCGCCTCGGCGAAGAGCCGTTTCCGGCATTACACCAACCTGTCACGCTTCGAGGATAAGCTCCGCCGCGCGCTCGGGGACTTCGCCTGGACCCGCATGGACCGCGTCCTCGAAACCTACGGTCCGGTGTGACGATGGACAGTATCTCGGTCGCCGCCGTCTCCGTGCGGGAGCTTCCCGCAGAGCGCATCGCGGCGTGGGACGCCTATGCATCGGCCCACCCGCACGGCACGTTCTTTCACCGCGCCGGCTGGCGCGACGTCATCGAAAAGAGCTTCGGCCACAAGACGCACTACCTGCTCGCCGAGCGCGAGGGCGGCGCGGTCTGCGGCGTGCTGCCGCTCGTGCATGTCCACAGCCGGCTGTTCGGCAACACCCTCGCCTCTTCCGCCTTCTGCGTCTATGGCGGGCCGATCGCCGATGACGACGCGACGCTCGGCGCGCTCGACGCGCGTGCCGTCGACCTCATGCGGTCGCTGGGCGCCGACTGCCTGGAATACCGCTCCTTGCAGCGCCGCCACCCGGACTGGCCCTGCAAGGATTCGTTCTACGTCACGTTCCGCCGCGAGATCGTCGAAGATCCGGACCAGAACCTGAAGGCGATCCCGCGCAAGCAGCGCGCCGTCGTGCGGCAGAGCCTGGAGCGCGGGCTTCGCTACGAGACCGACGCGACGGTGGACCGCTTCTTCCCGATCTACGCGGCCAGCGTCCGCAACCACGGCACGCCGGTCTTCGCCCGCTCCTTCTTCCGGAACATCAAGGAGACGTTCGGCGAGGATTGCGAGGTCGGCGCCGTCGTCGCCGAAGACGGCACGCCGGTCAGCGCCGTCATGTCGTTCTATTTCCGCGACGAGGTGCTGCCCTACTACGGCGGCGGCCTGCCGGCGGCGCGGAAGCTCGGCGGGTTCGACTTCATGTACTGGCAGATCCTGCGCAACGCCGGAGAGCGCGGCCTGAAGATCTTCGATTTCGGGCGCAGCAAGGTCGGAACGGGCTCGTTCTCGTTCAAGAAGAACTGGGGCTTCACGGCGCAGCCGATCTTCCACGAATACCAGCTGAAGCCGGGCGGAAGCATTCCGGAGGTCAACCCGCTCAATCCGAAGTACCGGCTGTTCATCGAAACCTGGAAGCGCCTGCCGATGCCGGTCGCCAACGCGATCGGCCCGTTCGTCGCGCGCAACCTCGGCTGATCGTCCGGCTGTCCGGTGCGCGATCTCCTCTTCCTCAGCCAGCGGATCCCGTACCCGCCGAACAAGGGCGACAAGATCCGCTCGTGGCACTTCTTCGAGCATTTCGCCCATACGCACCGCATCCACCTGGGCTGCTTCGTCGACGATCCCGCCGACGAGCCGCACGTGCCGACGATCGAGGCGCTCTGCGCCTCGTCGCTGATCCGGCGCATCCAGCCGCGGCTCCGGCGCATCAGAAGCCTGGCCGGCCTCGCGACGGGCGAGGCGCTGACGCTTCCCTACTTCCGCGACGCCGCTCTGTCGTCCTGGGTCTCCGAGACGATCCGGCGCTGCGATCCCGAACTCGTCTTCGTCTATTCCTCGGCGGCGGCGCAGTACGTGCCGCTCGGTCCGGGGGAACACCGGCGCTTCCGCTGCGTCGTCGACATGGTCGATGTCGATTCCGCGAAGTGGCGGCAATATGCCGAGCGGATGAGCGGCCCGTTCCGCTGGATCTACCGCCGCGAAGGGGAACGTCTGCTCGCCTTCGAGCGCGAGGTCGCGCTGCGCGCCGACCGCACCCTGTTCGTCTCGCGGCCGGAAGCCGATCTGTTCCGGCGGATGGCGCCCGAGGCGGCGGACAAGGTCGACCATGTCGACAACGGCGTCGACCTCGCCTTCTTCCGGCCGGCCGATCCGGACGACATGGCGTCGCCGTTCCCGCCCGGAAGGCCCGTCATCGTCTTCACCGGGATGATGGATTACTGGCCGAACGTCGACGCGGTCACATGGTTCGCGGAGGCGGTCTGGCCGGCGGTCCGCCGCCGCTGTCCGGACGCGCTGTTCGCCGTCGTCGGCGCCAATCCCGGCCCGGCGGTGACCCGCCTCGCGGAACGCGACGGCGGCGGCGGCGGCGGCATCCTCGTCACCGGACGCGTGCCGGACATACGCCCCTACCTCGCCCATGCCGCGCTCGCGGTCGCGCCGCTGCGCGTCGCGCGCGGCGTACAGAACAAGGTGCTGGAGGCGATGGCGATGGCCAAGGCGGTCGTCGCCTCGCCGCAGGCGCTGGAGGGGATCGACGCGGCGCCCGGCCGCGACCTTCTCGTCGCCGAGGAGGCAGAAGCATTCGCCGCGGCGGTGGTCCGGCAGATCGAGGCCGGGGAGGAGGCGCGCGGCGCGCTGGGCGCCGCGGCGCGGCGCTACGTGCTCGGGCGGCATGACTGGAGCGGCAATCTCGCGCGCCTTTCCCGGCTCTGCTTCGGGGATGCCCCGGCTGCGGCAGGAACGGTCGCCGCCGCGGCCCTCTCGGCCGAATAGCGGCACGTTCATCGCCGCTTAAGCAGAGCGCGGCAGACTGGCGCGCCGGTGCGGCGGCTGCGGGCGCATGCGCGGCTGTCGCAACCGCAGTAGGTGATGTAGGCTGTTTCCGCTTCTACCGTCGATCGTTCTGTTGTCTCGCACTTTCCGGGTTGGTTCATGGCCATCGACAGCGAAGCCCGTCACGACGTCCCCCGGCCGGCGCCTAGCCTATCCGGCACCGGTTCACCGGCGTTCATGGCACGCTGGCGGGTTCCGCTCGCCGCGGTCGCGGCCGTGCTGGCCGTCTTCGGCCTGTGCTTCTGGACGGCGATCGAGCGGGCCGTCGTGGTCTGGTCGGGATCGACGGCCTACAATCACGGCTTTCTCGTCATCCCGATCGCCGCCTACCTTATCTGGGAGCGCCGCGCGGTCGTTATG
>DASWRT010000440.1:0-9196 GCA_036403035.1 Allostellaceae bacterium | reverse complement strand
TCGCGCTCGGGCTGCTGGCGAAGCCCGGTCCGGACGGAAGGTCGCAGCTCTCGGTCCCGGTGACGCTCCAGGAAGGGCAGATCTACATGGGACCCGCGAAGCTCGGCAGACTGCCGCACTTCAGCTGGGAATGAGAGCCTTCCGGTAGGTCCGCTCCGCTTACGGGGCCTCCTGCGGCGCTTGCTCGCGGTCCGTCATGCCGTAGTCGCGCACCGCCTGAACCACGCGGATGCGGTAGTCGTCGAAGATTTCGGCGCGGCCGCGCGCCTGCGCGCCGTGATGCCGCGCGTGCTCGCGCCAGCGCCGCACCGCCGCCTCGTCGCGCCAGAACGAGAGCGACAGGTATTTTCCCTCGGTCGAGAGGCTGGCGAACCGTTCGACCGAGATGAAGCCGTCGATCTGCTCCAGCTCTGACCGCAGCGACGCGGCGATGTCGAAATATTCATGACGGCGTTCCGGCTTCGGCATGACTTCGAACAGCACGGCGAACATGCTGGGCGCCCTCCTCATTCGTCGTTGCCGGATGCTACCCCGGATTCATAGAAGAAGGGGAGGAGAGTAGGGCGCCGCTCTTCGGCGGCGGCGCTTACCGCGTCGCGACGACGACGATCAGGGTGACGACGGCGACGACGAGGGCGGTCACCGCGACGTAGAACGGCCCGTCGCTGCGCGGTGCGGCGTCACGGGAAAGCGCAGCCGGCGCGGGATTGATGCCAATCGATGCCGGGCGTGACGTCGGCGGCGGCCGGCGCGGCTCGGCGCCGTCCCGATATTCCATGTGCACGGTGCGGCTGCGGAAGATCCCGCGCCCTTCGTCGTAGATCTCCTCGGTGACCTTGACGCCCTTGCGGCGCGCGAGCAGCCGGTGCGCCGCCTCCAGCGCCTCGGTCGAGTTCGTGAACGCCTGCTCCAGCACCCAGCGGCGGCCGTCCCAGGCGCTCAGCTCGAAGCTCGGCTGGCGGGCGGCATGGTCGCGGCGGGTCGGTTGCGTCGGCAACGCGGGCGGCACGGTCGATCGCCTCCATCGGTGTACGTCACCGTGGATTTCACGCCGTCCACGTGAATTAACCGTAAATGCCGAGCGGACCAGCCGCGCGGAGCCTGTGAGGCAAGCTCGCCGGCCGTGCTCTCAAGCCTGCTTGGCGGCGATCACCGAGCGCCGGATCGCGCGGGTCCGGGTGAAGAATTCCTGCAACGTGTCGCCCTCGCCCCGCCGGATCGCCCGCTGCAGCACGTTCAGATCCTCGGTGAAGCGTTGCAGCGTGTCGAGCACCGCTTCCCGGTTGTTGAGGAATACGTCGCGCCACATTACCGGGTCCGACGCCGCAATCCGGGTGAAGTCGCGGAAGCCGCCGGCCGAGAACTTGATGACCTCGGATTGCAGGCTCTCTTCGAGATCCGTGGCCGTGCTGACGATCGTGTAGGCGATCAGGTGCGGCAGGTGCGACGTCATCGCCAGAACCTTGTCGTGGTGCTCGGCGGACATCTCGACGACGCGCATGCCGCCGGCTTCCCACATCGCCGCGACGCGCCGCACCGCCTCGGGATCGGTGCCGGCCGGGGGCGTCAGGATGCACCAGCGGTCGCGGAACATCTCGGCGAAGCCGGCCCTCGGCCCGGAATGCTCGGTGCCGGCGACCGGATGGCCGGGCACGAAATGGATGTCCTCGGGGAGCGACGGCATCACGTCGCGGATCACCGCTTCCTTCACCGACCCGACATCCGTGAGGATCGCGCCGGGCGACAGCGCCGGGCCGATCGCGCGGGCGATCGCGGCATAGGCGGACACCGGGGTAGCGATGACGACGAGGTCGGCGTCCCTGACGCCGGCAACCGCGTCGCCTTCCGTCTCGTCGGCGAGTTCGAGATCCCGCACCGCCGCCAGTACCGCCGGGTCGGCATCGCACGCGACCAGCCGATCGGCGAAGCCGTGCTGCCGCAGCAGCCGCGCCAGCGAGGAGCCGATCAGGCCCAGGCCGATGATCGCGACGCAGCGGAACCGGGGCGATGACGTCTGCGTCTCCGGCACCGTGGTCATCGACGCAGGAAGTCCGCGATCGTCGCCACCACCTTGCGCATCTCCGGCTCGGTGCCGATCGTGATCCGCAGCCTGTCGCCGAGACCGTAGGCTCCCATCTTGCGCGTCAGGATGCCGTTCGCCTGAAGATGCTCGAACGCGGCGCTGGCGTTCCGCGACGGATCGTTCGGGAAGCGGACCAGCACGAAATTGCCGACGCTCGGCGTCACTTCCAGGTCGAGCGCCGCCAGCTCGCGCTCCGTCCACGGGCGCCAGATGGCGTTGTGCTCCCGCGCCCGGTCGGCCGACGCCACGTCCTTCAGCGCCGCGACCGCGGCCGCCTGCCCGGCGGCGGTGACGTTGAACGGGTTGCGCACGCGGTTCAGGACGTCGGCGACGGCCGGCGGGCAGTAGGCCCAGCCGACCCGCATGCCGCCCAGCGCGTAGATCTTCGAGAACGTGCGGCACATGACGACGTTCTGCGCCTTGTCGACGAGCGCAACGCCCGGCTCGTAATCGTTGCGGACGACGAACTCCGCATAGGCTGCGTCGATCACCAGCAGCACCGAAGAGGGCAGGCCGGCATGGAGCCGGGCCATCTCGTCGGCGGTGAGGAAGGTGCCGGTCGGGTTGTTCGGGTTGGCGACGAAGACGATCCGGGTGCGCGGCGTCACCGCCGCGAGCAGTGCGTCGACATCCGTCGTCAGGTTCTTCTCGGGCGCGGTCACCGGCGTCGCGCCGGCCGTCCGGGCGGCGATCGGGTACATCAGGAAGCCGTGCCGGCTGTACAGCACTTCGTCGCCGGGACCGGAGTAGGCGCGCGTCAGCAGGCCGATCAGCTCGTCCGAGCCGGCGCCGCAGACGATGCGCTCGGCGTCGAGGCGGTAATGGGCCGCAAGCGCCTCGCACAGTTCGTTCGAGCCGCCATCGGGATAGCGGTGGATCTCGCCCGCGATCGCACGGTAGGCGGCCATCGCCTTCTCGCTCGGGCCGAGCGCGCTCTCGTTCGACGCGAGCCGGATCGGGCGCTCGACGCCGACGATCTTCGCCTCGCCGCCGATATAGGGCGCGATGTCCATGATGCCCGGGCGGGGCGTGGGATCGACTGTGCTCATCGTGCGCATTCCTCAGGAAGCCGAGCCGGGTACGGCGTGCCGGTCATGCAGGAGGGGAATGGTACTGATAGTGGCGAGCCGGCGCCAAAGTAAAGGAGAGATCCGCCGGAACCAGTCCGGGAACCGGTGCGGAACGGGCGGACCGTCGCGCGAAGAAACGATTGACAGCCCTACCGGTCGGTTCCTAGCTATCTTGCCCGCGGCTCGCATCGGGCCGTACCCGCTCAGCCGCCGATAGGGACGCGTGTTGCCCGCCATCAGCCAGCCGTCCTCCGCCCCGACGTTGCCGGAGACCGAGCGGTCGGGCCCCCGTCTCAGGGTCCGGGAGAGCCTGCGCCTGGACAGCGGCGTCGAGCTGTCCGGCTTCACGATCGCCTACCGGACTTACGGCACGCTGAACGCGGCGCGCAGCAACGCGGTCCTGGTCTGCCATGCGCTAACCGGCGACCAATATGTCGCCGACAAGCACCCCATCACCGGGAAGCCGGGCTGGTGGACGACGCTGGTCGGGCCGGGCCGCGTCCTCGATACCGACCGGTATTTCGTGATCTGCACCAACGTCCTCGGCGGCTGCATGGGGACGAGCGGGCCGCCCGAGATCAACCCGCAGACGGGCGAGCCGTGGGGCCTGTCCTTCCCGATCATCACGGTCGGCGACATGGTCCGCGCGCAGAAGCTGCTGATCGATCATCTCGGGATCGAGACGCTGTTCTGCGTGATCGGCGGCTCGATGGGCGGGATGCAGGTGCTGCAATGGGCGGCCAGCTATCCGGACCGCGTCTTCGCCGCCGTGCCGATCGCGACCGCGGCGCGCCACTCGGCGCAGAACATCGCGTTCCACGAGGTCGGCCGGCAGGCGATCATTGCCGATCCGGAATGGGACGGCGGCGACTATCTGCGGACCGGGCGGCGCCCGGCGCGCGGCCTCGCGGTGGCGCGGATGGCGGCGCACATCACCTATCTCTCCGAGGCCGCGCTGCACCGGAAGTTCGGGCGCACGCTGCAGGACCGCAATGCGGTCACCTATGGGTTCGACGCCGATTTCCAGGTCGAGAGCTATCTCCGGCACCAGGGCATCTCGTTCGTCGACCGGTTCGACGCGAACTCCTATCTCTACATCACGCGGGCGATGGACTATTTCGACCTCGCCGCCGAGCATGGCGGCGTGCTGGCGAACGCGTTCCGCGGCACGCCCACCCGCTTCTGCGTGATCTCCTTCACCAGCGACTGGCTGTTCCCGACGCCGGAGGCCCGCGCCGTCGTCCATGCGCTGAGCGCGGTCGCCGCCAACGTCAGCTTCGTCGATGTCGAGACCGACAAGGGGCACGACGCCTTCCTCCTGGAGGAGCCGGAGTTCTTCGCGACGCTGCGCGGCTTCCTCGCGGGCTGCGCGCGCCATCGCGGGCTGGAGCCGTCGTGACGAGCGGAGGGGCCGTGCAGGAGATCGGGACGGGCGCGCTCGCGTTCGATGCCGACGCCCTGGCCGGCGGCGCCCGCGCGTCGGCCCCGCCGGGCGACATCCGCGGCGACCTCCGGATCATCGCCGAGATGGTCGAGCCCGACTCCCGCGTCCTCGACATCGGTTGCGGCGACGGCACGCTGCTCGCCTATCTGACGGCGGCCAAGCAGGTCGACGGCCGCGGCATGGAGCTGAGTCAGTCCGGCGTCAATTCCTGCGTGCAGCACGGTCTCTCGGTGATCCAGGGCGACGCCGATCACGACCTCGACGCCTACCCGAACGGCGCCTTCGACTACGTCGTGCTGAGCCAGACGCTGCAGGCGACACGCAGTCCGCGCGCCGTGGTCGAGAACCTGGTGCGGATCGGCCGGCGGGCGATCGTCTCGTTTCCGAACTTCGCCTATTGGCGGATCCGCGCCCATCTGCTGCTGCACGGCACGATGCCGGTCACGCCGCTGCTCAACCAGCCCTGGTACGACACGCCGAACATTCATCTCTGCACGATCCGCGACTTCGTCGCGATGTGCGATCGGATCGGGATCGCGATCGACAGCAGCGTCACGCTCGACCATGCCGGGCGGCCGTTCTCGCTGCGCGCCTCCGGCCGGCTCGCCAACCTGCTCGCCGCCCAGGCGCTGTTCGTGCTCAGCCGCCGCTGAGAAGAGGCTCCAAGCCCCGGTTCGGATCGAAATCCCGTCGCCTCATGTTGGCACGTGAGGAGGTAGGAAAAATGGACAACCGCGTCACGGAACGCTCGCCCAACGATGCACGCGGCGCGTCGAAGGAAGGCGTCGGCCGCTATGTGCTCGTTATCTCGACGCTGCTGGTGATCGTGCTGTTCTTCCTCGCTTACGAATTCATCCTCTGAGGAGGCGAGGTCGCGATGGTTTCCTCTCGCTTGCTGCTCGCCGCGGTCATGCTGTCGGCGCTCGTCGCATGTGCCGGCGGCGGCCGGATACCCGGCAGCGATCCCGGCGCGCTCGATGGGCCGGGACTGCGCGACCGTCGCATCGATGAGGATCGGGATACGGTGTTGAACCGCAGCGACCAGGGTCACCAGCCGGTTCCCCCCGGCCACGCCCTGCCGATCGAAAACGGCGGCGACGTGCCGCGCTTCTGAGATGCGCGACACGCCGCGCCGTACCGCGCGGCCGAGCGGACGCCGCCGTCTCAGGCGGCGTCGCGCGTCTCCTCGGCGATGAGCTCGACGATGTCGTTCATGATCGCCGTCAGATCGAAATCCTTCGGCGTATAGACGCGCGCCACACCGGCGCGCTGGAGCGAAGCCGCGTCCGCCGGCGGGATGATGCCGCCGACGACGACCGGGACGTGCCCGAGCCCGCATGCGGCCATCCGGCGCAGCACCTCGCCGACCAGCTCGACATGGCTTCCCGAGAGGATCGACAGGCCGACGACGTGCACGCCTTCTTCCAGCGCTGCGTTGACGATCTGCGCCGGGGTCAGGCGGATGCCCTCGTAGACCACCTCGAACCCGGCGTCGCGCGCCTTCAGCGCGATCTGTTCGGCGCCGTTCGAGTGACCGTCGAGGCCGGGCTTGCCGACCAGCATCTTGAGCCGCCGTCCGAGCCGGTCGGAGATTTCGGTCACGCGGCGGCGCAGCAGATCGATCGCCGCCGCCGCATCCGACGCTGACGCCGCCGAAGCCTGAGCCACGCCGGTCGGCGCCCGGTACTCGCCGAACAGCTCGCGCAGCGTCGCCGCCCACTCGCCGGTGGTGACGCCGGCCCGCGCGCAGGCGATCGACGGCTCCACGATGTTCCGCCCCTCGGCGGCGGCGGCGCGCAACGCGTCGAGCGCCGCCGACGCCGCCTTGCCGTCGCGCGAGTCGCGCCATGCCTTCAGCCGCTCGACCTGCTCGGCCTCGGCGTTCGGATCGGGCTGGAGGAAGCCGCCGTCGGCGCCGGCAAGGAGCGGGGAGGGCGCGCTGTCGGTGAGCTTGTTGACGCCGACGACGACCTGTTCGCCGGCCTCGATCGCGGCGATGCGCCGCGCATTCGATTCGACGAGCCGCTGCTTCATGTAGCCGCTCTCGATCGCGGCGACGGCGCCGCCCAGCGCGCGCACCCGCTCCAGCTCGTCGAGCGCCTCGCGCTTCAGTTCCTCGACCCGGCGTTCGACCTCGCGGCTGCCGTCGAAGATGTCGCCGTATTCCAGAAGGTCGGTCTCGTAGGCGACGATCTGCTGCAGCCGCAGGCTCCATTGCTGGTCCCACGGGCGCGGCAGGCCGAGCGCCTCGTTCCAGGCGGGGAGCTGAACCGCGCGGGCGCGGGCGTTCTTCGACAGCACGACCGCCAGCATCTCGACGAGGATGCGGTAGACGTTGTTCTCCGGCTGCTGCTCGGTCAGCCCGAGCGAGTTCACCTGCACGCCGTATCGGAAGCGGCGCATCTTCTCATCGGCGACGCCGTATTTGTCGCGGCAGATCTCGTCCCACAGCTCGGCGAACGCCCGCATCTTGCACATCTCGGTGATGAAGCGGATGCCGGCGTTGACGAAGAAGCTGATCCGGCCGACCACCTGCGGGAACGTGGAGTCCGCCACCTGTCCGGACGCCCTGACCGCGTCGAGCACCGCCTCCGCGTCGGCGAGCGCGTAGGCAAGCTCCTGCACCGGCGTCGCGCCTGCCTCCTGAAGGTGGTAGGAGCAGACATTCATCGGGTTCCATTTCGGGATCTCGCGGCACGTGAAGGCGATCACGTCGGCGGTCAGCCTGAGGCTCGCGGCCGGCGGGAAGATGTAGGTGCCGCGCGACAGGTATTCCTTCAGCATGTCGTTCTGCGTCGTGCCGGCGAGCGCGTCGCGCGCGGCGCCCTGCCCCTCGGCGCAGGCGACGTAGAGGGCGAGCAGCCACGGCGCCGTCGCGTTGATCGTCATCGACGTGTTCATCTGCGCCAGCGGGATGCCGTCGAAGAGCGTCCGCATGTCGCCGAGATGCGCGACCGGCACGCCGACCTTCCCGACTTCGCCGGACGCGAGCGGGTGATCGCTGTCGTAGCCGGTCTGCGTCGGCAGGTCGAATGCGACGGACAGTCCGGTCTGCCCGCGGGCGAGGTTGGTCCGGTACAGCGCGTTCGAGGCCGCCGCGGAGGAGTGGCCGGAATAGGTCCGGAACAGCCAGGGCTGGTCGCGCCGGACCTTGCTCTCGCCGCGCTTGCTCTCCTCGCTCATCCGTTCTCCCCTTCTTTCGGGCGTACCGGCCTTGCCGGCCCGCCGGCTGATCGCACGATAAAACGATCGGCGGCGAAAAGCGTTCGCCACTCGACCGCACGCTGACCGCAACGTGCTGCATTGCGGTATCTGCGTCCGGTCGGACTTGGCATGTTCGCGTCAGCTAGGAGATATCGTCAAGATCGTAAAATAATATTGCTGCATTACAAGCTCATCGGTAACTTTAAAGCTTAATTTATCCATATCAGGGAATTGTTTCCGTATCACACGCGTTCAAGAGCGATGCCGCAGCGCGAAAGCCTGCTGCAGCACAGGAGGGTCACAGATGAGCGAAGCTGCCGAAGTCATTCCCCTGCGCGG
This sequence comes from Allostellaceae bacterium, assembly GCA_036403035.1. Lineage (GTDB taxonomy): Bacteria > Pseudomonadota > Alphaproteobacteria > ATCC43930 > CGMCC-115725 > DASWRT01. Next base: position 1,056 of record DASWRT010000440.1, on the reverse strand, counting down.
CGCCGCGCCGGCTTCCGCGCCGGTCATTAAGGACCTTTACGAGGTCGGCGAGATCCCGCCGCTGGGGCATGTTCCGGCGAAGATGTACGCCTGGGCGATCCGCCGCGAGCGGCACAGCGAGCCCGAGAAGGCGATGCAGGTCGAGGTGTTGCCGACGCCGTCGATCGGCGAGGACGAAGTCCTCGTCATGGTGATGGCGGCTGGCGTCAACTACAACGGAGTCTGGGCGAGCCTCGGCAAGCCGATCTCGCCGTTCGACGTGCACAAGGCCGAGTTTCACATCGCCGGCTCGGACGCCTCGGGCATCGTCTGGGCGGTCGGGTCCAAGGTGAAGCGGTGGAAGGTCGGCGACGAGGTCGTCGTCCACTGCAACCAGGACGACGGCGACGACGAGGAATGCAACGGCGGCGATCCGATGAACTCGCCGTCGCAGCGGATCTGGGGCTATGAGACCCCGGACGGCTCCTTCGCGCAGTTCTGCCGCGTGCAGGGCCGTCAGCTCATGGCGCGCCCGCGGCACCTGACGTGGGAGGAGAGCGGCTGCTACGTCCTGACGCTCGCTACCGCGTACCGCATGCTGTTCGGCCACCGGCCGCACATCCTGCGTCCTGCCGACAACGTGCTGGTCTGGGGCGCGGCCGGCGGCCTGGGATCGATGGCGATCCAGCTCATCTCGACCGCGGGCGCCAACCCGATCGCGGTGATCTCCGAGGACGACAAGCGCGACTTCGTGATGTCGCTGGGCGCCAAGGGCGTCATCAACCGCAAGAAGTTCGATTGCTGGGGCCAGCTCCCCGACGTCGGCGACGCGGCGACCTATGCCGAGTACATGAAGAAGGTCCGCGCCTTCGGCAAGGCGATCTGGGACATCACCGGCAAGGGCAACGACGTCGATTTCGTGTTCGAGCATCCGGGCGAGCAGACCTTCCCGGTTTCCTGCTTCGTCGTGAAGCGCGGCGGGATGGTCGTGTTCTGCGCCGGCACCACCGGCTACAACATCACGTTCGACGCGCGCTTCGTCTGGATGCGGCAGAAGCGCATCCAGGGCAGCCACTT
>DASWRT010000439.1:0-1558 GCA_036403035.1 Allostellaceae bacterium | reverse complement strand
GCCAGGATCCGGGCATCCGCGATCCGAGCCTGACCGAGACCGGCCGCCGGCAGGCGGCCGACGCCGCGGCGGCGTTGGCGAAGCTGCCGGGCGGCGGTGGCGTCGTCCGGGAGATCGTCGTCAGCCCCTATGTCCGCGCGTTGGAAACCGCCGAGATCATCGCCGAGACGCTGGGCGGAAACCTGACGCTCACGGTCGATCCGCTGGTCGGCGAGCGGGTCGCCTTCTCCTGCGACATCGGCTCGACCTGCGCCGATCTCAAGGCGCGCTGGCCCGCGCTCGCCCTCGACCATTTGAGCGACCCGTGGTGGCCGGAACCGGAGGAGAGCGAGGCGGCCATCCTCCGCCGCGTCGAGACGTTCGCGGGACGGCACGCGGCGCGCGACGACCATGACGGCGTGGTAGTCGTCTCGCACTGGGGGTTCATCCTCGGGATGACCGGACTGCGCGCGACCAACGGCGCGGTGATCCGCGTCGATCCGCAGCGCCCGCGCGAGAGCGCGACGCCGCTGCTGATGCCGCCGCGCGTCGCGGAGCTGATCGCGGTGGCCTTGTTGCCGGCGGCGACGCAGGCCCCCTGACAGGACCACGGTCCGGCGGGACGGGGGTGGCGCCGGCAGGGCCCGTTGTGTCGCGAGTCGAGACGTGTTAGCCACGCGTCCCGCCCGCCCCCTTCAGGAGCACGAGACGCTTATGTCCGACACAGCCGCTTCCGACCAGACCGGTCAGCAAGGCAATCAGCTCGTCATCAATGCGCAGTACATCAAGGATCTTTCGTTCGAGAACCCGCGCGCGCCGCAGAGCCTCATCCAGCAGAACAAGCAGCCTGAGGTCAGCCTCAACGTCGACGTGAAGGCGCGGAATCTCGGACCGGACCTGTTCGAAGTGATGCTGTCCGTCTCCGCCAACGCCCAGACGGACAACGAGCCCGTCTTCATCGTCGAGCTGAGCTACGGGGCCGTCGTCACCGCGCGGGCGCCGCAGCAGCCCGACATCCTGCCGCTGCTCGTGCTGGTCGAGGCGCCGCGGATGATGTTCCCGTTCGTCCGCAACATCATCGCGGATGCGACCCGCGAAGGCGGCTTCCCGCCGCTGCTGATCAACCCGATCGACTTCGTCGAGCTGCTGCGCCGGCAGCAGCAGCAGGCCGAGGCGGCCGGCATCGCCCCTAACGGCGGCGGCGAGTTTCAAGCCTGATGCGAAAGCCGCGAGGCTATCCTGATCGCAGGAGTGACTCCAGGGTCGCTCCTGCGTCGGCAAGCCGACGTCGGCAATCGATGCGGGTTAGCCCTCGCTGAGCCAGACCGGCTGCTTGAGCCGCGCCAGCATCGCCGCGTGGGCGGCCAGTTCCTCCTCGGTCGGGGCGTGCGGCCGGGGTTCGCGATGCGGGCGGTCGATCGCGGCAAACGCGGCGCCGGCCGCAGCGTCGGCCGCGAGATCGAGGCCGGGCTGGCGGCCGCCGATCAGCTCCAGATAAACCGCGGCGAGCAGTTCGCAGTCGAGGAGCGCGCCGTGCTTGGTGCGGGCCGACAGGTCGATCTCGAAACGGCGGCAGAGC
>DASWRT010000438.1:0-6468 GCA_036403035.1 Allostellaceae bacterium | reverse complement strand
ACGGCGACGCCGTACCGCTGGCGCATCGCCGTCAGTTCCGCCTCCAGCCGCTGGTGATAGGGACGCCAGTGGGTTTCGAGCCGCGCCCGCCGCTCGGCATCGTCCGGCTCGGCGCCGGGCCGGTACAGCTTTCGTCCGTCGAACAGCACGGAGGGACAAAGCCCGGTCGTCGCCGAGGCGTAGAGCGGCGTATCGTCGGGCGGGCGGTTCAGGTCGATGACATAGCGCGACACCCTGGCGACGATCACCGACGCCCCGATCCCGTCGAGGAAGTCGTAGAGAAGCGGCAGATGCCAGTCGGTGTCGGGCAGCGCCCGCGCCTCGCCGGTCAGCCGGGCGGCAATGTCCGCCGGCAGCTCGGTCCCGACATGCGGCATGCTGACCAGCAGCGGGATCCGGCCCGGCCGGAAGTCATAGATCTCCCTCAATGCCTCACCCCATCAGACGGCGGCAGCTTTCTCCAGCGGCCGATAGAACAGAACGTGCGCACCCGGCTTGATACGGCGTACGAGGTCAATGTCCTTGGCGTTGGCCGTGACGAGAATGGCATCGTTCTCAAGCGCGGTGAGATAGAGCAGCACATCGTGCAATAACTCGCGGCGCCGTCCTCGCTCGCAGCAATACTCGACCGGCGGCATTTCCTTTTTCGAACGGCCCAGAAGCTGCGTGCGGGCAAGCATGCCGGCGATCATGCCGGCCTCTGCCCAGGCGGTGCTGCTGGGCGACACGGATTGAGCGACCTCTATCGTCTCAAGCAGCCGCATTATCGGCGCACTGCTCTCCTTCGTTTTCGGATGATTCGGGTCGAGGGCGCCGACGGTGATCGACATCTCGCCGCAGGCAATACCGCTATGAAGCAAGCCACGGCTGTCCACGAAGTGGAGAACTTCTCCCGGCACCTTCCGCTGCAACCGGTTGATGTAGAATGTGGCATCCGGCATCACCGGAAGATCCAACGGCATAGCCGACGGGTCGAAGGGCAGATCCCCGGGGTCGCGGGCGGGAAGAGGCTTTGTGTACGCGGCAACGTCGTGCTGACGCACAACGGCCGCAATGTTCGTCTCAGATGGCAAGCTCGAAGTCATCCGGCAGCGTATCCTGCGTCTCCCTTAGCCACTGCTTGAACCGGTTCGGCGCCGCAGCCGCGGCGAGCGAAGCATTTACGGTATCGCTCGGCGTTGTCGTCCCGAACCGCTCGGCAGCCGCCTCAAGAATTCCCGGATCGACCCGCACGGTAATGCGCCGCGAGAGTGTGCCAGCCGCTTTGCCTTGCCGCCGCAAATCCTCGACGGCAGCGGCAACATCGCTGGCAAATCGGGATTGGACCTGCTGTTCCTGAGTGGATCCGACCTTCCGGATCACTGTTTCGGCAATCTGGCCGACAAAGTCAGCAGGGGCAGCGTGCTCGGAAAGGTTTCCGGCGAGAGACGAATGCATCCCGCCGCCGGCCCGTCTCCTTGCTCGCAAAATCTCCTCGGTGACGCGTTGGATAATCTCCAGGGCGTCATCCAGCGCGTCATCAGCGGCCATACTGTCGCGCTGATTCTCGCCTATCTTCACCGTGTTCATCGGACCTCCGTGTCTGTCTGACAAATATACCACTTATGTCAGACATCAACAATTGCGACCAAGCACCCTCTCAGCATCGACGATCTGATCTGTCCCACGGTGCTGCCGCCCTTGCGTCCGCGTCACCGGCCGAGCATCGGCAGGTCGAGCTTCGCGCGGCGGGCGCTCTCGATCGCCTGCTCGTAGCCGGCGTCGGCGTGCCGCATGACGCCTGTCGCCGGGTCGTTCCAGAGGACGCGCGCGATCCGGCGGGCCGCCTCCGGCGTGCCGTCGCAGACGATCACGACGCCGGCATGCTGCGAATAGCCCATCCCGACGCCGCCGCCGTGGTGCAGGCTGACCCAGGTGGCGCCGCCCGCGACGTTGAGCATCGCGTTGAGCAGCGGCCAGTCGGACACCGCGTCCGATCCGTCCTTCATCGCCTCCGTCTCGCGGTTCGGGCTGGCGACCGAGCCGGTGTCGAGATGGTCGCGCCCGATCACGACCGGCGCCTTCAACTCGCCGCGCGCGACCATCTCGTTGAAGGCGAGGCCGGCGACGTGGCGCTCGCCGAGGCCGAGCCAGCAGATGCGCGACGGCAACCCCTGGAAGGCGATGCGCTCGCGCGCCATGTCGAGCCACCGGTGCGTCTGCGCCAGATGGGGGAACAGCTCCTTGATCTTCTCGTCGGTGCGCCGGATGTCCTCCGGGTCGCCGGAGAGCGCGGCCCAGCGGAACGGCCCCCTGCCCTCGCAGAACAGCGGCCGGATGAAGGCCGGCACGAAGCCGGGGAAATCGAACGCGTCCTTGACGCCCTCGTCGAAGGCGACCTGCCGGATGTTGTTGCCGTAGTCGAAGGTCGGAACGCCCGCGCGATGGAACGCCAGCATCGCCTGCACGTGCGCGACGATCGACCGCCGCGCGGCGGCGCGGATCTCGGCATGCCGGCCCGGATCCTCCCGCGCCGCGCGCCACTCCTCGACGCTCCAGCCGGCCGGCAGGTAGCCGTTGACGAGATCGTGCGCCGAGGTCTGGTCGGTCACCATGTCCGGCCGCACGCCGCGGCGGACCAGCTCGGGCAGGATCTCGGCGGCGTTGCCGCGCACCGCGACCGAGATCGCCTGCCGCTTGCCGCAGGCGTCGCGGACCATCGCCAGCGCCTCGTCCAGGTCCGCGGCCTGCTTGTCGAGGTAGCGGGTGCGCAGGCGCATGTCGATGCGGCTCTGGTCGCATTCGACGATCAGCACCGACGCGCCTGCCATCGAAGCGGCGAGCGGCTGCGCGCCGCCCATGCCGCCGAGCCCCGCGGTGAGCACCCACCTGCCGGCGAGGTCGCCGCCGAAATGCTGCCGCGCCGCCTCCGAGAAGGTCTCGAAGGTGCCCTGCACGATCCCCTGCGACCCGATATAGATCCAGGAGCCGGCGGTCATCTGGCCGAACATCATCAGCCCCTTGCGGTCCAGCTCGTCGAACACCTCCCAGGTCGCCCATTTCGGCACGAGATTGGAGTTCGCGATCAGCACGCGCGGCGCGTCGGCATGCGTCTCGAACACGCCGACCGGCTTGCCCGACTGCACGAGCAGCGTCTGGCTGTCCTCCAGCCGGCGCAGCACGTCGACGATGCGGTCGAAGCATTCCCAGTTGCGCGCGGCGCGGCCGATCCCGCCATAGACGACCAGCTCACCCGGCCGCTCCGCCACGTCGGGATCGAGGTTGTTCATCATCATCCGCAGCGCGGCCTCGGTGAGCCAGCTCTTGCAGCTCCTCTCGGGTCCGCGGGGCGCCCGGACGATACGGTTGCTGAAGCGAGCGGAGTCGGACACGGCGGTGGTTCCTCCCTGCGTTTGACGGCGGCGGCGCGTTCTCCCTGCCGGCCGCTCCGGGGCCGACGTCAGGATCTGCCGACAGGCGCTGCCCTCGGCAGACTAATCAGGAGCTAGCCTCCGATCCGAGCAAAAACCTCCTCGGCCGGCGCGGGCGGGAGTACGTCGAAAGTCTCATCGAGAAGCCGACCGAACTCGTCGGCGCTGTCGATCGGGCGTTCAACGACGACCTGCCCGTCGCGGGCCTCGATCGTGAACCGGCGATTGGTCAACTTGTAGCGTCTGTCGCCGCCGATGCGCTCCATGATCAGCGTGCTCAGGAAGGGCACGAGCGGGCTCGTGGAGGTGAACCAGTTGCCAAGCTCGTAGTCCGATTGAATTTGCGGCTCCAGGTTGAAGACGTACATCGTCCGCCAGCCGGCCGGCTGTTTCGCGCTCAGTGAGAACAGACCGTCCGCTTCGCTCAGCCGGTACGTGCCCATCGCCGTGCGCTGCTCGACGCCGGTCTTGAGCTGCAGCGGAGAGTCGAGCAGGCAGGCACCGAAACCGACATCGGCGAGGTATGCCCCGCCCGGCAGATCGACCTTGAGAGTCATGTGCGTCCTCGGCCCGAGCGGACTGTCGGGCGGCGACATCCAGCGCACGCGTCCGGCGAGCCCGGTGACCTTGAAGCCGAGTGCGTCGAGCGCCGATTTCAGCAACGTGTTATGCTCGAAGCAATATCCGCCGCGTCGGGAGTCGACGAGCTTTTCCTGCACCGACGCAAGGTCGAGTCTGACCGGGCGGCGCAGCAGCGGATCGAAGTTTTCGAACGGGATCGCATTGACGTGGGCGGCATGAATGCCCGCGAGCGTCGCGAGATCCGGTCCGACCGGCCCGGCAAAACCGATCCGCGCCAGATAATCATCAAGCTTGATGCTGTCAGTCACGGCCTGCCCTGCGCCCCAGCATTGTGGTTCGTCACATTGGTTGAACCGGCATGTCAGCGTCTCCCGCCCCGCGGAGACGCGAACTACACCTGCCGGCCTTCGCGGACTGCGTCCCGGAGCCCCTCAAGCACGGCGTCGGTGTCTTCGGCCGTGCCGACCGTGATCCGCAGCGCGTCCGGCACGCCCGGCCACGCGAGCGCCTGCACCAGGATGCCGCGCCGGCGCAGCGCCTCGGCGAGCGCTCCCCCGGGAAACGGCGAGGTCCGCGCGGCGACGAAGTTGGCGGCGCTCGGAAACGGATCGAAGCCGAGCGCACGCAGCCCGTCGGACAGGCGCCGCCGCTCGCGGGCGTTGGCGTCGAGCGTCGCCTGCATGTACGCCTCGTCGTCGAGCGCGGCGAGCGCCGCCGCCTGCGCCAGCCGGTTGAGGTTGAACGCGGTGCGCACCTTGCGGAACGCCTCGGCGAGCGACGCCGTGCCGGCGTAGCCGTAGCCGACGCGCAGCCCGGCGAGCGAATACGCCTTCGACAGGGTGCGGGTGACGATCCACGGACCGCGGCGGCGCGCCATGATCGGCAGGATGTCGGGTCCGCCGGCATGGCGGCCGAACTCGAAATACGCCTCGTCGAGCATCAGCAGCGCGGTGTCGGGCACGCCGAGCACCAGCCGCTCGACCTCCTCGCCGCTCAGCATCCCGCCGGTCGGGTTGTTCGGCGTCGCAGCGAAGACGAGCCGGCAGCGCGGGCCGGTCGCGGCGGCGATCGTCGCCGCGACGTCCATCACGCCGTCCGCGCGGGTCGGCACGCCGGTGGCGACCGCGTCCTGAAGCGCGACCGCCTTGCCATAGGGCGGGAAGCTCGGCACCGGCAGCAGCGCCTCGTCGCCCGCCGAGAGGGCGACCTGCCCGGCGGCGAGGACCAGTTCGTCGCTGCCGTTGCCGAAGATCACGCGGTCGGCCGGCAAACCGGCCCGCTCGGCCAAGGCGCGCGCCAGCGCGTCCGGGTTGTGCTCCGGGTAGCGGTTCAGCTCGGAAGCGGCGGCCTGGATCGCGGCGACGACGCGCGGCGACGGCGGCGACGGCGCCTCGTTGAGGTCCAGCCGGCGCAGCACCAGATCGCGTCGTCCGAGCAGCTCCGGCGGGATCTGCGGCGGCGGTCGGTATCCGAGCTGCCGGACGCGGCGTGCCGGGATCGGCGGCTCGCCGTCCGCGTCGTCATCGAAGGGAGCAGTCATCCAAGCGCATCCCAAGTCGTTGGGTGAAAACCGCGCACGGCTTGGCGCGATCTTGCAGCGCCGTCAACCGTCGCATCACTCTCACGGCGCACGGCTCGGCAGGATCGGCTCCTCGACCAGCGCGGCCAGCGCGCCGCCGCCGGCCAGCATCGCCTTCGCCGCCGCGAGGTCGGGCGCGAAGAAGCGGTCCCGGTCGTAGGCGGGAACCGCGGCGCGCAGACGCGCGACGGCTTCGGCGAGCGCCGGCGACGTCGCGAGCGGGGCATGGAACTCGATGCCCTGCGCCGCCGCCAGCCACTCCAGCGCCAGGATGCCGGCCGTGTTGTCCGCCATGTCCGAGAGGCGGCGGGCGGCGAAAGTCGCCATCGAGACGTGGTCCTCCTGGTTGGCCGATGTCGGCAGGCTGTCGACCGACGCCGGATGCGCGAGGCTCTTGTTCTCGGAGGCGAGCGCCGCCGCCGTCACCTGGGCGATCATGAAGCCCGAGTTGACGCCGCCCTCGCGGACCAGGAAGGCCGGCAGCCCGGACAGGTTCGGGTCGACCAGCAGCGCAAGCCGCCGCTCCGAGATCGCGCCGATCTCGGCGATGGCGAGGGCGAGGACGTCGGCCGCCATCGCGACCGGCTCGGCGTGGAAGTTCCCGCCGGACAGCACCTCGCCGTCCGCCACGAAGACCAGCGGATTGTCCGAGACCGCGTTCGCCTCCCGCTCGAACACCGACGCGGCGAAGCGCAGGTGATCGAGACACGCCCCCATCACCTGCGGCTGGCAGCGGAGGCTGTACGGGTCTTGTACGCGAGGACAGGCGCGGTGCGAGTCGCGGATCGCGCTCCCGGCGAGCAGCCGCCGGTATCCGCGGGCGACTGCCTGCTGGCCCGGCTGCCGCCGCACCGCCTGGATGCGCTCGTCGAACGGCGTGTCGCTCCCCATGCAGGC
>DASWRT010000437.1:0-4920 GCA_036403035.1 Allostellaceae bacterium | reverse complement strand
GAATGAGAAGCCCCGGGTGAAATCGGCCGGCACGGACTCTACCGGCGGGCGTTCGGCATGAACTAACGGCGGCCGGACGGCCGCCGCAAGAGCGTTTAGCGTTCCGACGAGTCGAACGCGCGCGGCGAATCGCCCTTACCGCGACGACGCGCGCCGTTCGAACGAGGTCAAGCAGCCTTCTTCAGATCCGCCGACCGTTGCTGCAACAGCCGGATCAGACCGTCCGGACCATCGCGGCGCAGCACCGACGTGAACTCCGAACGCCGCGTCGCAAGCTCGCTGGCCGTGCCGCTCAGGAACACGTCGATGATCTTCAGCGCACCGCCGCTCTCCCGCATCAGGTAGTTGAGGCTGATCTTGTCGCCGTCGCTCTTGACGAGATCGGTCTTGACGATGACGCCGCCGCTCGACGCCGCGGGCGCGGGATCGACCTCGAATTTCTCGCCGGAATATCCGTCGAAACGGTTGGCGTAAGTCGAGATCGTGTAGTCGCTGAACTCGGCGGTGAGCTGCTCCTGCTGCGCCGCCGGAATCGAGGACCATTGCGGCCCGACGGTCAGGCGCGTCATCAGCGGAAGGTTGAAGGCGTCCTCGATCGCCGGCTTCAACTTCTCGTACCGGCCGGCGAACTTGAGCTGGTCGGCATGCTTCATCACGTCGAGCAGCGTCGCGTAGAAGGTGTCGATGGTCTGCACCGCCGGCTCCTCGGCCGCTGCGGCGGCAGGAAACGCGACAAACGCATGAGCGGCGAAAAGCAGGGCGATGAGGATCGCGGTCAGTCTTCTGGTAACCCTGAGCATGTATCGACCTCAGCACATCGGTGTCCCGAGTACAACCCGCGCCGACCATATATGTTGCAAGTATGCACCACATTGCGTTACCGCGACGCGGCCGGCTAGAAGGGATGAGTAAACCGGGTGTAAATAGAGCTTTCTGGCGAGCCGATATAACCGGCCGTCGCGAGAAGAGGCGAGTGCATGCGGGTTGTTTTAGCCCAGCCCCGAGGCTTCTGCGCAGGGGTGGAGCGAGCGATCGAGATCGTCGAACGCGCGCTGGAGAAGTACGGTCCGCCGATCTACGTACGGCATGAGATCGTTCATAACCGTCATGTCGTCGAACGGCTGCGCGCGAAGGGGGCGCGGTTCGTCGACGAGCTGGATGAGATCCCGCCGGGGAGCGTCACGATCTTCAGCGCGCACGGCGTGTCGAGTTCGGTCGAATCGGAAGCGGCCGGTCGCGGCCTGCCGGTGATCGACGCGACCTGCCCGCTGGTTTCGAAAGTGCACAGCGAGGGGCAGCGTTACGCGCAGCAGGGCCGCGAAATCATCCTGATCGGCCATGCCGGGCATCCGGAGATCGAAGGAACGATGGGGCGGATCGACGGCCGCGTGCATCTGATCTCGACGCCGGAGGAAGTCGCCGCGCTCGAGGTTTCCGACCCGACCCGCCTCGCCTTCATCACGCAGACGACGCTCAGCGTCGACGACACGCGGTCCGTGATCGAGGCGCTGAAAGCGCGGTTCCCCAACATCCTCGGGCCGGACACGAAGGACATCTGCTACGCGACGCAGAACCGGCAGCGCGCCGCGAGCGACCTCGCCAAGGTCGTCGACCTCGTGCTGGTCGTCGGCGCGCCGAACAGCTCGAACTCGAACCGGCTCCGCGAGATCGCGGCGCAGCACGGCGTCCCCGCCTATCTCATCCAGGATGCGAAGGCGCTCGACGTCAAATGGCTGGACGGCGTCGAATCGGTCGGGATCACCGCAGGCGCGTCCGCGCCCGCCGAATTGGTGCAGGATCTGATTGACAGACTGCGAGAGCTTAACGAAGTAGAGCTTTCGGTGCTGCCGGGCGTTATAGAGAACGTCCGGTTCCGCATGCCGCCGGAACTGGCCGATGCCCAACAGGCCGTCGCCGACGACGAGCGGACGGCCTGATCCGGCCGCCCATCAATCACTGATCTCAGTACGCGAGGAGTTTTCCGTTGGCCGTTCCTTTGAACCAAGTGCTGCGCGTCGGAGCCTACGTGGCGAAGCAGCACCTGATCGGCAACAAGCGGTACCCGCTCGTGCTGATGCTCGAACCCCTGTTCCGCTGCAACCTCGCCTGCGCCGGCTGCGGCAAGATCGACTATCCCGACGAGATCCTGAACCAGCGGCTGTCGGTCGAGGAGTGCCTGGAAGCGGTCGACGAATGCGGCGCCCCGGTGGTCGTGATCGCCGGCGGCGAACCGCTGCTCCATAAGGAGATCGACAAGATCGTCGACGGCATCACGGCGCGGAAGAAGTTCGCCATCGTCTGCACGAACGCGCTGCTGCTGGAGAAGAAGCTCGACCTCTTCAAGCCGAGCTCCTACTTCACGTGGTCGGTCCATCTCGACGGCGACCGCGAGGATCACGACCGCTCGGTCTGTCAGGAAGGCGTCTACGACCGGGCCGTCGCCGCCATCAGAACGGCCAAGGAACGCGGCTTCCGCGTGATCATCAACTCGACGCTGTTCGACGGCGCGAACCCCGACCGCTACGCCCGGTTCTTCGACGACGTGATGGCGGCCGGCGTCGACGGCATCTCGGTGTCGCCGGGCTACGCCTACGAGCGGGCGCCGGACCAGCAGCATTTCCTGAACCGGCAGAAGACCAAGCAGCTCTTCCGCGACATCTTCAGGCGCGGCGACGGCGCGCGCCGCTGGAAGTTCAACCAGTCCTCGCTGTTCCTCGACTTCCTGGCCGGGAACCAGACCTACCAGTGCACCCCATGGGGCAACCCGACCCGCACCGTGTTCGGCTGGCAGCGTCCCTGCTACCTGCTCGGCGAAGGGTACGCGAAGAGCTTCAAGGAGTTGATGGAGACGACCGACTGGGACCGCTACGGCACCGGCAACTACGAGAAGTGCGCCGACTGCATGGTCCACTCGGGCTACGAGGCGACCGCGGTGATGGACGCGGTGAAGAAGCCGTGGAAGGCGGCGGCCGTCGCGATGCGCGGCGTCAAGACCGAGGGCGAGATGGCGCCGGAGATCACGCTCGACCGGCAGCGCCCGGCCGAATACGTCTTCTCACGCCACGTCGAACAGGCTGTCTCCCGCATCCACGCGGCGAAAGAGCCCGTCGAGAACGCGGCAGGCGCCGACTAGCGCCTTCAGCGCACGGCGGGTCTCGCCCGCCGTGCGGATGAGCGCCGGGAGCTGGCCCGGCCTCGCCGCGAGCGACCGCAGCACCGGACCGATCGCCGGCGCGCCTTCCGGGCTCAGTCCGACCAGCGCGGCCGGCGGCAACTCCTCATCGGCCCTGTCGGCGATCGTGCGCAGGACGCCGAACGGAATCCCGGCACGTTCCGCAGCGAGCGCGACGATGCCGCTTTCGAGATCGACCGCGGCGGCTTCGGTCTTGCGGAAAAGCGCCGCCTTGGCGGCGGCGGTCTGCACGATCGCCGGCTCCGCGGCGATGTCCCTGCTCTCCCCGACCGGCAGCCGCCATGTCGCGGCGATGCGTCTTCCCTCGACCAGAACCGCGCTCGCGGCGATCACCGCGCCGGTCGGCAGCACCGGGTCGAGACCGCCGGCGATCCCGAAGCTGAGCAGGGCGTGCGGAGGATGCGGCGCCGCGGCGAGCGCATCGGCCAGCGCCGCGGCGGTCCGTTCGGGACGGCCGCCGGCACAGATCGCCTGAAGACCGGCGCGTCGCGCGATCACGGCCTCCGCGAGGAGGCCGGTGACCGCGACGATCGTCACAGACCGACCGACACGGCCCGGTCGTTGCTCCGCTTCAGGTTGCGGTAGCGGGCGAGCGCCCAGAGCGGGAAGAACGCGCGGTAACCGTGGTAACGGAGGTAGAACACCCGCGGGAAGCCGACCGCGGTGTAATGCTCCTCGTCCCACAGCCCGTGCTCGCGCTGTGCCTGCATCAGGAAGGCGATGCCGTGTTCGACGGCCGGATGGTCGACCTCGCCGGCCGCCATCAGGCCGAGAACCGCCCAGGCCGTCTGCGACGCGGTGCTGACCGGTCCGACGCCGCGCGGCTGGTCCGGATAATAGGACGCGCCGTCCTCGCCCCACCCACCGTCCTCGCGCTGGCACGACAGCAGCCACTCGACGGCGCGCCGGATCTCCGGCGCGTCGTGCTCGACGCCGATCGCGTTCAGGGCGCAGAGCACCGACCACGTGCCGTAGATGTAGTTGGTACCCCAGCGGCCGAACCAGGACCCGTCCGGCTCCTGCTCCTTGCGCAGATATTCGATCGACCGCCGCACCACCGGATCGTCCTCGCCGTAGCCCATCTGCGCGAGCATGCCGAGGCAGCGCGCGCTGACGTCGGCGGTCGGCGGATCGAGCAGGGCGCCGTGATCGGCGAACGGGATATGGTTCAGGTAATAGCAGGTATTGTCGGCGTCGAACGCGCCCCAGCCGCCGTTGCGGCTCTGGAGGCCGACGACCCACTCTGCCGCCCGCGCCAGCGAGTGCTTGTACAGCTCACCGTCGTAGCGATCGAGGGCGAGCGCCACCACCGCCGTGTCGTCGACATCCGGGTAATGCGGGTTCGCGTACTGGAAGGCCCAGCCGCCCGGCCGGACGTCCGGGCGCCGCGACGCCCAGTCGCCGACGACGTCGAGAACCTGCCGCTCGGCGAGCCAGTCGAGGCCGGCGCGCGCCGCGGCATCCGCTCTCGGGTCGCCGGTCTCCAGGAGCGCATGGCAGCTCAGCGCCGTATCCCAGACCGGCGACAGGCAGGGCTGGCAATAGGTCCGCCCCGGCTCGCGCACGACCAGCTTCTCGATGGCCTCGCGGGCGATGACGACGTTCGGGTGATGCCTCGGATACCCGAGGCAGTCGTACATCATCACCGTGTTCGCCATCGCCGGGTAGATCGCGCCGAGCCCGTCCTCGCCGTTGAGGCGTTCCTCGACCCAGGCGACGGCCGCGTC
>DASWRT010000436.1:0-8940 GCA_036403035.1 Allostellaceae bacterium | reverse complement strand
CTCGGCGTCACCGCGATCTGGCTGCTGCCGTTCCAGCCCTCGCCGCACCGCGACGACGGCTACGACGTCGCCGACTATTACGGCGTCGACCCGCGCTACGGCACGCCCGGCGACTTCGTCGAGTTCACCCATGCCGCGAAGCAGCGCGGCATCCGCGTCATCATCGACCTCGTCGTCAACCACACCTCGGACCGGCACCGCTGGTTCCAGGAGGCGCGGCGGGACCCGGCCTCGCGCTACCGCGACTGGTACGTCTGGTCGAAGAAGAAGCCGCCGAACGCCGACGAGGGCATGGTCTTTCCCGGTGTCCAGAAGACGACCTGGAGCTGGGACGAGGCGGCGAAAGCGTACTATTTCCACCGCTTCTATGAGTTCCAGCCGGACCTCGACACCGCGAACCCGGCGGTGCGGGCCGAGATACAGAAGATCATGGGGTTCTGGATCGAGCTGGGCGTCGACGGGTTCCGCATGGACGCGGTGCCGTTCATCATCGCCGGGAAGGGGCCGGACGCGCCGACCCCGCCGGTCGAGCATTACGAGTGGCTGCGCGGCTTCCGCGAGTTCGTGCAGTGGCGCCAGGGCGACGCGATGCTGCTCGCCGAGGCCAACGTGCTGCCGGACACCGACATGGAGTATTTCGGCGCGGACGGCCACCGCGTCCACATGATGTTCAACTTCCAGGTCAACCAGCACCTTTTCTATGCCCTGGCGACCGCCGACGTGCGCCCTCTCGCCGAGTCGCTGGTCGCGACGAAGGAGCGGCCGGCGACCGCGCAGTGGGGGCAGTTCCTGCGCAACCACGACGAGCTGGATCTCGGCCGGCTGACCGGCGAGCAGCGGCGGCAGGTCTTCGCCGCCTTCGCCCCGGACGAGGGGATGCAGCTCTACGGCCGCGGCATCAGGCGGCGGCTGGCGCCGATGCTCGACGGCGACCGGCGCCGGCTGGAGCTGGCCTACAGCCTGATGTTCACGCTGCCCGGCACGCCGGTGGTCCGCTACGGCGACGAGATCGGGATGGGCGACGACCTCGCGCTGCCGGAACGGGCCTGCGCGCGGACGCCGATGCAATGGTCGACCGAGGCGCATGGCGGCTTCACCAAGGCGGCGCGGCCGTCCGTGCCGGTGATCTCGGGCGGCATCTACGGGTTCGAGCGGGTCAACGTCGCCGATCAGCGCCGCGACCCCGAGTCGATGCTGAACTGGATGGAGCGCATCATCCGCATGCGCAAGGAAGTGCCCGAGATCGGCTGGGGCGACTTCCGCGTCCTGCCGACGAAGTGCCCGTCGGTGCTGGCCGTCCGCTACGACTGGCGGAACAACACCGTGCTGTTCCTGCACAATCTCGACGGCAGGCCGGTCGAGATCCAGCTCGACCCGGCGGCCGGCGCGCCGAAGGGGGCGGAGGACGAAGGCCCGCAGCGGTTCATCAACCTGCTCTCCGGCGAGCACAGCGACCCGTGCGGCCCCGACGACCGCCGCCATCGCATCGTCCTCGAAGGCTACGGCTACCGCTGGTACCGCGTCGGCGGGCTCGACTACCTGCTGAAGCGGACGGAGTTCTGATTTTCAATTTAGATTTTAATTGTAGGGGTGGGGCTTGCCCCACCCGCCGAAAGTGCTTGCCGCCGGTCGGATTACAGATCCGGCGGGCGGGGCAAGCCCCGCCCCTACATCAGAAAGGGGCGAGAAAAGCGGAGCGGCGCCGCTCGGGGCGACGCCGCTCCTTCTCCTCCACTCCGTCCCGGTCAGCGGGCCGTGCCCGTGCCGCTGGTGCCGCCCGTCGCGCCGGTGCCGCCACCGGTGGTCGTGCCGCCCATCCCCGACGAGCCGCTGCCGCTGGTGCCGAGACCGCCGCTGCCGCTGCCGCCGCCCAGGCTGCCGGTGCCGAGGTCGCCCGAGCTGCTGGCGCCCGAGCTGCCGAGGCTGCTGCCGCTGGAGCCCAGGCCCGACGTCGTCCCGCCCGGCGCGGCGAGGGCGCCCGGAGGCGTCGTTCCGCCGAGGCCGGACGACGACCCGGTAGTGCCCGACGAGCCCGACGTGCCGAGGCTGCCGCTCGTTCCGGTCGTGCCGAGGTTGCTGCCGCTGCCGGTGCCCATGCCGCCCGACGTGCTGTTGCCGCCGGTCAGGCCGGAGCCGGTCGTCGAGCCGCCGCTGCTGCTGCCGCTCATCCCGGCCGCCGAGCCGGTGCCCGTCGAGCCGCCGGTGCCGCCGCCCGCGGCGCCCATCCCGGCTCCGGCCCCGCCGCCGGCTCCGGCTCCGCCGCCGCCCGCTCCGCCGCCTCCTCCCTGGGCGAAGGCCGGGGCGGCGAGCGCCAGCGCCAGCGCGCCGGCCAGGATCAAACTCTTGTTCGGTTTCATGCGGATTCTCCTCCTTCGGGGGATTGTCTGCGTTGCGTCCCTCCAATCTCAACAAGACCGCCGGGCCGCCGTTCCGGCCTGAGTAGCCGGTTTCCGTTGATGAAGATTAATGTCCGCCGCTGGCGCCGGCCGGCGGCTTCTGGAGGAGGAAGATCGCCAGCATGCTCACCAGCAGCACCGCTCCCATGATGTAGAAGCAGTCCGAGTACGCCATCACGAAGGCGTCGCGGCGGACGAGGTTGCGGATCTGCGCGATCGCCATCTGGGTGGCGGCGCTCGGGTCGCCCGCGTCGGCGACGAATTGCTGCGCCATCCCCTGGATGCGCTCCTGCGCCAGCAGGCCGTTCTGCGTCACGCGCTGCGCGATCACGTCGAAATGGAAATGCTCCCGCCACGTCGTGAAGGTCTGGAGCAGCGCGATCCCGATCGAGCCGCCGAGGTTGCGCATGATGTTGAAGATGCTCGACGCGCCGGCCGTCTCCGACGGCTCGACGCCGGCCGTCGCCATCTGCGAGATCGGCGTCATCACGAAAGGCTGGCCCAAGGCGCGCACCAGCATCGCCCATCTGAGCTGCGGCTCCGCCGTGTCGTGGCTCATGTACGCGTTCATGAAATTGCTGACCGCGAAAATGAAGAGGCCGAAGCCGAGCAGGATGCGCGGGTCGATCCGCTTCATCAGCAGCGGCACGAACGGGAAGATGAAGAGCTGCGGCAGGCCCAGCCACATGATGACCTGGCCGATCTGGAGCGCGTCGTAGCCCTGGATCTGCGAGAGGTAGACCGGGATGATGTAGATCGAGCCGTAGAGCCCGAGCCCCAGGGCGAGGCCGACCACGGACGAGCCGGCGAGGCTCCGCCGCATCAGGAGCCGCAAATTGATGAACGGCTCCTTGCGCATGAACTCGATGACGATGAACGCCGTCGTGAACACGGCGGCGACGATCGCGAGGTTGAAGATCAGGTCCGAGCCGAACCAGTCCTTCCGCTCGCCTTCCTCCAGCACGACCTCCAGCGACCCCAGGCCCAGCGCCATGCAGGCGATGCCGAACCAGTCGCCGTTCCGAAGCCGCTCCAGCCGCATCGGCTGCGGGTCCATGCCGTACCAGATCATCCAGAGCAGCGCGATGCCCGGCACGAGGTTGATGTAGAAGATGTACGGCCAGCCGTAATTGTCGGTGAGCCAGCCGCCGATCGTCGGGCCGATGGCCGGGCCGAGCGTGGCGGTGAGGCCGAACATCGCCAGCCCGACGGCGCGCTTCTCCGGCGGCAGCTTCAGGTTGACGATCGTGAAGGCGGTCGGGATCAGCACGCCGCCGGTGAAGCCCTGGGCGGCGCGGAACAGGATCATCTCGGGAAGGCTCGTCGCGATGCCGCAGAGCATCGAGAAGACGACGAACAGCACGACGTTGACGAGCAGGTAGCGCCGCAGCCCGAAGACGCTGCCGAGATACCCGGTCAGCGGGATGACGACGATCTCGGCGACGAGATAGCCGGTCGAGATCCAGGTGCCCTCGTCCAGCGACGCCGCGAGCCCGCCCTGGATGTATTGCAGCGACGAATTGGTGATCTGGATGTCCAGCACCGCCATGAACGCGCCGAGGATCGCCCCGAACACGGCGATCCAGTCGCGGAACGGGACGCTCCCGCCCGGCGGCTGCGTGCTCATCGCGCCGTAGCCCCGGCCGTCGCCGCGGCTTGGCCGCTCGGCGTCGGCGGCGGCAGTCCCTCCTGCGACGGCCGCTGGTCGAGCTTCTCGCCCTTGGTGTCGAGCGTGTTCACGGTCGGGATCACCGACAGGCCCGGCCGGATGCGCCCCGCCAGCGGGTTGCCGTCCTTGGCGCTGTCCAGCACGATCTTCACCGGGACGCGCTGCACGATCTTAGTGAAGTTGCCGGTCGCGTTCTCCGGCGGCAGGAGCGAGAACTGCGAGCCGGAGCCCGGCGCCAGACTATCCAGGGTGCCGTGGATCGCGACGCCCGGATAGGCATCGACCGTGATGTCGACCGCTTGCCCGCGATGCATCCGGTCGAGCTGCGTCTCCTTGTAGTTCGCGACGACGTAGACGTCCTGCATCGGCACCAGCGTCAGGAGGCGCGTGCCGGCCTGCACGTATTGACCGAGCCGCACGCTGCGGTCGCCGGTCTCGCCGTCGGCCGGCGCCGTGATCGTGGTGTAGCCGAGATTGATCTGGGCCTGCTCCAGCGCGGCCTGCGACCGCTGCACCTGGGCGTCGGCCTGCTCCTTCTGCGTCTGCAGCACGTCGAGCTGCTTCTTCGCGGCTTCCAAATTGGCCTGCGCCTTGACGAGCGCGGCGCGCTGCTCGCGCAGTTGCGCCTCGGTCTGCTGGACGCGCTGCACCGTGCCGGCGCCGGTCTTCACGAGCTGCGCGTAGCGCTGCTGCTCCTGCTCGGCGAACGTCACCGACGCCTGCGCCGAGCCGACGTCCGCTTCGGCCTGGGCGATCGTCGCCTGCTGAAGCGCGACCTGCGCCTCGACGTTGTGGACGTTGGCGACCGCCGCGGCGAGGTCGGCCTTGGCTTGGTCGACCTGGGCGCGGTACTGCCGGTCGTCGATCCGGGCGATCACGTCGCCTTTCCGCACGCGCTGGTTGTCGGTGACGTTCAGCTCGCTGATGTAGCCCGCGACCTGCGGGCTGATCGCGACGTTGTCGGCCTGGGTGTAGGCGTCGTCGGTCTCGACCATGTAGCGGCCGACGGTGAAATAGTGCCACGCGTACCAGCCTGCCGCCGCCAGCACGATCAGCGCGACGATGCCGGCGATCAGCCAGCGCCGCCGCTTCTTGCGCCACGCCGCCGCAGGGTCGGCCTCGCCGTCCTGCTTGGACTCCTTGCGGCCGTCATCCTGCTTGTCGCGGTCGTCTTGCCGCCGTTCCTTCGCCTCGGCCGGCGCGTCCGCGCTCTCGCCGTCGTTGCCGGCGTCGTCGCCATGCTCGTCGGGATCGGCGATCCGGCGGACTTCCCACCGCTCGCGGACGGGAGACGCCTTCGGCGCCGGAGCGTCCTCGCTGCCATGGGGCTCCGGATCGGCGCCCTGGCGCGGCGCCGCGTTGCCGGTGCGGGTAGCCATCCGAATGTCTCTCCTCGGGGTAGCCGGTAGCCGCCGCGGCGCCGGTATTGCCCGCCATGCTCGCGACGAAAACGGAACGGTGACGTTTCCCAAACAAAGGGATTCGTGGCAGAGTTCCGCTGATATCGGGTGGCGGACGGGAGGAAGCGGCGTGACCGATGCGAGCGCCCCAGCCGAGACGCGGCCGGCGGCTGCCGCCGCCGTCGCGAAGCACGACCGCCGCAGGGCGGCAGCCGGCATCGGCGCGGTCGGGCGGCCGAAGCGCGGCACCGAGCGGGAGCGGCGCGAGCACCTGCTCTCCGTCGCGACCCGGATCTTTCTCGCGCACGGTTACGGCGGGGCGACGATCGAGCTGGTGGCCGGCGCCGCGAAGGTCTCGAAAAAGACGATCTATCAGGAGTACGCCAACAAGGCGGCGCTGTTCCATGCCGTCGTTCAACGCCGCGCCGATGCGATCCTGTACCCGGTCCTGGAGGCGGCGGCGCACGACAGCCCGCCGGAAACGGTGCTCGCCGCCGTCGCGCGCCAGATCGCCGGAGTGCTGGCGTCGCCGGACGGCATCGGCCTGTTCCGCCTCGTGATCGCCGAGGCGCCGCGCTTCCCCGACCTCGCGACGGCGTTCTACGAGGCCGGACCGGGACGCGGCCTCGCCCTGCTCGCCGCCTATCTCGGCCGGCAGGCGGAGCGCGGACGCCTGATCCTCCGTGACCCGGCGGTCGCCGCCGAGCATTTCATCCATATGGCGATCGGCGAGATGCAGCGCCGCGCCCTGCTCGCCCTGCCGCCGCTCGCGCCGGCCGATGTCGCCGGCCGCATCGACGCGGCGCTGTCGGCTTTCATGCGGGCCTACGGCTCCCCCCACCCAACCCTCCCCCACAAGGGGGGAGGGCTTTAAGTTTGAGAGCGCTGAGCTTTTCTCCCTCCCCCCTTGCGGGGGAGGGTCGGGGTGGGGGGAGCCGCGCAGAAAGTTTCCGAACCCAGCGCAATCCGCACCGGATGGCGGCAAGACGGTCGATCAATGGCGGTGCGCGAGGCCGCCGTCGATCGTGAGGATCGTTCCGCTGGTGTAGCCCGACAGGTCGGAGGCGAGGAAAGCGACGGCGGCGGCGATTTCCTCGGGCGCGGCGGCGCGTCCGAACGGCATCGCCCGGACGAGTTCGGGCCAGCGCTCCGCGTCGCCCAGCATCGTTTCCGCGCGCCGGCGCTGGAGGAATTCGAGCCGTTCCGTCGCCACCGGTCCGGGATTGATCCCGACGACGCGGACGCCCTTGGCCGGCCCGGCCGCGCCGAGCGCCCGCGTCATCGCCATCAGGCCGGCATTGGCGGTGCTGCCGGCGATGTAGCCGGCGTCGAGACGCTCGCCCGCGGACCCGATGACGTTGACGATCACGCCGCGCCCACGCTCCGCCATCGCCGCGTAGAAGGCGCGGGTCATGCCGATATAGCCGAACACTTTCAGATCCCAGGCGGCACGCCACCGCGCCTGGTCGACCTGCGTGATGTCGCCGCCCGGAATGGCGCCGGCATTGTTGACCAGGATGTCGACCGATCTTGCGTGCCGGGCGGCCAGATCGACGGCGGCCTCGTCGCGCGACAGGTCGAGCGGCTCGGTCGCGATGTCGACGTTCGGCGTCGTGGTCCGGAGATCCTCGCGCGCCGCCGCCAGCCGTTCCGCGTCGCGCGCGACGAGCACGAGGCCGCATCCTTCCGCCGCGAGCTGCCGCGCGACGGCGAGGCCGATGCCTTTCGACCCGCCGGTGACGAGCGCGCGGCGGCCTTTGAGGTTCAGATCCATGGTGCCTTCCCTCTGTTGGATTTCGTGCGGCGCTAATGCTGCCTTACGCGGGCGAACTGGGTAAGCGCCGCGCTCGCGAGCACGGCGACGGCCGCGAGCATCGTGCCGGCCGACACGGTCTCGCCGAGGAGCAGCGCCGACCAGAGCAAGGTCAGGACCGGCTGCGCGAGCTGGAGCTGGCCGATGCGCGCGATGCCGCCCGTCGCCAGCCCGCGATACCACGCGAAGAAGCCAAGGAACATGCTGACGACGGAGACATAGGCGAAGCCGGCCCATGCCGCCGGGCCGGCGGAAAGCCCGCCGTCCCGCACGATCAGCACGGCCGTCACGGGCGCCAGGACCGGGAGCGAGAGGATCAGCGCCCAGCAGATCGTTTCCGGTCCGCCCAGCTCGCGCGCCAGCGCGCCGCCCTCGGCATAGCCGGCCCCGCCAAGCACGACGGCGATCAGGATCAGCACATCGGCAGGTTGCGGATGCCCGGCGCCCTGGACGGCGGCGAAAACGAGCACCGCCGCCAGCCCGGCCGCCGTCGCCAGCCAGAACAGCGGGCCGGGGCGCTCGCCGGCCCGCGCGACGGCCATGATCGCGGTCGCGGCCGGCAGCAATCCGGTGATGACGGCGCCGTGCGCCGCCGGGACGGACGCGAGCGCAAGCGAGCTGAACAGCGGAAATCCGACGACGACGCCCAGGGCGACGAGCACGAGCCGCAGCCACAGATGCCGCGGCGGCACCCGTGAGCCGCGCGCCAGCAGCAGCGCGCCGGCGAGCAGCCCGGCGACCACGGCCCGCCCGAGCCCGATGACGGCGCCGTCGATGTCGGCGACCGCGAGACGCGTCGCCGGGAAGGTCAGCGAGAAGGCGACCACGCCCAGAAGTCCCCAGACGAAGCCGCTCAGGAACAGTCGATCGGAAGCGGCCGCGGCCTGCTGCGGCGATATCGCTTCTGCGGCTCTTTCAGTTGCGTTACTGTATTTCGTCATGAAAACCAGTAGCAGCGTGGCGCGCGTTGTTCAACGTGTTCGTGAGACCGTCGTTGCGCTGCCGGTCGGCGCGCAGTTGCCGTCGGTCCGCGAACTGATGGACCGCCTTGCGGTCGGGCCGGGAACGGTGCGGGAGGCCTTCGCCGCGCTCGTTTCGGAGGGATTGATCGAGGCTCATCCCGGACGCGGAACGTTCGTCGCCTCTTGTTCGCCCGCACCGGGCGCGGCGACGGCGGCGCGCGGCGATCTCGGGTGGCAATCGGTTGCGCTCGGCGCGGCGCGCGCCGATACGGACGCGCTCGGCGAACTCGCCGCGCTGCCGCCGCCCGGCGCGATACCGCTCAGCACCGGATACCTGCCCGACGATCTGCAGGCGACGCGCGAGCTTTCCGTCGCAATGGGCCGTGCCGCGACGCGGCCGGGCATGTGGGACCGCATCCCGCTCGAAGGGCTGGAGCCCCTGCGCGCATGGTTCGCGCGCGAGCTGGGAGGCAGCGGCGGTGGCGGCTTCTCGGCGCGGGAGGTCATGATCTGCCCCGGCAGCCAGGGAGCGATCGCGACCGCGTTCCGCGGGCTGGCGGCGCCCGGCGACGCGGTGCTGGTGGAGGCGCCGACCTATATCGGCGCGATGACCGCGGCCCGCGCGGCGGGATTGCGCCTCGTGCCGGTCGCGGCCGACGCGCACGGCGTGCGCCCGGACCTGCTGGCGGACGCGCTGCGC
>DASWRT010000435.1:0-2258 GCA_036403035.1 Allostellaceae bacterium | reverse complement strand
CCGGCAGCGCGCCGTCAGTTGCCGCGGCGGCCGAGACTCAGGGCGACTTCGTCCTGCTTGGCCGCACGATGGGGCCAGCGGAGCTGCTCGACTACGATCGGAAGCGCCTCAAGGGCGTGATCCTGGAGGAGGGCTCGCCGACCGCACACGTCTCGATCGTCGCCCGCGCTCTCGACATCCCGATGATCGGCCGGGTCAAGGATCTGTTGAAGCGAGTCGAGAGCGGCGACCTCCTCGTCGTCGACGGCGACAACGCGCAGGTGCTGGTCCGGCCGAGCGACGACGTGCAGCAGGCGATCGAGGTGAGCATCGGGGCGCGCGCCGATCAGCGCGCCCGGTACGCCGCGACCCGCGACCTTCCGGCCGAGACGCGCGACGGCCGTTCCGTCGCGCTGCAGCTCAACGCCGGACTGCTGATCGACCTACCGCACCTCGACGAGACGGGTGCGGCCGGCATCGGGCTCTTCCGCACCGAGATCCCGTTCATGGTGCGCAGCACGTTCCCCGACGTGCAGCAGCAGACCGAGTTCTACAAGCGGGTCCTCGATTATGCCGGCGACCGGCCGGTGACGTTCCGCACGCTCGACATCGGCGGTGACAAGGTGCTGCCGTACCTGCCGGAGATCGAGGACGAGAACCCCGCGATGGGCTGGCGCGCGATCCGCATCGCGCTCGACCGGCCGGCAATGCTGCGCCACCAGCTCCGCGGGCTGATTGCCGCCGGGTCCGGGCGTCGGGTCCGGATCATGTTCCCGATGATCAGCGAGGTCGCCGAACTCGATGCCGCGCGGCGGGTGCTCGATCTGGAGCTGGCGCGCGCCGCGGCGCGCGGCATCGCGCCGCCCGCCGCCGTCGAGGTCGGCGTGATGCTGGAGGTGCCGGCGCTGTTGTGGCAGCTCCCGATGCTGCTGCCGCGCGTCGACTTCATCTCGGTCGGCACCAACGATCTGTTGCAGTTCCTGTTCGCCTGCGACCGCGGGAACCCGCGGCTCGCCAACCGTTACGACCCGCTGGCGCCGTGCGTCCTGCACGCCCTCGGAGCGCTCGTCACGGCATGCGACGAGGCGGACGTGCCGCTCGGCCTGTGCGGCGAGATGGCCGGCCACCCGCTTGAGGCGATGGCGCTGGTCGGGATCGGCTTCCGCATGCTTTCGATGACCTCCTCCAGCATCGGGCCGGTCAAGACGATGATCCGCAGCCTGACGATCGCGCCGCTGCGCGAGTTCCTGGCCGAGCAGGCGACCGCCGCCGACCATTCGCTCCGCGGCAAGCTGGCCGCCTTCGCGCGCGATCACGGGGTGTCAGTGTGATACGGCTGCCGCGCTCCGGCGTGAAAGTACCGTCGGGGATGGGGCGCGGTTGTCAATTTGCCGCATTGCCGGTAAATAACGTGCAGATTTCGTGGCGCATCGGCGCGCCCGGATAAAGAATTCGACGTACAGCATGGCACTTTTCGTTCGTACACCGCGTAACGAGGCGTCGGAGGAAGCCGAAGAATCGGCTTTCGGGCAGCATCCGCATGCCCGCACCGTCGGCGCTCTGCTGCGCGAGACCCGCCTTCACCACGGCGGCGACCTTCATCAGATCGCCACGATTCTGCGTATCCGCGCCCCGTACCTGGAGGCGTTGGAAGAAAGCCGTTCCGACCGCCTGCCGGGACCGGCGTACGCGATCGGCTTCGTCCGCGCCTATGCCGACTATCTCGGCCTCGACGGCGCTGCGGTCGTCCGCCGCTTCAAGAGCGAGGCGGCGGGGCTCGACGCGAAGCCGGATCTCGCCTTTCCGATGCCGCTGCCCGACCGCGGCAAGCCCGGCATGGCGATCCTGATCGTCGCGCTGATCGTCGGCGCCTGCGCCTATGGCACGTGGTACTACGTGACAACCGGCGACCGCGTCCGCCCGGAGCGGGTCGCCGCGGTGCCGAGCCAGCTCCTGCCGCTGCCCCCGCCGGCCCCGGCGAGCGAGCCGGTCCCGGTCCCGCCTGCTGGCGAGCCCTCGTCCGCAAGCGCAGCCGCGCCGCAAACGGACGGCCAGACCGCAACGCAACAGACCGCCGCGGCCTTGCCGCCGCCGACGGCCCCCGCTCCGGCACCCGTCCCGGCTGTCGGCGGCAGTCCTGCCGCACCGGCGGCGCCCACTCCGGGACCGGCTGCACCCGCGATGACGACTTCCGCCATCGAGCCGCCGCCGACGGCGGCGACCGAGCCGCAAGCCGCCGCGGCCCCGCCGGCGTCCGCTGCCGAGGGATCGCGCGTCTT
>DASWRT010000434.1:0-3392 GCA_036403035.1 Allostellaceae bacterium | reverse complement strand
GGCGGTACGACCAGCACGCGGTCGACGCGCCGCCCGTCCATGTCGACGACCTCGAAGCGGTAGCCCTGGACCGTCACCCGGTCGCCGACCGTCGGGATGCGGTTGACCCGCGCCATCATGAATCCGCCGAGCGTCTGGAAGTGCCCGTCGCTCTCGCCCGGCAGTTCCGGCAGCCCGACCACGCTCTTCACCTCGTCGATGGAGATCATCCCGTCGAGCAGCCAGGAACCGTCGTCCCGCTGAACGATAGCGGGATCGGTCTCGTCCGGAGAGGCGATGTCGCCGACCAGCGCCTCGGTGATGTCGTTGAGCGTCAGGATGCCCTCGAAGTCGCCGTACTCGTCGATGACGATCGCCATCGGCTCGCCGGATTTCTTGAACATCTCCAACGCGCGCAGCGCCGTCACCGTGCTCGGCAGGTACAGCGTCGGCTTCAGCGCCGCACGCAGGTCGAACTTCTGGCCCTGGAGGATCGCGACGAGGAGGTCCTTGACCTGGACGAGGCCGAGAACCTGCTGCGGCCCACCCTCGAAGACCGGGAAGCGCGAGTACGGGCTGGTCAGGATCTTGCGCCGGATTTCTTCTTCGCCGTCGAGGATATCGAGTGCCTCGACCTGGGTGCGCGGCGTCATCATCGAGCTGATGCGCCGGTCGCCGAGCCGCAGCGCCATCTCGACGATCGCCGTCTCGCCGACATGGAAGTGGCCGGCGGCGGCGCCTTCGCGCAGCATCAGGTTGATCTCCTCCTCGGTGACGGGCGCCTGACTCTCGTTCTTGAACGGCAGCAGGCGGAGGATGAGGTCGGTCGCGGCGCTGAGCAGCCATTCCGCCGGCGCCGCAACGGTCGAGACCGCCCGCATCAGCCGCGCCAGCGCGATCGCGTAAGCCTCGGGGTGGTTGAGCGCCAGCCGCTTCGGCACCAACTCGCCGATGACCAGCGACAGGAACGACAGCGCAATTACCACCACGCCGATGCCGATGACATGGGCATAATGCTCCATGCCTGGAATCGTCGCGATGTAGGCGGCCAGCCGTTCGCCGAGCGTGCTGCCGCCGAAGCTGCCGGTCAGCACCGCGATGACGGTGATGCCGATCTGGACCGTCGAGAGCAGCTTGCTCGGGTCGTCCTTTAGTTCCAGCGCGATCCGCGCGCCCAGGACGCCGCGGCTGGCGCTGTGCTGAAGCCGCGCCTTGCGGGCGGAGACGAGCGACATCTCCGCCATCGCGAAGACGGCGTTCAGCAGCATCAGGAGCAGCACCACGCAAAGCTGAATCGTCAGCATCGGTCGTTCCGCAGTATGTCGGCGGCGGCGAGCACCGGCCGTCGTCGGGGAAACGGTAGCGCAAGCCGCCTCGGCAGCACAGGCGGCACCTGCATCAATCCGCTTTCGCCGTTCGCCGCCGCGCCTGCCTCATTCGGCCGCCCGGCATCGATCAACGGCCGAGGCCGACGGCATGTGACGAGGACGCCCGCATCCGCGACAGCAAAAAAGCCGCCCCACGGTCGGAGCGGCTTTTCGTTCGCAGTAGGCAGTCTCCGGCCGGCGCCGGCTCAGCGCGAGTAGAACTCGACGACGAGGTTCGGCTCCATCGAAACCGGGTAGGGCACATCGGCGAGCTTCGGCGCACGGACGAAGCGGCCCTTCAGCTTCCCGGTGTCCACTTCGAGGTAGTCGGGAATGTCGCGCTCGCCCGACTGGATCGCCTCCATGACCAGCGGCATCTCCTTCGACTTCTGCTTGACCTCGATCGTGTCGTTGTCGCGGACCTGATAGGAGGGGATGTTGACCCGGCGGCCGTTGACTAGGACATGGCCGTGATTGACGAACTGGCGCGCGGCGAACGGCGTCGGCACGAACTTCATCCGGTAGACCACGGCGTCGAGGCGGCGCTCCAGCAGCTCGATCAGGTTCTCGCCGGTGTCGCCGCGGCGCCGCACGGCCTCGGCGTAGAGGCGGCGAAACTGGCGCTCGCCGATATTGCCGTAGTAGCCCTTCAGCTTCTGCTTGGACATCAGCTGCGTGCCGAAGTCCGACGGCTTCTTGCGCCGCTGGCCATGCTGGCCGGGCCCGTAATCACGGACGTTGATTGGGCTCTTCGGCCGGCCCCAGAGATTGAGGCCGAGGCGGCGATTGATCTTGTACTTCGACTCTTGACGCTTGCTCATCGATCCTGATCCGATTGTCTCGGGTTTTGTCCCGGTAGTCCCGTCCGGACGAGCGGCGGGCGTGGCCTTGCGGCCCGCATTCCCGGGAATGGAAGGCGCGGACTATAATCGCGAGTGGCGGATTGTCAAATTCGGGCGCCGTTACGCCTCCTCCTTTCCTTCTTCATTTTCCCCTTCGCCGCCGCCCTCCGGCTTGCGCCGCCGCTGCCGCAGCCCGGCGAGCGCGACGACGATGCCGTGCAGCGTCCGCAGCTCCTGCTCGGTGCAGTCCGCCCGCTCGAACAGGGTGCGGACGTTGCGTACGGTGGTCGGGCGCTTCTCGACGTTGCGGAGGAAGCCGGTACGGTCCAGCTCCTCCTCCAGATGGGCGAAGAACTCGTGCAGCTCTGCCTTCGTCGCCGGGCGGCTGTCGCCGACCGGCAGCACCTCCGGCGCCGTTGCGTCGCCGGCCGTGAACCACTCGTAGCCGACGAGCAGCACTGCCTGGGCGAGGTTCAGCGACGAGAAGGACGGGTTGAGCGGGACCGCGACGATGGCGTCGGCAAGCCCGACATGGTCGTTGGTAAGGCCGGCGCGCTCGGCGCCGAACAGCACGCCGAAATTCTGCCCGTCGGCGGCGATGCCGCGCATCTCGGCCGCCGCCTGCCGCGGCGTCACGACCCGCTTGACCATGTGCCGCTCGCGCGCCGTCGTCGCATAGACGCGGTGGAGGTCGGCGACCGCCTCTTCGGCGGTATCGTAGAGCCGGGCGTTGTCGATCACCGGATCGGCCCCGCTTGCCGCCGCCCGCGCCTTCTCCGACGGCCAGCCGTCGCGCGGCCGGACGAGCCGCAGGTCGGTGAGCCCGCAATTGAACATCGCCCGCGCCGCGGTGCCGATATTCTCGCCGAGCTGCGGATGGACCAGGATGACCGCGGGACCGCTGGAGAGCGTCGCCCGGCGATGATCGGTGCCGGCCATTTAGCCCCCCCCCCGATCCGCTGCCGCAGCAGAAACCCTCTCCCCGCGGGGAGAGGGAAGGGTGAGGGGGCCCGCGACCGAAGGGAGCGCCAGCATCGCCTTTCGCCGGACCTGCGGTTCGGCTGGCGGCAGGCGGAACGACGTTCCGCCGAGAGCAGATGCTGGGAAAGGGGCGCCGCGGCTATCGCCGCGTCGATGCTCCCATCGGTCGCATCCCCCCTCACCTTCCCACGCTTCGCGTGGGTCCCTTCCTCTCCCCGTCTGG
>DASWRT010000433.1:0-8430 GCA_036403035.1 Allostellaceae bacterium | reverse complement strand
GTCGGCGCCGCATTGGCCGCCGTGGAGGCTGCCGCGCCGCGCCTGCTGCTCGTCGATCTGAGCGACGCCGGGGATCCGGTCGCGGCGCTCGATGCGCTGGCCGAGGGCTGCCCGCCGGACACGGCGGTCCTGGCGATCGGTACGGTGAACGACGTGGCGCTCTACCGCCGCCTGATCGGGATGGGCGTCGCCGACTACCTCGTCAAGCCCGTCTCTGCCGAAGCGTTGCAGGAAGCGTTGCTGCGCGCCGCCGCTCCCCCCCAGCGGGACACGCCGATTGCGCCGGGCGAGGCGCGGCCGGCGCGCGTCGTCGCCATGGTCGGCGCCCGCGGCGGCGCCGGCACGACGACTGCCGCGATCGCGACGGCGTGGTGCATGGTGCACGACCAGGGGTTGCGCGTCACGCTGCTCGACCTCGACCTGCATTTCGGCAGCCTCGCGCTCCAGCTCGATCTCGAAGCGCGCCGCGGCTTGGGCGAAGCGTTGCAGAACCCGGAACGGATCGACGCGCTGCTGCTCGCCGGGGCGATGAGCAACGAGAGCGAGCGGCTGCGCGTGCTTGCCGCCGAGGAGCCGCTTGAAGAGGACGCGGCGATCGAGCCGGATGCCGCCGACGCGCTGCTTGCGGCGCTGTCGAGCGACGCCGATGCCGTCGTCGTCGATCTGCCGCGGCGGCTCGATGCGCTGCACCGGCACGTGCTGACGGCAGCCGATACTGTCGCGATTGTCACCGACCTGTCGCTGCCGGCGATGCGCGACGCGACGCGGCTCGTCGCGCTCTGCAAGCGGCTGCGCGGCGGCGGCGCCGGCTCGGCGCAGCCGCTCGTCGTCGCGAACCGGGTGACCGGCGGACGGGGCGAGGTGCCGCGCGGCGAATTCGAGAAGGCAGTCGGCGCGAAGATCGACGTGGTCGTGCCGTTCGACAACAACGCCGCGATCGCCGCCGCCGAGAGCGGCAAGGCATGGCCGGTCGCGGCGCAGTCGAGCAAGGCGACCGCCGCGTTCCGGCGGCTCGCCCCCCTCCTGTCCGGCACGGAGCGTACGGCGTCCCGGCCGTCGCTGCTCCGGCGCCTTTTCCGTTAGCCGGCGATGGCGTTCGGGCGCCGCGGCATCGGCGACGCGCAAGGACGGAGCGGCGGCTCCGCCCTCCCGCCGCAGCAGCGGCCGGCGCCGCAGCTTACGGCATTGCCGACGGTCGAGCCGGCCGGCCGCCTGGACCGCGACTCCGCGGTCGCGCTGTTCCAGCCGATCGTCGATGAGCGCATCGACGCCGCGGCGGCGGTCGGCCGGTCGCGCGGCGACATGGCGCGGGAGATCGAGGCGATCGTCGCCGCGATCCTTGCCGAGCGCCGGCTCGTCATCGAGCCGATGCACCGCCGCGACACGGTGACGGCGCTGATCAACGGCCTGCTGGAGAAAGGGCGGCGCGAGGCTGCCTCGGCGGCGGGAAATGCCGGCGGCGACAAGTCGGGATCGGGCGTCGTCGTCGCGAGCCGCGCCAGCGTCGAGGACGCGGTGCCGCGCATCTACCCGCTCGTCATGGAGCGGATCGATAGCGAGGTTGCGACCAAGCTGTCGCGCGAGGAGCTGGCCCGCCAGCTCGCCGAGATCGTCGCCGAGATCCTGTCCGAGAAGAGCATCCAGCTCAACCAGCTCGAACAGCGCAACCTCGTCACGTCGCTGCTCGACGACATGCTCGGGCTCGGTCCGCTGGAGCCGCTGCTCCGTGACGAGACGATCTCCGACATCATGGTGAACGGCGCCAAGCAGGTCTATGTCGAGCGCCGCGGCCGGCTCGAACCGACCGACGTGACGTTCCGCGACGACCAGCACGTGATGAACATCGCGACCCGGATCGTCACGCAGGTCGGCCGGCGCATCGACGAATCGACGCCGCTGGTCGACGCCCGCCTCGCCGACGGCAGCCGCGTCAACATCATCGTTCCGCCGCTGGCGATCGACGGCCCCTCGATCTCGATCCGCAAGTTCTCGAAGAAATCGATCACGCTCGACGTGATGGCGCGGCAGCAGAACCTGTCGGCGGCGATGGCGACGGTGCTGAAGATCGCCTCGCGCTGCCGGCTGAACATCCTCATTTCAGGCGGCACCGGCTCCGGCAAGACGACGCTGCTCAACGCGCTGTCGCAGATGATCGAGACCGACGAGCGCGTCGTCACGATCGAGGACGCGGCGGAGCTGCAATTGCAGCAGCCGCACGTCGTCCGGCTGGAGACGCGTCCGCCGAACCTCGAAGGGCGCGGCGAGATCACGATGCGCGACCTCGTCAAGAACGCGCTCCGCATGCGGCCCGACCGCATCATCCTCGGCGAGATCCGCGGCGCCGAAGCGCTGGACATGCTCCAGGCGATGAACACCGGCCATGACGGGTCGCTCGGGACGATCCACGCCAACCGGCCGCGCGAGGCGCTGACCCGCCTGGAGAACATGATCGGCATGGCCGGCGTCAACTGGCCGAGCAAGGCGGTGCGGACGCAGATCGCGGCGGCGGTGAACATGATCGTCCAGGTCAGCCGCATGCGCGACGGCGTGCGCCGCATCACCCAGATCACCGAGATCGTCGGCGTCGAGGGCGACGTCATCACCACCCAGGATCTCTTCACCTACAAGTTCGAGAGCGAAGGCGCCGACGGCAAGCTGATCGGCTCCTTCGTGCCGGGCGGTCTTAGGCCATTCTTCACGCCGCGCGCCGAATATTACGGTCTCGACCGCACCTTGCTTGAGGCGATCGGATAATGAGCGACCCCGCCGCTGCCGCTGCCGCCGCGTCCTCCCTCTCTTCCGGCGCCGCCGGCCCGTTGCTGCTCGGCGCCGGGATCCTGGCGAGCGCCGTCGCGCTGACGCTCGCCTTCGAAGGCGGCGGCGGGCAGCGCCGCATGACGAAGCGGCTGGAGCGGCTGCGGCAGCGCGGTGCCGTCGCCGCGAGCGGCGGCCGCCGGGGAGCGAACGAGCGGTCGTCGGCGCTGGTGCTGCGCCGCGACCGCAGCGAGGGGCTCGACGCGCTGTTCCACCGGGTGCTGCCGCGGCCGGACGTGCTGCGTCAGCGCCTGTCGCGGACCGGGACGCGGCTCAACCTCGCCGGGTATGCGATGCTCTGCCTCGCGGCGGCGTCCGTCGGGTTCCTCCTGCTGACGGCGCTCGCCGGGTTCGCGGCGCCGGCCGCGGCGCTGGGCGCCGCGGCGCTCGGTCTCTGGCTGCCGCATCTCGTGGTGCTTCGGCTCATCGCCAAGCGGCGCTCCCGCTTCGAGGCGCTGTTCCCCGACGCGATCGGCCTGATGGTGCGCGGCTTGAAGTCGGGCCTGCCGGCAACCGAGACGATCGGCATCATCGGCACCGAGATCGCCGGCCCGGTCGGCGAGGAGTTCCGCCGCATCGCCGATCAGATCCGCGTCGGCATGCCGTTCGAGCAGGCGCTGTGGGACGCCGCAAGGCGGATCGACATCACCGAGTTCAACTTCTTCGTCATCAGCATGGCCGTGCAGCGCGAGACCGGCGGCAACCTCGCCGAGACGCTGGAGAACCTCGACTCGATCCTGCGGCGGCGGCGGCAGATGAAGCTGAAGGTTAAGGCGATGTCGTCGGAGGCGCGGGCGAGCGCGGCGATCATCGGCTCGCTGCCCTTCGTGATGTTCGGGCTGTTGTTCGTGATCGGCCGCAGCTACGTCGGCACGCTGCTGACGACATCGACGGGCCATATGCTGCTCGCGGTCGGCGGCGTCAGCATGCTGCTCGGCTTCGTCGTGATCGCCAGGATGGTGCGGTTCGAGATATGAGCGTCGCCGACCTCCTGTCCGCTGCGCTCGACGCCGTCGATGCGACGGTGCTGGTCGAGGCGGGCGCCGGGGTCGGCTGCTTCCTCTCGCTCGTGGCGCTTGCGCGCACCGCGTTTCCCGGCGACCCGACCGCGGCGCGCGCGCGGACGCACGCCAAGCGCCGGGCCGAGCTGCGCGCCGGCCTGCTCACGACCGCCCGCCGCGGCAGCCGTGGCGGCGGCAGCGGCGCGGACGGGGCGCGGCCGACCGTCGGCCTGTTCCGCCGCGTCCTGGAGTGGCTGAAACTGACCCGCAGCGAGGAGGCGCGCAAGACCGCCGAGATGCTGGCGCGCGCCGGCTGGCGTTCGGCCGACACGGTCACGCTGTTCCTCGGGCTCCGCCTCTGCCTGCCGGTGCTGGTCGGCAGCGCCGCCTATCTCGGCATCGCCCTGCTGGGGCCGGACATCGACCCGATGCGGCGGCTCCTCGGAGCGGTCTTCGGCGCGCTGGTCGGCGCCTACGGGCCGACGCTGTTCGTCCGCAATGCGATCCAGCGGCGGCGCCAGAAGCTGCTCAAGGGACTGCCGGATGCGCTCGACCTGCTGGTGATCTGCGCCGAGGCCGGGCTGAGCCTGGATGCCGCCCTCACCCGCGTCGCCCGCGAGATCGGCCCGGCGGCGCCGGAACTCGCCGACGAGATCGGGCTGACCGCGATCGAACTGGGCTTCCTGCCGAACCGGCGCGACGCGCTGCACAACCTCAACCGCCGCACCGAGCTTCCGGCGATCCGCGGCGTCGTCAACACGCTGGTCCAGACCGAGCGTTACGGCACGCCGCTCGCCCACTCGCTGCGCGTGCTCGCCGCCGAGTTCCGCGACGCGCGGATGATGCGCGCAGAGGAGAAGGCGGCGCGCCTGCCGGCGACGCTCACCGTGCCGATGATCATCTTCATCCTGCCGGTGCTGTTCATCGTCCTGGTCGGCCCGGCGATCATCCAGGCGATGCAGGTGTTCCGCCACTGACCTCCGCTCCGGCGGTAGCGGCAGCGGCAGCGGCCGGGACACGCACCGGCAGCACGACCGCCCGCCGGCCGACCGCCCGCAGCCGCCCCGCGAGCCCCGCCGCGTCCTCGGCATTGCCGAACGCCGCCGTCGACCGCACCGCGTAGCGGGACGACCCGCCGCCGGGGTGCGCGGCAGCGACCGCCATCGTCATGCCGAGCTGCGCAAGCTCGTCCCGCTCCGCCCGAGCCTCCGCTTCCGACGCATAGGTGCCGGCCTGCACGACGAAGCGGCGGACCGATACCGCCGCGGCGCCCGCGGCGGCCGTCCGCTGAACACGGTGCGGACGTGCCGCCGCCGCAGCCTCGGCGGCGGCGGGCGCCGGGACCATGGCAGGAACGGTCTCGAGCGCCTGCATCGGTTGCTGCTGCGGCGAGGACGAGCCGGCGAGCGGCGCGCTCTCGACTTCCGCGACCGGCGCGGCGGCCGGCGGCGGATCGCCGGCCGAAGCGGACAGCGGCGGCGCTGCCGCCGCCGCCGCGGCGATGGCAGGCGCAGCGGCCGGCGATGCCGTGCCCATGATCGCCGCGGCGCGGGCGCCCTCGTCCATGTTGCGGAGCAGCAGGTAGTAGCGAAGGTTGTTCTGCACCGAATTCTCGTCGAGATCGGCGCGTGCCGCCGCGGCCGCCCGTTCCGCATCCCCGGCAAGGCCGTAGACCAGCGCGAGGTTCTGCCGGCTGCGCGCTGACGCGGCGGGATCGGCGGCGAGCGTGCCGAGCGTCGCCTCGGCCGCCGCGTAATCCCCGGCGAGCGCCTGCGACAGGCCGAGATTGTTGCGCAGGGCCGCATGGTTCGGCGCGGCGCCGAGCCCGGCGCGGTAGGTCGCCTGGGCGAGATCGTGCCGGCCGAGCAGGTCCTCGGCGACGCCGAGCGCGTTCAGCAGCTTCGGATCGTCCTTCCGCTGCTCGACTGCCGCCTCCAGGTGCGGCAGCGCGAGCGCCGGCTTGTTCAAGGCGAGGTAGACCGTGCCCAGACCGCGCCGCGCCTCCGGGTCGTCCGGCGCGAGCGCCCTCGCCTGCTCGTAGGCTTCGAGCGCCTGTGCCGGCTGCTGCGCCTGGAACAGCGCGTCGCCCAGCCGCACCAGCGGCGCCGGGTCTTTCGGCGCGCGCTGGCTCGCCTGCCGGTACAGCGTCACCGCGCTTCCGGTGTCGCCCGACGCGCGGGCCGCATCGGCGATCCGCATCAGCGTCGCGGAGGACGCGCCGCGCGCGTCCTGAGCCTCCGGCCCGGGGAGCTGCGCGCCGTGCGGATCGCTGGAGCAGGCGGCGAGGACCGCCAGCAGCAGCGCCGATCCGGCGACGCCGGCCGCCAGTCGATTCCGGCGCTTGCCGCCGCCTCCATCGCCTATGCCGTTCCGCGCGAAGCGAACCATGTCGGACGCCCTTTCCCAGACCGAGAGCCGCCGTGAGTCTCCGGCGCGGACTCTTGCGGAATGATGAAAAAGCGCCGGCCGCGCCCTGGGAGAATGCGGGCGATTGCGGCAAATGCGGACCATCGCCGCGACACCTGTTTTCCGCCGCCGGCCGAAGCCGCCCACCGGGGACCGGCGCCACGGCATTTCCTTATTGGATATCAGCCGCTTGCGCAGCGTCCTTGCGGGACGAGGCGAACGGCCGACAGAAAAATACAGGCCGCGGAACTAGGATAAGCCTATGATATCATTGAAAGCTTGCTCCGGAAAAACAGGAAGAAAACAGGAAATTGCACCTGTTTTTCTCCTGTTGTCGTCCTGTTCCCGTCCTGTTTTTCGCCGGGCGGGCCTCGATCGATTCACGATGTCAAAGAGCGCGGTCCCGAAGGGACGGAGCGGAATTATATCCGATTCGGATCGTTCGGGCTATGTCGCCGGAAAGCAGCGGGGCGTGCGCTCGCTCTCCCAACGGTCGCGGCGCGTCTGTCGATGTTAGCGCTAACATCGGACGATGCGCGAACCGCGTGGGCGCACATTCCGGCCGCCCACACCGCAGTTTACATTCTTCCGATCTCGTAGTCAGATTAGGGGCGCTGGTGGCTCGCCTGAGGGAGTGTGCCATGAAGCGCCTGATCGCAATCGCCG
This sequence comes from Allostellaceae bacterium, assembly GCA_036403035.1. Lineage (GTDB taxonomy): Bacteria > Pseudomonadota > Alphaproteobacteria > ATCC43930 > CGMCC-115725 > DASWRT01. Next base: position 1,543 of record DASWRT010000433.1, on the reverse strand, counting down.
GAGCCGTTGTTGCAACCGCCGCGTTCGGCGGTTGGATGCTCCACGCCCACGACGCCGACGGCTCGAAGACGGCCAGGACGGCCTCCGACTGGATACCGAAGGTCAAGGCCGAGGCCAGGGGCTGGAAACCCGACGCCGAACTGGTGGCCATCGAGTTCTTCAATTTTGGGTTTGCCGTGGACCCAACGACCCACTTCCCCGACATGACGAAGTCCGGGCCGCCCGCGGCGATCATGTACAGCTTCTATTCCAAGTCCGCAAAGGATGGCGTCCGCGTCAGCGTCAACGTCCAGGACCTCCCAGAGGAGCAAAGGAAACTGATGGAGCAGCGCGGCTGGAAGCCGATGCAGTTCGACCACTTCCAAGCGCCCTGGAGCCCGTACACCCTGCCCATCCCCGAGGATGTCGACCTGGACTATCAAAAGGCGATCGACGCGGCCAGGAAGGACATTGCGGAGCAGTGTCAGGGCCAGCATCAGTACGGCAATTGCGAACTGATGTCGGGCCTCGAGCTTCACATGTTCTGGAACGGCCAGGGGGACCGTACCGGCCACCCCGTCTGGACCGTGAAGTTCGGCCAGGATCCCCTGACCCTTGAGACTGTCGAGCGCGAGGTCGACGGCGCCACCGGGCAGGTCGTCGCGTTCGACCCGAGAAAGAAGGGCGACGAGCAGGCGAAGCTGTTCGAGGGGGAGCCCACCAAGCTTCACAATGTGAGCGTCACCTTGTCCGAGCCTGGCTTCCAGGGCCTGTGGCGCGGCGTGAACGCGGCCGTGCGCCAGCAGGACCCCTTGTACAAGCCCTATGCGGTGTCGCTCGCCGCGAACGTCAGCGTTCAGAAGCCCGACGACACCGTCCGGCTTGGCGAGATGTACGTGCAGTACGTACGCCAGACGCCGTCGCTGGTCTGGGAGGACATGACGGTTCACGTCGAAGGCAGAGGCAAGACGCTCAACGTGATCTTCGAAACGCCCGAGCGGCATTCGGCTCCCATACAGCCGATCCCGACGGCGCTCGAGGCCGACAAGCTGCCCAACGCCGATAACATTTTGAAGATGCTCGCCGGCATCTTCCCGAAGGCCTACCACGAGATCTACTACTCCGACTACCAGGGGTGCCAGAGCACGACCTTCGGCAACGTCACGAGGCAGGAGTGCGGCGTCTGGATGCAGCAGGAGCACCGGACCGACGTCGTGTTCTTCTGGCTGACGCGCCAGGGAAACCCGTGGTGGAACGCTAAGGAGAACCCGATCGATTCCGAACTCAAGATGGTCTCCGACGCCGTCCCGGAGGGCGGCTGGGTGTGGTGGACCCGGATCAAGCAGGGCGACGTCTGGAAGTACACCATCGTCGACGCCGAGACCGGCCGGCAGCTCCCGAACGTCTGCACCAACCCGAACAGCGGCCAGAACACGATCCGTTCGCAGCCTTGCTAGCCCGCATTTCTCACCAGGGAGTGTACTGCGTTGCAGACTGTCGGCGCGCTGTTAGGAGCCAGGCCACAGGCGATGCGGGTCTATCGGCAAGGCCCGGTGACGCGGCA
>DASWRT010000432.1:0-21254 GCA_036403035.1 Allostellaceae bacterium | reverse complement strand
TTTCGATTCGGCGCGCCGCCCGCCGGGTTGGCGGCGTCCGGCGGATCGGCTACACGGGTTTCGCCGGGGCACCGTAAAGTGGATGCCGGCCGGAAGAGACAGGCGAGCGGAGGGTGCGGCCATGAGCCGGGAGGCGGCGATCGCGCGGGCGACCGAGCATTTCGACGGCGGCGCCTTTCTCGCCGACCTCGCGCGCCGCGTCGCGATCCGCACCGAGAGCCAGGAGCCGGACGGCCGCGCCGAGCTGGCGCGCTATCTCGACGGCGAACTGGCGCCGCGTTTCGCGGCGCTCGGCTTCGCGGTCGAGATCGTTGCGAACCCGGACCCGAAGGGCGGCCCGTTCCTGGTCGCGCGCCGCATCGAGGACCCGGCCCGGCCGACCGTGCTGACCTACGGCCACGCCGACGTCATCCACGGGCTGTCAGGGCAATGGCGCGACGGGCGCTCGCCCTGGACGCTGACGCGCGAAGGCGACCGCGTCTACGGGCGCGGCACCGCCGACAACAAGGGCCAGCACTCGGTCAACATCGCGGCGCTCGCCGCGGTGCTCGACGCGCGTCGCGAGCACGGCGGCGGTGGCGGCGGCGGCGAAGGGCTCGGCTTCAACCCGGTCTTCCTGATCGAGACCGGCGAGGAGATCGGCTCGCCCGGGCTGGAGGCGATCTGCCGCGAGTGGGGGCGGGACCTGCTCGCCGCCGACCTGCTGATCGCCTCCGACGGGCCGCGCCTGTCGCCCGACCGGCCGACGCTCTTCATGGGCGCGCGCGGCGTGCTCAACTTCGACCTGACCGTCGATCTCCGCGCCGGCGGCCATCATTCCGGCAACTGGGGCGGGCTGCTCGCCAATCCCGGCATCATCCTCGCCAACGCGATCGCGTCGATCGTCTCGCCGCAGGGCAGGGTGCTGGTGCGGGATCTCGTGCCGCGCGCGATCCCGAACTCGGTCCGCGCCGCGCTCGCCGACCTCGAAGTCGGGGCCGGCGACGACGGTCCGGCGATCGACGGATGGTGGGGCGAGCCCGGCCTGACGCCGGCCGAGAAGGTGTTCGCCTGGAACACGGTCGAGGTGCTCGCCTTCAAGACCGGCAACCCGGAGAACCCGGTCAACGCGATCCCGCCGCGGGCCGCCGCGCGCTGCCAGATCCGCTTCACCGTCGACACCGATCCGGCGAGCTTCATGCCGGCGCTGCGCCGCCATCTCGATGCGCACGGCTTCGGCATGGTCGAGGCCGCGCTGGCCGAGAAGGGGTACTTCCCCGCGACGCGCCTCGATCCCGACCATCCGTGGGCGCGCTGGGCGGCGGCGTCGATCGAGCGCACCACCGGTCACCCGCCCGCGGTGCTGCCGAACCTCGGCGGCTCGCTGCCGAACCACTGCTTCGCCGACATACTCGGCCTGCCGACGATCTGGGTCCCGCACTCCTACGCCGGCTGCTCGCAGCACGCGCCGGACGAGCACGCGCTGGCGCCTGTCCTGCGCGAGGGGCTGCGGATCATGGCCGGCCTGTTCTGGGACCTGGGGGACGCTCCGGCGCCGCCCAGGCGTCATGGAGGTGAGTGAGACTGATGAGAGCGCCGCATCTTTCCGATATCCGCTTCTATCCTGTGAAGGGGCTCCGCGGCATCCCGGTGCCGGAGCGCGCCGTCGAGCCTTGGGGGCTCGCGGGCGACCGGCGCTGGATGATCGTCGATCGCGACGGGGTCTTCGTATCGCAGCGCACGCTTCCGCCGCTCGCCGTGATCGGCGCGTCGCCGACGGCGGACGGCGGCCTGCTGCTGACCGCCGCCGGACACGAGCCGCTCGCCGTCCCGCGGCCGGAGGCCGGAGCAGGATCGGAAGCCGTGACGACGGTGGTGTGGCGGAGCGCCGTTCCGGCGCTGGCGGCCGGCGACGCCGCCGATGCCTGGTTCGGCGAAGTCCTCGGCATCCGGTGCCGCCTCGTCTACATGGCCGATCCGACGGTTCGTCCCGTCAGCCCCGATTTCGGCAGGCCGGCCGACCGGGTCAGCTTCGCCGACGGCTACCCGGTGCTGCTGACGACGACCGCGTCGCTGGCCGAGCTGAACCGCCGGCTCGCCGAGCCGGTGCCGATGGAGCGGTTCCGCCCGAACCTCGTGATCGACGGCATCGGCCAGCCATTCGCCGAAGATGGATGGCGGTGCGTGCGCGTCGGCGGCGTCGTCTTCCGCGTCGTCAAGCCCTGCATACGCTGCGCCGTCACCACCGTCGACCAGCAGACCGGCGAGCGCATGGGGACCGAACCCCTCCGCACGCTCGCCACCTTCCGCCGCGTCCCGGCCGGCGGCGTCCTCTTCGGCACCAACCTGATCCCGGACCGCGTCGACGGCGGCGGCAGCGGCGAGGTCCTCCGCGTCGGTGACGGTTTCGAAGTGCTGGGGACCGCCGCGCCGGACCCGCAGTTCGCTGTCGTCAACGCCGACTGATTTTCCTATCCCCCGGTGAACCCCAGCCGCTTCAGGTCGGCGATCGACTGTGCGGCGCTCTTGTGCAGGACGAAGATCCCGCCGGCCTTCTCCCATGGCTCGCGCGCGCTCGGCCGGTCATCGACCAGCACCGCGCCGGGTACGGCGAAGCGGTGCTTGTCGCGCGACATGCAGGTGATCGCTGGCACATCCTCGCCGAACATGCGGCGGACCCAGCGCCGCTTCTGCTCCGGCGCCCAATGCCCGAAGGGCAGGCCGGTCAGGATCGTCGGCTGGTAGGGCGTGCAGAAGTGCCAGAGATCCAGGGCGTCCTGCATCATCTCCAGCGTGCCGAAAAAATCCGGCTCCGCCGACAGCGCCCGCCACATCGTCCGCGTCGAGAGCTGGTCCGGCCGGCGCCTGGTCACCGCCTCAACGCCGCGGTCGAAGTCGGCGAGAACACCGTCGAGGTCGAGAAAGAGCCTGCCGCGGCCCAGGTCAGCTCCGGTCATGCCGGCATGGATAGCCGATCGGCCCAGCGGGAGCGACAACCCAGGGCAAGTCTCCTATCGGGAGCAGCGGAGCGGCGTCCGCCGTCGCCGCATCGTCACGCGGCAATGGTGCCGACTGCGGCGGTGGCGCGTTCTCCGCCGACGGGACCAACGGGAGAAGAACGATGTCGACTCTGCGAAATGCGTCCGCGACCGTGCCCGACCAGCCGGTCAGCGCCGTACAGTGGGGCGGTAGGCCGACCCTTATCGCTGGTCTGGTCATCGTCGCGGTCGCCGCCGTTACCGCTACCGCCCTGCTCGTGACGCGCCGTAACCCTTCGCGGCAGCAGCCCGCTCTGCCGCCGGTCCCGCGCCGCAGCGGCAGCACCTTCCTGCCGCCGCAGTCGCCGGGTGACGCTGCGCAGCAACGGCGGCAGCGACGGGACGAGTGGGTGGTCGACGAGGCGGGAGCGGAATCCTTCCCGGCGAGCGACCCGCCGTCCTTCACCCCGATCAGGCATGACGGTTCGCCGCGACGCTGAAAGGGCCGGGGAGCCAAGGCGGGAACGGGAGCGGGCGTAGTCCGGGGGCGCCTACAGGGAGACGTCCGCCGCTTACCGGCTCACCCGGTTGAGCCAATAGCCATGACGGCGCGAATAGGATTTCAGCGCACGCACCGCATAGCCGGATAGGAATCCGGCCACGAAGATGGCCAGCGCCACGGCAATGTCCGGCATGGTAGGCCCCGACGTTCGGGCTCGCCCGTCCTGCGGGGTCCGCCCGGTCCTGAATTCGTCCGTGAACGTCTCAGGGCAGGGGCAGTTGCGCAAGTGCTCAATATTTGCGGCCGGCAATGACCGTTCAGCCGCGGATTGCCGTGCGGCAAAAAGCGGCGGCCGGATGTCCGGCCGCCGTCGCCCAGCAGCGCGAGTTTTGGTCGGCGCCGTGCGCTCCTCGGTGGGTCAGCGGGGTGTCATGGAGGAAGACGGCGTGCTGCTGCCCGAATGGCCGGCTCCCGTCGCGCTGCCGGTCCGCGAGGTCATCGCCGGGCTCATTTGCGACTGGATCCGCTGCGCCATCTGCAGATGATCCTGGAGGGTCGGCAGGGTCTGCTGCGCGAAGGAGCGCAGTTCCGGGTCCTGGCCGTTCTGCGCCTCGCGCTGGAACAGCTTCACGTCCTTCTGATGGTCCTGCACCATGGCGCGGATGTACTCGCGGTCGAACGTCGCGCCGTTCGCCTTCTCCAGCCGGGCCTGCAGCTTCTTCTGCTCCGGCTCGATCGTCTTGGGCGACGTCAGGCCCTTGCCGGCGGCGACCGATTCGAGCTGGGCGTTCGCCTGCTGATGGTCGGTGACCATGCGCTGCCCGAACTGCTTCACGTCGGGGCTCGACGCCCGCTGCTGCGCGAGCTGACCCAGCTCGACCTCGCCCATGCCGCCTTCCGCGGCCATGCGCGCGAAATTCTGATCCTCGCGACCGAGCGACTTCGCCGCCGTGCTCCGCGAAGCCGCCGTTGATGAGGTGCTGCCGGTCGACATCGAGCCGCCGCCGCGATGGCCGGGGATGTTCGCCGGGTCGGTCGAATAGGTGCCGGTCGTGCCGCGGCTGGTCTGCGCCCATGCGCCTCCGGACGCCACGAAAGGCGTAGCGGCAATGAGTGCCAGGGCGGAAGCTGTGGCAAGAAAATGTCGCATTTTCGTTCCTGCTGGGTTGTTGGATCTCCTTTCTGTCCAACAGGAAACCTGAGGTGCTGTTCCATTGTCGCTCGGAAGTTTCCGATAGCGTTGTCCTGAGCTGCCGCTGCGATCACTTGCCAGTGCTCGCAACCGGCCGCCGGAATTCTTGCTGGATCCATGGCTGCCGCGACATTCCGTGCGCAGCAAGAAAAACCTGTAAGATGCCAAGAAGACCGCTGGCTCGGCAGAAAAAATTTCCCTTCTCCTGCCGTCGACCGATGTAATTTCCTGTTCGCTGCCATGTGGTTTTTCTGTGTCCGATATGAAAAAATACGCATCACGCGGCAGCGATAATTCTTGTAATACGGCTCATGTGAGGCCATCTAATCCTATGTCTTCGTGCCATTGCCGTGTCCATCGCATCTGCCCGGTCGCAGCCGGGCGGATCGGAGCGGCGTCGGCGCGGTCGTACGAGGGTGGAAGGGAATGAAGATCGTGAACCGATTCAGGGGAGAGGGCCTGACGCATTATCTGCAAGAGACCAAGCACTTTCCGATGCTGAGCCCGGAGCGCGAGCGCGAGCTGGCGGTGGCGTGGCGCGAGCGCGGCGACCGCAAGGCGTTGCAGGAGCTGGTGGGCAGTCATCTCCGGCTGGTCGTCAAGATCGCACGCGGCTTCGGCGGCTACGGCCTGCCGGTCGAGGATTTGATCGCCGAGGGTAATGTCGGCGTGATGCAGGCGGCCGAGAAGTTCGATCCCGATCGCGGCTTCCGCTTCGCGACCTACGCGATGTGGTGGATCCGTGCGGCGATCCAGGAATACATCCTGCACTCCTGGTCGCTGGTGAAGATGGGCACCACTGCCGCCCAGAAGAAGCTGTTCTTCAACCTCCGCAAGCTCAAGGGCAGGCTGGAGGAGCTGGAGCAGGGCGATCTGTCGCCGGAAGCGGTGAAAAAGATCGCGACCGAGCTGGACGTGCCCGCGGGCGAGGTGATCGAGATGAACCGGCGTCTTGCCGCGTCCGACAGCTCGCTCAACGTGATGATCGGCGCCGAGGGCGAGAGCGAATGGCTCGATCTGCTCGCGGACGACCGCCCGAACCAAGAGACGCTCGTCGTCGACGCCGACGAGCGCGGCCGTCGCCGCCGCCTGCTCGACGCCGCCTTGGCCGGGCTCAACGACCGCGAGCGGCGCATCCTGCAGGAGCGCCGGCTCAGCGAGGATCCGGTGACGCTGGAGGCGCTGAGCCACGAGTTCGACGTGTCTCGCGAGCGCGTGCGGCAGATCGAGGTCCGCGCCTTCGAGAAGTTGCAGAAGGCGATGCTCGCGGCCGCGGCGGCCGAGGCCGCGCGGAAGCCGACGCTCATCGCCGCCTAAGCTCGTCGCCTGATTATCTGACGAACCCTCTCCCGCAAGATGGCGGGAGAGGGTTTTTTGTTGCCCGCGTCAGGCGACGCCGAGCTTGAACAGACCCTTCGCCAGGAAGTCGTGGAGTTCTCCCTTCTCGGCGAGGAAGTCGACGTCGCCGGCGTCGGACTCCGATTGCGCCCGCGTCAGCGCATCATCCCACTGTGCCGCGACGAATTCTCCCGCGCCAACCCACATCAGCGCCATTAACTCGTGGCGGGCGTCATCCGAGAGTCCCGCGATCTGCTGTTTCAGGTCGGCCAACGTGCGGTTGTCCAGCGACGCGTCGAGAGTGTCCAGCGTCTCGACCGCTTGGTCCGTCAGCTCCCGTCCGTCCTCGACGCGGTCGACGACACGCATCTTATTGAGCAGCTTGTCCTGCGCATCGCGCGCCTCCTTCGCGAGTTGCGCAATCTCCTTCACTTGGTCGACGCCGATATGGCTCAGCACCGGTTCACTCCTCTGCATTCGTCGTTCCGCCGTTTGGATGCGCGACGCCGGCTTGCGCCGGCCTGGGTGGCGCACCCGATACCCGGCTAACGGGCGCTGGGCCTTCCCCTCTCGGCACTCTGTTTCCGATCGCGGTAACTCGACGTTAACCATAATCGGCGGACCTTTCCGGATCGCCGCCCGATCGTTTCTTCGCCCTGCGGGATCTTGCGCATGACAGCCGACCGTCTCTTCTCGACCGCCGACAACGGTGCCTCGCGGCATGCCGGCTCCGCATGGCCGGAACAGGCGCGGGTAATCGCGGGCGTGCTGGGCGGGACTGCTCTGCAGCTCGTCGTGCGCGACGCGGGTGCGGTGCTGGAAGGGCGGGCAATGCTCGACGAGGTTGCCGAGGCGCTCGATGCCGCGGCGTCGGTGCGGAGCATCCGCGTCGACGGAGCCGCACGCCCGGCGTTCGACGACGTGCTGGCCGGCATCGGCGGCGACTCCGCCGCGGCAGAGGGGCGTGCGGCCGTGCGCCGCGCCGCGTTGCGGACCGTCCTGGCCGACCGTCAGGCCGGCCGCAAGACGGTCCTGTTGGCCGACAATGCCGACGAGTTGGCCGACCCGGTCCTTCGCGAGCTTTACCAGTTCGTATCGGCGTTCGGCGAAGGCGGCATGCAACTCGTTCTGGTCGTCGCTCCGCCATTCCTTGAGCGGATTGCGGAAGGCGGGCTGCTTGCGCAGATCGGCGCCGCGGCGCGCGTGCTCGCGCTCGATCCCGCCTTGCCGCCCACGCTCGGCAAGCGCCACCCCCCGGTGGAACAGCGCATCGACGCCGGGGGGCGTGGCGACTTGTTGGCCGAGATCGTTGCCGGCCTGAGACATGCGGCGGACGCGATGCCTCCCGGGATCGGACCCGCTGCGACCGCGAGCGGTACGCCGGAACCGCTTCCGCTGCCGGACGATGTGCTTCCGAATGTTCCCGAGCCGGCATTCAAGCCGCTGAAGCGGGCAGCGGCCGCGGCGGAGAAGCGGGAAGCCAGCCCTGCCGTGTCGCCGCCGGCCGGCATCGTCCCGAGGGCAGCACCGAGGGACAAGCCTGTGGCGGCTGTCGCCGGGCGTGCCGGCGGCGAGACGGCCGCGCCGCCGCAGGTACGGTCGCGCGGACTGCGCCGTTTTCTGCCACGAGCCGCGATTTGCACGGCGGCCATCGTCTCGGCGCTGACCGTTTCGGCGGTCGGTTCGGGCGTGCTGCACGACGGTACGGAGGACGGCGTGACCGCAGCGCCGCCGGTCGAGGCGAGCGGCGAAGGCACGAGCCGGGCCGCCATGGCGACCGCCGTCGCGATGGCGGTGGCGCCGGCGGCGGACCAGCAGCCGGCCGTGGCGCACGAGAGCGCCGGAGGCGCTTCGGTCGTTGACGCCGCCGCGCCGCCGTCGGCGGCGATGAAGGAGGAGAGGACGAGCCGGCGCGATCAGCCGGCGACCGCTGCCGCAGTATTCGCCGAGAAGGCTGCCGCTACGGTCGAAACGCCGCCGGCTGAAGCGCCGGTGCCTGCCGAAAATGCGCAGACTCTGATCGGTCGCGGCGAGGAATGCTTCGCGCACGGCGACGTGGCCGGCGCGCGGCTGTTCTTCGAGCGCGCCGCGCGCTCCGGCAGCGCACAGGGGATGACGGCTCTCGCGCGGACCTACGATGTGTCGTTCCTGAAACGGATCGGCTTGCGCGCCTCGCTCGGCGACGACGGCAAGGCGACCGCGCTCTACAAGCAGGCCGCCGCGGCCGGCGATGCCGACGCTGCACGCCGGCTGGAACCGTCGCCTCAGGATTGAGGCCGATGGTATACGGGCCCGAAGCGAAAGGGGCGGCCGGTGGTGGCCGCCCCTCGCTCGTTCCTAACGTCCGCCGCCCTAAGAAGCCGCTGTCGCCAGTTCCGCCGTGGGCTCCAGTGCCTCGCGCACCGCGTCGTCGGCCGTCTCCAGCCACACGAAGTCGAGCTGGTTGCGCGCGTCCTCGGGGATCTCCTCGTACTCCGCCCGGTTGCGCGCCGGCAGCATCACCTTCTTGATCCCGGCGCGCGCCGCCGCGACCACCTTCTCCTTGATGCCGCCGACCGGCAGGACGAGGCCGCGCAGGCTGATCTCCCCGGTCATCGCGACGTCGCTGCGGACCGTGCGGCCGGTCATCAGCGAGGCGAGCGCGGTGAACATCGCGACGCCGGCCGACGGTCCGTCCTTCGGGATCGCACCCGCCGGCACATGGACGTGGATGTCGTTCTTCTGGAACGCCTCGTCCGCGATGCCGAGATTGCCGGCCTTGCCCTTGAGCAGCGTCAGCGCCGCCTGTACGCTCTCGCGCATCACGTCGCCGAGCTGCCCGGTCAGGATCAGCCTTCCGCCGCCCGGCGCGCGGCTCGCCTCGATGAAGAGGATGTCGCCGCCGACCGGGGTCCAGGCGAGCCCGGTCGCCACGCCCGGCACGCTGGTGCGCTGCGCCACCTCGCTCTCGAAGCGGCGCGGTCCCAGGATCGCCGGCAGGTCGTCCCGGTCGATTCGCACATGCTCCGCCGTGCCCTCGGCGATGCGAACGGCGGCGTTGCGGAACACAGCGCCGACCTCGCGCTCCAGGTTGCGCACGCCGGCCTCCCGCGTGTAGTCGCGGATGATGCCGCGAAGCGCGTCGTCCGTCATCTCCACCTGCTCCGGCCGCAGCCCGTTCGCCTCCATCTGCCGCTTGAGGAGATAGCGCTTGGCGATCTGGAACTTCTCCTCTTCCGTGTAGCCGGTGAGCTGGATCACCTCCATGCGGTCGCGCAGCGGCCCGGGGATCGTGTCGAGCATGTTCGCCGTCGCGATGAACATCACGCGGCTGAGGTCGAACGGCACGCCCAGGTAGTTGTCGCGGAACGTCGAGTTCTGCTCCGGATCGAGCACCTCCAGCATCGCCGATGACGGGTCGCCCTGTATGCCGCGGCCGAGCTTGTCGATCTCGTCGAGCATCATCACCGGGTTGCGCGTCCCGGCCTTGCGGATGCCCTGGACGATGTTGCCCGGCAGCGCGCCGATATAGGTGCGCCGGTGGCCGCGGATCTCTGACTCGTCATGGACGCCGCCGAGGCTGACGCGCACGAACTTGCGCCCGGTCGCCCGCGCGATGCTCTGGCCCAGCGAGGTCTTGCCGACGCCGGGAGGGCCGACGAAGCAGAGGATCGGGCTGCGCCCGTCCGGCGACAGCTTGCGCACCGCGAGATATTCGAGGATGCGCTTCTTGATCTTCTCCAGGCCGTAATGGTCTTCGTCGAGGATCCGGCGCGCCTCCGGTATGTCGATCCGCTCCGGGTCGAGCTTGGACCAGGGAAGCTCGGTCAGCCATTCGAGGTAGGTGCGGACCATGCCGTGCTCGGCCGCGCCCTCGGGCATGCGCTCGAGACGCCGCAGCTCGCGCTTGGCCTGGGTCTCGACCTCTTCGGGCATCCTCGCCTCGTCGATCGCCTTGCGCAGATCGGCAAGCTCGGTCGAGCCCTCGTCGTCCTCGCCCAGCTCCTTCTGGATCGTGCGGAGCTGCTCGCGAAGCATGAACTCGCGCTGGCGGTTCTCCATCGTCGCGCGGGTCTGCTGGCCGATGTCGCGCGACAGGCGCAGCACCTCGATCCGGTAGGCGAGCATCCACAGCACCTTGTCGAGCCGGGCGCGCACGTCGACCGTTTCCAGGATCTGCTGCTTCTCCTCCGGCTTCAGGTCCATGAAGCTGGCGATCATGTCGGCGAGCGCCGCGGGCGAGGTCATGCCCTGCACGGCCGCCGCCAGCTCGCGCGGCGGCGTCTCGGGCAGGAGCTGCAACGCCTCGACGGCGCGCTCCTTGAGCTGGTGCAGGCGCGCCTCCAGCTCGGCCGTCAGCGGCTGCGGCTCGCTCTCGGCGATGCGTTCGACGCGCGCGACATGGAACGGATAGCCGTCGAGGAACTCGACGATGCGGAACCGCTCGACGCCCTGGCAGATGATGTGATGAGTACCGTCCTGGCCGGTGATGTACCGGAGGATGTTGGCCGCGGTGCCGATCTCGTGCAGTTCGGCGGGCGAGGGGTCGACCGCTTCGGGGCTGCGCTGCAGCACGATGCCGACTGGGCGTTCGGCGCGTGCGGCGGCCTGTGCCGCCGCGACCGACTTCTCGCGGCCGATCGAGATCGGCAGGACGATGCCCGGAAAGAGCACCATGTTGCGGACCGGAATGAGGATCAGCGCGTCCGGCGGAAGCACGAGCGACGCGTCCCCGCTTCCGGCGGACGGCGAAGACGCCCGGCCCGCATCGGCGGCACCGGGCGCCCGGCCCTGGTCGTCGACCCGGGCGCCTTGCTTGTGTTCGTCGAGGATCATGATGAGAGGCTTCGACTAGGGTTGGCGGAGTTTCCGAAGGTTGATCCGAAGGCAGCCGTGAGTGAGGGCCCACGGCCCCACTTCGTACCGTCCGGGCGGCAGGGGGACCTGCCGCTCGAACCGTCCGTGCGGGATTTCGAGGCGATGGATGACCGCGTCGCGGGTTTCGACCGGCAAGCGCCGTCCGCCCGCGATGATCAGCACGTCCCCGTCGAGTGCAACCTCGACCTGATCGGGCTCGACGCCCGGCAGGGCGGCGGTGATCACGAGGTCGCGGGCGGTCTCGACGACGTCGACCGGCGGCTCCCAGTTCGGGCGAACCGGGGACCGGCCGGGTTGGAAGAACTGACGATGAAGCCGCTCCGCCCGGTCGAGGAATTCGCAGGCTTCGGCCCACATCCACAGTCTGGAATCGCGTGTCGGCATCGAGAAAAAATCTCCAGTGGACACTATATGTGGGAAGGCGAATCGCCAATCGCCACAAGGCCTATTCGCACTTGGCCTGAAAAGAACTCGGCAATGTCCTGTAAACGGCAGACGGACATTTTCCGCACCAGGGGCGGCGAGTTGCAATGCCGCCGGAGGCGCCGGGTTCCGCGGGCGGGACTGCGGAGCCGAAACGATCGCTGTGTCGTCGGCGGAGACATGGGAATTCAGGCGGACGCCGCAAGATCCCGATTTCAGCAAGCCAGGCCTGCGCGCTTCGCGTTGCAGTATTGTCCGAGCGAGGCAGGCGCGCCGGCCGCACGCCACCGCGGCAATGAGGTCGGCCGCGCCGCAGGGTTTGCGGTCCACGCAACGGTGCTTCGAGTTGCGTTCTCGGCGAGCGGCCCGCCCAGGAACCCCGCCGCGAAGGTCGATGTTACCCCGTGAGCATGCGGATCTTCCGGAAACTTTTTCCCTTCGTCGGGATCGCCGCCTTCGCGGTCGCCGCCTTCCTCGTTTATCGTTCGACGCGCCAATACGGTTTCGCCGGCATCGTCGAGGCGGTCCGCAACATCCCCGGCGACCGGCTGCTGCTTTCGGCGCTCTGCGCCGCGGCCAGCTACGCCTGCCTCACCGGTTTCGACTATCTCGGCGTCCGTTACGCGGGGCGCCGTCTCGCCTACGGCAAGGCGGCGCTCGCCTCGTTCGTCAGCCTGTCGATCGGCCACACGCTCGGGCTCGCGCCGCTCGGCAGCGGCGCCGTGCGCGCCCGGTTCTATTCGCGCTGGGGCCTCAGCGCCGAGGAGATCGCCAAGGTCATCCTGCTGTCGACGGTGACGGTGACGGTCGGCCAGACCGCGCTCGCCGGGATCGTCTTGCTGGTCGAGCCCAAGCCGGTCGCCTCCTGGGTGCATCTCGACGAGACGGCTGTGCGGCTGATCGGAGGTCTGTGCCTCGCGCTGGTCGCGCTCTATGTCGGGTTGTCCGCCATGCTGCGCCGGCCGCTCCACATCCGCGGCTGGAGCTTCGCGATGCCGAAGCCCTGGATCGCGCTTTGCCAAGTGGCGGTCGGCACGACGAATTTCTTTTTTCTCACCGCGACGCTGCACTTCGTGATCGTCTCGACCGGCCCGGTGCCGTTCTGGACCACCGCCTCGATCTACGTGCTGGCCAACGTCGCCGCCCTGATCAGCCACGTGCCGGGCGGGCTCGGCGTCATCGAGTTCGTCGTCCTCGCCTTCCTGCCGCAGGCGAGCACCGTCGGTGCGCTGGTCGCGTTCCGCGTCATCTACTTCATCGCGCCGCTGCTGATCGGCGGCGCAGTCCTCGTCGCGACCGAGCTGCTCGACCGCCGCCGGACCGGTCCGACGCCGGTCGCCGGCGGCGCCGCAGCCCCGGCCGCAGCCGCCGCCTCCCGTCCGACCCTCGACCACGCCTGACCGTCGCTGCGCAGGTAAAAGCGTATGTCATTAGGCTGCATTGTTCCGCGCCTGCGAAACCGCACGTTAACTATCTTCGTATTGAATGCATAGGAATCAGTCGATATTCGGCGGAAGCCATGCACCTTACGTACATCACACTTTTCGGCGCCGGTCTGATCGCCGGCCATGCTTACGGCGACAGGCTGCTGGTCCGGCTCGGGCTGTACCAGCAAGCGTTCCGCTGCGCCGAGGTGACGAAGCGCCGGATCGGTCGGCTGCTTCCCTGGTGACGGCCGCCCGCCCGGGCGGCAGGAAAACGCCGTCGCGCCGAGAGGGATGGGCATGACCAGCGACGCGCAGCGGGCGGCGGCGGCGGCGAACGTCGTACCGGTGGCTGCGGGCGAGGATAGCCGCCTGATCCTTGCCGCGGTCCTCGCCAATCCGCTGTCGAACGTCTTTCTTGTCGCCGTGCATGGGCCGGATCGCTTCACCTATGCGATCCTCGATCGGGAGACCGGCAGGAGGCTTAGGCCCGACGTCGGCGCCGGCCGGCGGCTGACGCCCGCCGACCTGTTCCATCCCGACGATGCCGCTGCCGTGATCCGCCGCTATCGGGAGTGCGTCGCATCCGCCGCGCCGCTGGTTTACGAGGAGTGTCTTCGGACTCGCGACGGCAGCCGCTGGTGGCAGACCAGCCTCTCGCCGGTCAAAGGGGCGGACGGCGCAGTGACCCGGATACTCGGCATCGCGATCGACATTACCGACCGCAAGCTCGCGGAGTCGCAACTTTCCGAGGCGCAGCAGCAATTCGCGACGATCGTCGCGAACCTGCCGGGCGTCGTTTTCCGGCGGGTGCGCCATCCCGACGGACGGCTCTCCTATTCTTATGTCAGCGCCGGCATAAAGACGTTGCTCGGCTACGATTCCGAGTCGCTGATCGCCGACGCGGGGCTGATGCTGCGCGCCATCGACCCGCGCGACCGCGAGGCCTTCGACGCCACGGTCAGGCGTTCCGCCGAAACGCTTCAGCCCTTCGCGTTGGAGATGCGCGTCGCCACCGCGTCGGGCGACATAAAATGGCTCCGCTCGGCAGCCCAGACCACGCGGGCCGAGGACGGGAGCATCGTCTGGGACGGGCTGATCCTTGACGTCTCCGACCGCAAGATGGCCGAGGCTCAGGTAGCCGAGCGCGAGGCGCGGCTCCGCGACTTCGCCGACGCGGCTTCGGACTGGCTGTGGGAGACCGACGAGGAACTGCGCTTCACCCGGATCTCCGACCGCTTCTTCGAGATCTACGGGATCGATCCGTCGGCGATCGTCGGACGTCGGCGCGACGAGTTCGCCGACATGAACTGCGAGCCGGAACGCTGGCAGGATCATATCCGAGCCATGACCGAACGGCAGCCCTTCCGGGACTTCGTGTACCGGTACGGCGACGGGAGCGGCAAACACTCCCGCTATATAAAGGTGAGCGGCAAGCCGGTTTTCGACGAGTCCGGCCGCTTTCGCGGCTATCGCGGCACCGGTACCGACCTGACGGTGCAGCGCCGTGCCGAGGAGACCGCGGCGGCGGCCTCGCTCCGCCTCCTTGCCTCGATCGAAGCCCTCTCCGAGGCGGTGGCGATCTTCGACGCCGCCGACCGGCTCGTCCTCTGCAATGCGCGCTATCGCGGGATCAACGAGAGCATCCTCGAACTGCTCGTTCCCGGCACGCCGTTCGAGACGCTGGTCCGCGTCGGCATCACCCGCGGCCGCTTTCCCGAGGCGTCCGCCTCCGGCGACGAGGAGGCATGGCTCGCGCAACGCCTGGAGCGCCACCGCTCCGGCCGGAGCAACTTCGAGCAGCTACTGCCGACCGGACAATGGATGCAGGTGCTGGAACAGGCGACGCCGGATGGCGGCACGATCATTCTCGCCACCGACGTGACGGCGCTGAAGCGGCGCGAGGAAGCGCTGAGGATCCTGACCGCGGAGGACGGCAGCGACGTTTTCAGCCGCACGGCGCGCGCGCTGATTGCCGGCACCGGCTATCGGTGGGCCGGCATCGCGCGGGTGGTGCCGCATGCCGCCGCCGCCGCCGCACGCAGCGAGGTGCTCGCCCTGGTCGACGGTGCGACGCCGCTGTCCCCGGCCGCCTTCGATCCCGCTGCCGATGACGGCGATGCCGAGCCGGCCGATGCCGGTGCGCTCGCGGCGAGCGCCGCATCGCGCCTGATGGCGGCGCTCGGCGGCGCGGCGCTCGTCGGCGAGGTCGTCCGCAGCGGCGACGGCACGCCGATCGGGCACGTCTTCGCGATCGACGACAGGCCGGATCACGCGGCCGCGTCGAAACGGGACGCCGTCGTGCTGATCGCGGCTCGGGTCGCCGTCGAACTGCAGCGCCTGGAAGCGGAACGCCAGCTTCTCCGCGCCAAGGAGACGGCCGAGCTGGCGAGCCGGGCCAAGTCCGAGTTCCTTGCCAACATGAGCCACGAGCTGCGTACGCCGCTCAATGCGGTCATCGGCTTCTCGCAGATGATCGGAGACGAGTATCTCGGTCCGGTCGGCGTCGCGGCGTACAAGGAATACGCGAAGGACATCCACACCAGCAGCACCCATCTACTGCAGATCATCAACGACATCCTCGACGTTTCGAAGATCGAAGCCGGGATGCTGACGCTGCATGAGAGCGAGACCGACGTGGCGGCGGCGGTCGAGGCGTGCGGCCGGCTGGTCCGGGCGCGCGCCGCCGAAGCCGGGATCACGCTGGCCGTCGAGATCGCCGACGGCACGCCGCCGATCTTCGTCGACGAGCGGATGATCAAGCAGATCACGCTGAACCTGCTGTCCAACGCCCTGAAGTTCACGCCGCGCAACGGCACCGTTTCGATATCCGGCGGCCTGGATGCCGACGGCGGCTTCACTTTCTCGGTGCGCGACACCGGGATCGGCATCGCGCCCGAGGATTTCGCCAAGGTGCTTCAACCATTCGGGCAGGTCGAATCCTCGCTGGCGCGCAAGTTCGCAGGCACCGGCCTCGGACTGCCGCTGACCAAGGGGCTCGTCGAGCTGCACGGCGGCACGCTGCGGCTGGACAGCAAGGTCGGCAGCGGCACCGTGGTCACCGTGACGCTGCCGCCGACGCGGACCTGCAAGCCGCTGCCGGACCCTTCCGACTCTGGCGTCGCGGCAACCATTGCCCTGCCGGGGTAGGCTACGAAACCTTTTGCGATTGTCCTGCCGCCGCCCTGAGCGGATTCGCTGCGCCGGGGACGGTATACGCCGGGTCGTGGGGATGCCGCGCCGCACCATCCCCTATAATGACTGCATACGGGTGAACCGACCGGCATTCGTTTCGCGAATGCCAGTCATCCATGCCGGCAGGGTTGAGGGCCAGTGTAAGGTCCTATACGTTTGGTCAAGAGAGTGCCGCATTCCGGCGCGGGACTCATCTGCGAGGCGAACATGGCCGAGCGGCGTACGACGATACCGAACGTGGACTTCGTCGATCACCGGAGAACGGTGACGGGCGACATCGTGGCTGCCTGGGCCGTGGTTCTGCTCCTCATCGGCATTGCCGGCATCAGTTTCACGCTTGACCAGTTCGTCACCGTTACCGCGGCGCCGAAGGAGACGTTCGCGGCTGCGGTAGCCGAGGTCGCCGCCCGTCAGGAAGCGGCGGCCCTGGAAGATCCGCAGGCGGCCGTGTCGCCGTCCGTCGACGACGATGCTCCGGTCGACGATGCCGGCGCCGACGAGCACCGCGAGGTGATCGACGCCGGTGGGCATTAGCCCGGATTTCTCCTAACTCTCGGCGACTCAAGGACGAATCGCGGCGCCGCGGTGCCCGTGGTTGCACACAGGTAGCCGGAACGGTCATGTTTTGCGGGTGTCGATGAGTTTCGTTAAAGATTAGTTACCGATGACATATCGTTACCACAAGTTTTCTTATTCCAGATCAGTCACTTATAAACTAGCGCCTAATTTTTGAGCAACTTCTGGGCGAGCCATTGCGCCTGCGGAGTCGCACAGGATATGCCGCCGAAGCCCACAGAATTATCCACAGTTTGCGTGGATAATCGGCGCGTGAGGCCCCGCTGCCGTGCGCCGGATCATCGGGAACCGTCTTCACCTTCGCTCCCGCCGCCCTCGCCGGTGCCGCCGTCATCCGGTAGGCCGGTCGCGTAGCGCTGCTCCAGCCGCCGGTACTTGTCGTAATCGACGAGCTGCTGTCTCAGCTCGAACGAGGCGAGCTGGTCTTCGATGCCGGTGAGGTCGCCCTGGCGGGCGAGGTGTCCGAGCACCGCGCCCATGCCGGCGACCGCCGCCTGCAGCGCCGCATTCGCGTAGAGAATTCCGGCGAAGCCCAGCTCGGCGAGGCGCGCTCGCGGCAACAGCGGAGTCTTGCCGCCGAACACCATGTTGGCGAGGTGCGGGGTGTTGGCCCCGGCCGCCGCGGCGACCCGCGCCAGTTCCGCTTCCGAGGTCGGCGCCTCGACGAACAGCACGTCGGCGCCCGCCTCGCGGTAGAGCGCCGCGCGGTCGAGCGCCGCGTCGATCCCTTCGGCCGCGCCGGCGTCGGTGCGCGCGACGATCGCCAGCCCGTCGTCGAGCCGCGCGTCGGTCGCCGCCTTGATCTTCTGCACCATCTCGCCGGCCGGGATCACCTGTTTTCCCGCGAAATGGCCGCAGCGCTTCGGGAAGACCTGATCCTCGATCTGCACCGCGTTGGCGCCGGCGCGCTCCAGCGTGCGGACCGCGTGCAGCACGTTCAGCGCGTTGCCGAACCCGGTATCGGCGTCGACGACCAGCGGCAGCGGGACCGCGTCGCGCATCGCCGCGACGTGGTCGGCCAGCTCGGTCAGCGTCACCAGCCCGAGATCCGGCACGCCGCGATAGCTGTTCGCGATCCCGGCGCCGGTCACGTACACCGCATCGAAGCCGCTCGCCGCGATGACGCGCGCGGCGAGCGCGTTGGCGGCGCCGGGCAGCAGCAGCCCGGCGCCGGGCACGAGGCGCTGCCGCAATATCCGATTGAGCGTCCGCTGCATGGATGGCATCCGACCGGTCCTGTCAGCCGCCGTATTTGTGCCGCGCCGCGTCGATGAAGCGGTTGTCGATCGCGTCGGCGTATCGCGTCTGCGGTATGTCGGTGCCCTCGCGGAACCAGAGCCGCGTGCCCGTCGCATAGGACGCCTCGGTGATCGTGCCGTCGTACTGCCAGATCGGCTTCGCCGTGCGGAACTCCTCGGTCGTCGCCCCGGCGCCGAGGTCGCCGAAATACTTCTCGCCGATCCGTGCGTAGATTTCCGCCGGGGAATGCGCCTTCAGCCACTGCATGCCGCGATGGAGCGCGTTGACGTAGGCTTGGCAGAGATCCGGCGAGGCTTTGATCGTCGTGTCCAGCGCATAGACGACCGTGGTCGGGATGTCGCCGCCGAACGCCCGGTTCCACGCCGCGTCGTCGTTGACGTCGAAGATCGTGCGTCCCCAGCCGTGCGCCTCGGCGTCGTAGCGCCATGCCGGAAACGCCATGATCGCATCGAGCTGGCGGGATTGCAGGCCGCCGAGCATCGTCTTCGCGTTGCCGCCGGACACCCAGTTGATGCTGTCGCCGACGCCTGCCTGTTCGAACAGATACGTGCCGAAAAGCCATGTTCCCGAGCCGATCGCCGTCGCCGCGACGATCGGCTTCGCGCCGTCGGGCCGCCGCCATCGTCCCAGCTTCTCGACGTTGTCGATCCCGGCGCTCTCGTAGAGGTCGCGACGGACCACGACGTTGGCGAAGGGTGCGCGGATCTCGGTGTTCATCAGCGCCTTCGCCGGCTTGCCGCGGCCGCTGATCTGCAGCACGTGGCCGATGTCGCCCATCGCGACCGTCGCCTGTCCGGCCGCCACGATCTGCCGCGCCTTGGCGCCGCCGTCGGCCATCACGTGCCGGACGTCGAGTCCCTCGCCGCGCGCGAACCCCTCGACGTCCGCCACCATCGCCGCGGCATAGATCGCCGCGGACGGCCCCCAGACGTCGATGAGCTGCTTCGCCGCTGCGCCCCCCTGCTGCGCCCGGAGCGGGGCGGGTAGGGCGGCGCCGAGGCCGAGCGCGCCGGCGGCTTGCAGGAAGCGGCGTCGGGGCAGGGCAGGCATGGGCTTTCCTCCGGATCCGGTTTTCGGCGAGTATGGCGGCGTGTCCCGGCTCCGTCCATCCCAGCTCAGTGCATCGCCGCGCCCCGGCCCCGTCGGCGGCGCTCCTTTCGAGGCGGTCGCGGCGGAGGGGCGGCTGCGCGCCGCGCTCGACGCGCTCTACCGGATCGACCCGCGGCTACGCGCCGCCGAGGAGGCGGCCGGTCCGCCGCCTTGGCGGTCCCGTCCCGAGGGCTTCGGCGCGATGCTCCGCACGATCGTCGGTCAGCAATTGTCCACCGTCGCCGCCACCGCGATCTTCGAGCGGCTGGCGCCCGGCGGCGCCGTCCCGCTGCCCGGCGCGCTGCTCGCGATGCCCGGCGAGTCGCTCCGCGCCCTGGGCCTCAGCCAGCAGAAGATCGGATACGTCCGCGGCCTCGCCGACGCGGTCGCGACCGGGCGGCTCGACTTCGCCGCGCTGCGCGGCCTGCCGGACGAGGAGTGCATCGGGCTGCTCACGGGCGTGAAGGGGATCGGCCGCTGGACCGCCGAGATCTACCTGCTCTTCGCGCTCGACCGGCCCGATGTGTTCCCGTCCGCCGACCTCGCGCTCCAGGCCGCCTGCTGCGACCTGCTGGCGCTCCCCGCGCGGCCTTCGGCGCGCGAGGCGGCCGTGCTGGCGGAGGCATGGCGTCCGCACCGCGGCGCCGCGGCGCGGCTGCTCTGGCACTACTACGGCCGTTGCCGCAACCTCGCGCTGGCGCGGCGGCTGCCGGTCGGGTGAGGCGGCCATGCGGCGGGCGTCGTCCGGCAAGCCGCCGGGAATATTCCGCGCCGGCTGGCGTCTTGTGTTCATCCTGCCGTTGAGCCGCCTGAGATGAGCGACGTCGCGTCCCTGGTCGAGCCGCACATTCCCGCGCTGCGCCGCTATGCCTGGGCCTTGCTGCGCGACGATCACGCGGCCGACGACCTCGTGCAGGACTGCCTGGAACGCGCCGTGCGGCGCTGGCATCTGCGCCGGCGCGACGGCAACGTGCGCGCTTGGCTATTCGCGATCCTGCACAACCAATTCGTCAGCGGACATCGGCAGCGCCGGCGGCGCGGTGTCGCCGTGCCGCTCGACGACGCAACGGCTGCGGCGGCGCTTTATGCGACGGCCGGCGCGGACGATCCGGAACTGGGCGTCGTCTGCCGCGACGTGCTCGACGGGCTGGCCGCGCTGTCCGAGGAACAGCGCGCCGTGATCCTGCTCGTCGCCGTCGAGGACTTGTCCTACGACGAGGCGGCGCGCGTGCTCGGCGTGCCGATCGGGACGGTGATGTCGCGCCTCAGCCGCGGCCGGGACCGGCTGCGCTCCTACGTCGACGGCGAGACCGACCCGCGGGTGCGGCTGCGGAGGGTGAAGTGAGCGGCGAGCTGGATTTCGGCGGCGGTCCTCCGGTGAGCGAGGACGACATCCAGGCGGCGATCGACGGCCGCCTCGCGCCGGACCGACGCCCCCTCGTCGAGAGCTGGCTCTCCGCGCATCCCGAGGCCGCGGCCCGCGTCGGGGCATGCCGGCGGCAACGCGAGGCGCTTCGCGCCGTGCTCGCGCCGCGGGTCGAACTGCCGATCCCGTCGCGACTCCGCATCGCGCATATCGCGGCGTCGCGCCGTGCCGCCCTGCGGCTCAGATTCTGGCGCGCCGCCGCAGCGATCCTGCTGTTTGCCGCGGGCGCCGCCGGCGGCTGGACCGGCCGCGGCCTCCTCGCGCCGTTCGGAGATGCCGGCGCCGCCGGACCGGGAACCGAGCTGACGCGCGACGCGATCGCGGCGCACCGCACCTACGTCGTCGAGATGCGCCATCCGGTCGAGGTCGACGCGACTCAGGAAGCACATCTCGTGCAGTGGCTGTCGAAGCGCCTCGGTCACCAACTCAAGGTGCCCGATCTCACCGCGCTTGGTTACCGGCTCATCGGCGGGCGGCTGCTGCCGGGTACGCCGGGCGGGCCGGCGGCGCAGATGATGTACCAGGAGGAAGACGGTCACCGCCTGACGCTCTATCTGCGCGCCGACGCGGACGACCACGGGACCGCTTTCCGCTACGCGGACTCCGGCGGCGTCGCCGCGTTCTACTGGGTCGACGGCGGGTTCGGCTACGCCGTCTCGGCCGCGGTCGATCGCCGGACCCTGCTGCGCGTCGCCGAGACCGTCTATCGCGAGTGCGAAGGGAAGGACCTCCCGAACGGCAGCCGCTGACCCCGGCGGCGGCGGCCGCTGACCGCGGCGATGCGGCCCGCGGGGAGGCTTGTGGCGGCGGACGATTCCGCGGATGCTGCGTTCCCGAAAGAATGCCGTACCCGATCAATCCCACCCTTGACGCGGTCATCGAGCCGCCGATCCCCGAGATCCGCGCTTGGGTCGCCGGCCGCGAGCCGCCGCCCGGGCTGGCGCTGATCGATGCCGCCCGCGCCGTGCCCGACAGGCCGCCGCCCGGCGCGTTGACCGATCATCTCGCCGTCCGG
>DASWRT010000431.1:0-9128 GCA_036403035.1 Allostellaceae bacterium | reverse complement strand
AAGCCCTATTTCGACGCTTTCGTGGCGCGCTGGCCCACGATCCGCGACCTCGCCGCGGCGCCGCTCGACGACGTGCTCCGCGCCTGGGCCGGGCTCGGCTACTACGCCCGCGCCCGCAACCTGCACTCCTGCGCCCGCGCCGTGGCGGAGCGGCATGGCGGACGCTTTCCCGACACGGTCGAGGGGCTGCGCGGTCTGCCCGGCATCGGCGAGTACACCGCGGCGGCGATCGCCGCGATCGCCTTCAGCCGCCGCGCGACGGTGGTCGACGGCAACGTCGAGCGGGTGATCGCGCGGATCTTTGCGTTGACCGACAAGCTGCCCGACGCAAAGAAGACGCTACGGCGGCTTGCCGACACGCTGACCCCGGACGAGCGGCCCGGCGACTATGCGCAGGCGGCGATGGATTTGGGCGCCACGATCTGCACGCCGCGCAAGCCGCGTTGCGTGCTCTGCCCCTGGCGTGACGGCTGCGCCGGCCGCAGGCAGGGAATCGCCGAGGATCTGCCGACGAGGCGCGAGAAGGCGGCGAAGCCGGCGCGGTTCGGCGTCGCCTTCTGGGCGGTGCGGGCGGCCGACGGCGCGGTGCTGCTGCGCCGCCGGCCGGAGAAGGGCCTGCTCGGCGGCATGATGGAGGTGCCGTCGACCGAGTGGCGGGCGGGGCCCTGGAGCGAGGAAGAGGCCCGCGCCGCCGCCCCCTTCGCAGCACCCTGGCGCCCGCTCGCCGGCACGGTGCGCCACGTCTTCACGCATTTCGAGCTGCACCTGAGCGTCCTCGCCACAACCGGATTGGACGCGGCGACGGCCGGCCCCGCCGCCGGCGACGGCGCCGTATGGGTGCCGCAGCCGGCGCTCGCCGCCGAGGCGCTGCCGACGGTGATGCGCAAGGTGGCGAGCCACGCCGCCAACGGCCGCCCCGTCGAGACGCTACCCATGCCCGGAAAGGCCGGGTGAGGGTAGGGGCGCCTGGCTTCCGACCGCGGCAACGCGCCCGCCGCCTCATTCCCTCTCCCGTTTACGGGAGAGGGTCAGGGTGAGGGGAGTTTCTTTTTATCAAACTTTACCTACCGCGTTTATCGGCCGCCGGCCCTCACCCCGACCCTCTCCCGCAGGCGGGAGAGGGAGTTTCGGGCGGTCTGTGTGAGAACCGGAAAGCACATGCCTTTGCAATTTTGCAAAGACCCTGAAGGGGCATTGTTTCCGTATCCGGGCCTTTACTAGGGGCCTTGCCCCCTGCCCGGACCGGGAACCGCCGCCCGATCCGAGATTTCTCAATGCGTTGCGTGGGCTCGTTCAACCTTATTGCGAGTTCGCGCCGATCCGTCCACCTGTTAATACAGGAGCGGATCGTCCGTAACCCCTTGATCCACAACAAACCCAGTGCCGAAAAAACAGGAAATGCTCCTGTTTTCCGTCCTGTTATTTTCCTGTTCCCGCCCTGTTTCTGCTCCTGATACGGAGCCCGGAAGAGATATCAGATTCACGATGTCAAAGAGCGCGGCGCCGGAGCGCCGACGCGCAGCATATGTCCATATAGGACAAAAATGCAATGGGGCGGAAACGCCGCAGGCGGGCGTCTGCCCTGCCGGTGCGCGTTTGCTCAGTCGTCAGGCCGCTCGTTCGGGTTGCTGATCGCGCACGCCACGGACGACGGGAGGGACGGCAGCTCGCTTGCTGCCGCGCTCACGCTTCGGAATCCGCCAAAGACTGACGATGGCAAAAAATGCCACTTTGTGTCATATTGTCGGGAGCAGTCGAGGAGTTGAGCAATGGCGTCGATGAACATCTCGGTGCCGGACGCTATGCGGGATTGGGTGGAAAGCCGCATCAAGAGCGGCCGATACGCGAGCGTCAGTGACTATGTGCGCGACCTGATCCGGCGCGACCAGGCGCAAGCCGACGCGCGCGAAGCACTTGCTGCCGCCCTCATCGAGGGCGAGCAAAGCGGAATCAGCGAACATCGCATCCCTGACATCCTGGCGGCGCTGCGGAAGGAACTGCGCAGGGAGAATGAGTAACTACCAGCTTTCCAATGCCGCCGCTGCGGACATCGAAGCCATCGCACGGGACTCGGTGCGGCGGTGGGGCTTTACGAGGATGGAAGCATACGTGCTTTCGATGCATCGGGCGTGCGAGCACTTGGGGCAGCGCAGTTTTATCCATTTTAATCTATAAGCGCTGATGCAAGATGCTCTATCCCTCGCGATATCTGAGAAATTCCGTCCAGTCCGAATACAAGGGTAGTACACCGTCTGTTTTAAAGAGTGTAGATATAACAGCGCTCGCGTCCCCTTTACTTTCAATAGCTAGATAAATACCTAAAACTTGGAGACCGCTTAAGCCACATATTGGGTGCCGTTTGATGGACCGTGCCACAGGGTCCGGAAATGTTGGCTCGGTCCGCATGCGCAGCGGGCGCTGCCGAAAAGAATTTATCGTGAGGATGCCTCGGACAGTCAGATCTGCCCATCTCTCTTGAGGGATGGACAACTCCCAAAATTTCTCCCGGTAGAGGGCACTCGCGGTCGCGGTGCTCCTGCGCATGGCGTTGCGGAATGCCGTCGCGACCCGGCGCCTGCTGCGCGCTCTGTGGGACCGGGAGACGGACTGTCGGTGCTGATTGCGGCCAGGCTTGGAACGAGAAGCCCGGCATTGCGCCGGGTTCCCCCACCCCGACCCTCCCCCGCAAGGGGGGAGGGAATTGAAAGCGATAGGCTTTTCCGCCTCTCTCCTTGCAGGGGAGCGCCGGAGCGGGGCCGCGTAAAGCAATTTCCGGACGCAAGCGCAATCCACGCTGATCCGCCGAAAGGCGTATCGGGGTCGTGGGCGGCTATGCCCAAGATTTAGGCCGTACCGGGATAGGCGGTCCTGCGCTCCGGCCGCGGAAACCGTTGTTGAAAAATAAGTAATTGGGGGTGCAATAACATTTTTTTGTTTGTGAACATAAAATATTTTGCGTTCTTGTCCGAAGCAGTATTGCCCGGAAGGTGTTCATCCCTTGATGCCTGGCGTGGAGTCCTTTCGATTGACGGGGACGGAATCGGCGGATCCGTCGTAGGGCAGGGAGTGGAGGTCGTTCGCATGTTCGTCGACGCGCGCACTCTTCCGGCGGGGACCACGATCGAGGCGAGCGTTTGCATTGCGGGGGCCGGCGCGGCGGGGATCACGCTCGCGCGGGCGTTCGCGCGGAGCGGGCACAAGGTCGCCGTGCTGGAAAGCGGCGGCCTGGACTTCGACGAGGACACGCAGCGCCTCTATGCCGGCGACATCGTCGGGCGGTCCTTCAATCCCCTCGACGTCGACCGTCTGCGGTATTTCGGCGGGACGACCGGCCACTGGTCCGGCGGCTGCCGGCCCTTCGATCCGATCGATTTCGAGCCGGGGCCGGACGGCGGCGCGCCGGGCAGCGGCTGGCCCTTCGGGCGCGACACGCTGGAGCCCTACTACCGGCAGGCGCAGGAGATCTGCCAGCTCGGCCCCTATGCCTGGGAACCAAAGGACTGGATCGAGGACGATGCCGGGCCGCTCCCCCTGGGGGCCGACGCGCGGCTGCGCACCAGCATCTTCCAGTACAGTCCGCCGACCCGCTTCGGCCAGGTCTACCGCGCGGACCTCGAACGGGCCGACGCCGTCACCGTCTACCTGCACGCCAACGTCGTCGACATCGAGACGGCCGCGAACGCGGCCGAGGCGGCGGCGTTCCGCGTCGCGTGCCTCGACAGCCCGGCGTCGTTCCGCGTCCATGCGAAATATTACGTGCTGGCGCTCGGCGGGATCGAGAATGCCCGGCTCCTCCTCAGCAGCGACCGCGTCCAGGCGGGCGGCGTGGGGAACGCGCGCGACCTCGTCGGCCGGTTCTTCATGGACCATGCCGAAGTCAGCGGCGCGGCTTCGGTCGTCTTCGAGGAGCGCGCCGCGGGCGCATCGCTGCCGTTCTACGACAAGCGCCGGATCCGCGGGAGCAGCGTACAGGGCTTCCTCCACGCCGATCCGGAGACGCGCCGCCGCGAGGGACTGCCGCCCTTCGGCATCGGCTTCGAGCCGGGGGCGCCGCCGAACAAGGAGTTCGCGAAGAAGTCGCTCGCGACGCTGTATTACAGCTTCCGCTCTCTCAAAATCCCGGAACATCTCGGCTTTCACGTCGCCCAGATCATGCGCGGGGTCGAATGGGAGGCCGAGAGCGTCTATCGCCGGGTCACCGGCAGCTCGCCCGCCTTCTATTCCACGGTCTATGTCTGCGGGGCGCCGCCGGACCCCGACAGCCGCGTGACGCTCGGCGACGAGCGCGACGCGCTCGGGATGCGGCGCGTGCGGCTCGACTGGCGCCTGCCGGCTGATTTCGAGCGCCATATGGTGCGCGCCCACGAGCTGCTGGCGGAAGACCTCGGACGGGCGGGGCTCGGGCGCGTGCGGGTCAACTCGCGCGAGACGGGGAGCGAGCCGATGGCGGCGGTCGGCAACGGCAGCCACCACATGGGGGCGACCCGCATGCACCGCGACCCGGCGTACGGCGTGGTCGACGAGAACTGCCGGATCCACAGCATGGCCAACCTTTATGTCGCGGGCAGTTCGGTGTTTCCGAGCTACGGCATCGACAACCCGACGATGACGATCGTCGCGCTCGCCCTGCGTCTCGCCGACCACCTGAAACCCAAGCTCGTCTGACGAGGGAGACCAAGATGTCCCCGACGCGACGGTTCGTCCTTGCCCTTCCTATGGCGCTCGCAGCGGGGCGCGCCGGTGCCGCCGTCCCGCCGGCCACTAGCGCTGGCGCGGCTGTCGCCGGCCGGCTCCGCGCCCTCGTCCCGGCGCCGGACAGCGCACGGCTCATCGGCCGCGCCTATCTCGCCGGCTATCCGGACGAGAGCGGCGACGATGCGACGCTGGCGCGCCTCATCCTCGCCGACCTCGGCGGCGGAGATCCGCGCGCGCCGCTTCCGGTGGACACGCGGCGGCTTCGCGAGACGATCGCGGCGCGCGTCCGCGAGGATTTCCGGCACGGCCGGACCGCCAGGGTCGAGGGCTGGATCCTCTCGCGCACCGAAGCCCGCCTCTGCGCCCTCTGGGCTTAGCTCAGAGCCAATCGCGGTAGGCGACGACATGAAAATGCGGGGTATGCCGCATTTCGCACGCCTGGAGCGTTCATCACCGCAGGCGGCCGGAACGGCTGCCCAAGGTCGAGGAACGCGCGATGCGAACGGCCGTCACACTGCTGCAATCCTGTGCGCTCTCAGCGATGCTTGCCGCCTGCGCCGCGGTATCGCCCGGCGGGGGCGCCGTCCCTCCGATCGCGAGCGTGCAGAGCGCCGCCGATCTCGGCGCCTATCGTAGCTATGCGTTCATGCCCGGCGGCGCCGTCGTCGCACGGCCCGGCGGGCTCGGCGACACGCCGGCCGACGCGGTCGATGCCGGCATCCGGCGCGCGATCGAGGGCACGCTCGCGCGGAAGGGGCTGGTCGGGGCGGCGGCGCCCGGCACGGCCGACCTGATCGTCGCCTACAGCCTCGGCACGGCGCGGACCGTGGCGGTCCAGCAGGCCGACCGAGTATTCGCTCCGCCGGGCGATCCCTGGTTCGGCGCCGGCCCGGACCCGGTCGCGCCGTGGCAGTTCGAGCTGCTTCGCGTCCCGGTGACCGAGGGTACGCTCGCGGTTCAGATGGTCGATGCGCGGACCGGCCGCGAGGTGTGGCGCGGCCATGCGACCGGCCGGCTCGGCCGTCCCGCGCCGGGCGGCGGCGTCAGCGGAGCCGGGCTGGTCGACGCGGTCGAGCGCGCCGCCGGCTCGCTCCTCGACCGCTATCCGGCGCGGCCCGGCGTCGCAACGGCCGCGACGGCGGACTGACACCGTCGACCCCGTCGGCTCCCTCCCTCTCCCGCGAAGGGAGAGGGGAGAGTCGGAGAGCCGTCAGGCGGCAGCGGTGTCCTGCGTCGGCAGCAGGTCGTAGGGCGCCTTGTAGTGCGGCAGCGCGGCGATCCGGTCCATCCACGCCTTCACGTTCGGGAACGGCTCCAGATCGTGGGCGCCCTCGCCGGCGAACCAGACCGAGCCGTGGCAGGCGATGTCGGCGATCGTCGGGCTCTTGCCGGTGAGGAAGGGGGCGTCGGCGAGCGAGCGGTCGAGCAGCTTCAGCGCCCGGCCGCCGGCGCCGCGGAAAAACTCCTCGACCGGCGGTTCGGCCTTCATGAGGCCGCGGCGGATCGCGCGGCAGCGATACATGCCGGGCGACAGCACGTCGGCGTCGTAGAACAGCCACTCGCGGCTGCGGACCCGCGCCGTCTCGTCGTCGCCACGGAACGTGCCGAGCGTGTCCGCCAGATATTCCAGGATCGCGCCGGACTGCGACAGCGCCATGTCGCCGTGCTTCAGCGCCGGCACGACGCCGAACCGGTTCACCGCGAGGTACTCTGGCTTGCGCTGCGCGCCTTCCATCAGATTGACGTGCCGGTAGGCGTATCGCCGGCCGGACAGCGTCAGCATCAGCGCGACCTTGTAGGTCGGGCCGGACAGCCCGAAGCCGTAAAGCGTGAAATCGTCAGCCACGTGGGTTCCTCCGTCCTGGCGCCCGCCTGCCGCGGACGCTCCTGGTCAGCGCTGGAACAGCTCGGCGCGCACCTTCTGACGGAGGATGTCGATCGGCACCGGCCGGCCGTTGCGCTCGACGTGCCAGAACGCCCAGCCGTTGCAGGCCGGCGCATTCTGAACCTGCGCACCGATCTGGTGTATCGACCCCCGCGCGTCGGCAGAGACGACCGTGCCGTCGGCGCGGACCCGCGCCGTCCAGCGGCGCTTTTCATCGAACAGGATTTCGCCCGGCGCGACAAGCCCTCGTTCGACAAGCGTGCCGAACGGCACCCGCGGCTCGTCCCGCTTCGAGGGTACGACGGCGACGAGATTCGGATCGAGCGGCTCGACCGCCTCGATCCGGTCGCGCGCGACCTCGACGTAGTCCGGGTCGCGCTCGATGCCGATGAAGCGGCGGCGCAGCCGCTTCGCGACCGCCCCGGTGGTGCCGGAGCCGAAGAACGGGTCGACCACGAGGTCGCCCGGCTTGCTCGACGCCAGCAGCACGCGGTGCAGCAGCGCCTCGGGCTTCTGCGTCGGGTGCGCCTTGCGGCCGTCGCGCTTCAGCCGCTCCGGTCCGCTGCAGAGCGGAAACAGCCAGTCGCTGCGCATCTGCAGGTCGTCGTTGAGCGCCTTCATCGCTTCGTAGTTGAAGGTGTAGCGCGCGTCCTTCGACGTCGAGCACCAGAGCAGCGTCTCGTGGGCGTTGGTGAAGCGCCGGCCGCGGAAGTTCGGCATCGGATTGGTCTTGCGCCAGACGATGTCGTTGAGGATCCAGAAGCCGAGATCCTGCAGCAACGCGCCGAGACGGTAGATGTTGTGATAGCTGCCGATCACCCACAGCGTCGCGTCCGGCTTCAGGATGCGGTGCGCGGCGGTGAGCCACTCGCGGCTGAACCGGTCGTACTCGGCGAAATCGCTGAACTTGTCCCAATCGTTGTCGACGCCGTCGACGCGGCTGTTGTTCGGCCGGCGCAACTCGCCTGCCAGTTGCAGGTTGTAGGGCGGATCGGCGAACACGAGATCCACCGACTCCGGCGGCAGCGCCGACATTGCGGCGACGCAATCGCCTTGAATTATTTGGCTAATTTCGGCCATCAACATTCTACTCATGCGCACAATGGTGCGCGAGCAGAGTCAAGCCGTCAATCGAAGCGCGACTCGGGCTGTTACGCTAAAATCCCAGTGTGACCGTTTTGCCTCACCGGGGCGAACGAGCGGCGATGGTGCGGCGTGACGCCGAGACGGCGGATCGCCTCGCGATGCTCGGCGGTGCCGTAGCCGGCGTTGCGCTCCCACCCGTATCCGGCGTAGCGGCGGCCGAGTTCCGCCATGACGCGGTCGCGCGTCACCTTGGCGACGATCGAGGCGGCGGCGATCGACAGGCAGCGTCCGTCGCCGCCGACCACGGTATGCACCGGACAGGGGAAGTCCGGCGGCGCCCTGTCGCCGTCGACCAGCGCCGCATCGGGCCGCACCGGCAGCGCCAGCACGGCGCGGCGCATCGCGAGCATCGTCGCGCGGAGGATGTTGATCCCGTCGATTTCGCGGACGCTGGCGGCGCCGATGCCGATCGCGGCGGCGTCGCCGCAGGCGCGCAGCGCCGCGCACCAATGCTCGCGCCGCGCCGCGCTCAACGCCTTCGAATCGTCGAGCCCGTCGAGCATCTCCGGCGGCAGGCACGAGGGGTCGAGCACCACGGCCGCCGCAAGCACCGGCCCGGCGAGCGGTCCGCGCCCGACCTCGTCGACGCCGCAGACGATGCCGCCGAGGGAGCGCTCAAGGGTGAGGTCGGGCATGGTCGGATCGGAACCGGGTAGGTGCGTGCGGAGCGGTCGGGCCGTGCGGCGGCACTATATGGCGTGACGGCCGGCCGGGCGAGCGCCGCGTCGTCCCGCCGGCCCCGTTCGCCAGCCGAGGCCGGCGGGGCGGGTCAGAACAGCCCGAGCTGATCCCCCGGCTTCGGCGGCGGCTTGAACCGGCTCGTGTCGAGCCCGCGCATGCGGCCGTGGCGGTTGAGGCCGAGGCGCTTGCAGGCGAGTTCGAATCGCAGGCGGAGCGCCTCGGCGTACGGGCCGGCGCCGCGCAGCCGGTGGCCCCACTCGGAATCGTATGCCTTGCCGCCGTGCGCCTGCGCGACCAGCGAGAGGACGTGCCGGGCGCGGCCGGGGGCGTGCGTCTCCAGCCACTCGCGGAACAGGTCCTTCAGCTCGTGCGGCAGGCGCAGGAAGACGTAGCCGGCGCTCACGGCGCCGGCCGCCGCCGTTTCCTCCAGGATCGCCTCCAGCTCGTGGTCGTTCAGGGCGGGGATCATCGGCGAGGCCAGGACGGTGACCGGGATGTCGGCGCCGGTCAAGGCGCGGATCGTCTCCAGCCGGCGCTCCGGCGTCGCGGCGCGCGGCTCCATCCGGCGGGCGAGGCGGCGGTCGAGCGTCGTCACGGAGATCGCGACCGCGGCGAGGCGCTTCTCCGCCATCGGCGCGAGGATGTCGACGTCGCGCTGCACGAGGGCCGACTTGGTGACGATGAAGACCGGGTGGTCGAAGTCGCGCAGCACTTCGAGCAC
>DASWRT010000430.1:0-9172 GCA_036403035.1 Allostellaceae bacterium | reverse complement strand
GGCCATCTGGCGCAGATCGCCGCCCGTGCTGAAGGCCGATCCCGCGCCGGTCAGGATCGCGACGCGGACGCCGGCATCCCGGTCCACCCGGCCGATCGCGGCGAGCAGCGCCTCGATCGTCGCGTCCTCGGAGATCGGGTTGCGCCTATCGGGCTGGTTCAGCGTGATCGTGGCGATCGCTCCGCTGATCTCGCACAGGACGAGGTCCGGCATAGTCTCTCCTTTAGCGAAGGCCGAGGCCGCGCGCGATGATGCCGCGCAGGATTTCGCGCGTCCCGCCGCGCAGCGAGAAGGACGGCGCATGGAGGATCGTATAGGCGAGGACCGCGGAGAAGTCCTGCGCGGCGCGCGTCGACGGTTCCGTCGCGATAAGCCGCCGCGCGATTTCGGGAATCTCCTGCTCGACGATCGCCCCGAGATCCTTGACGATCGACGCCTGGAGCGACGGATCCTCGCCGCGCTGGAGCATGCTCGCGACGGAGCGCGACATCCGCCGCAGCACCGCGATATGCGCGACGATGCGGCCCAGCGCGGCGGCGGCGGCCGGCGACGGTTCCTTCTCCCGCCCCAGCGCACGGACCAGCTCGACCAGGAGGGTGAACGACGACAGGAACCTTTCCGGCCCGCTGCGCTCGTTGGCCAGTTCGCTCGTGACTTGCCGCCATCCCTCCCCAACCTTTCCGATCAGGGCCGCGTCGGGAAGGAATACGTCGTCGAAGACCACCTCGTTGAAATGATGCTCGCCGGTGAGAGCGCGGACGGGCCTGACGTCGAGGCCCTCGCTCTTCATGTCGACCAGGAACTGGCTGGTTCCGCCGTGGCGCTCCGCCGTCTCGCCGGTTCGGCAGAACAGGATCATGTAGTGGCTGCGATGCGCGTTGGTGGTCCACAGCTTGGTCCCGTTCACGCGGTATCCGCCGTCGACCCGCGTCGCCCGCGTGCGGACGGCAGCGAGGTCCGAGCCGACATCCGGTTCGCTCATGCCGATGCAGAAGAAGCATTCGCCGCGCGCGATCCGCGGGAGGATCGCGCTGCGCTGCTCCTCCGTTCCCCAGCGGAGCAGGGCCGGACCGGACTGCCGGTCGGCGATCCAGTGCGCCGACACCGGCGCTCCGGCGGCAAGCATTTCCTCTAGGACGACGTAGCGTTCGAGCGCGCTGCGTTCGTGGCCGCCATACCGCTTCGGCCACGTCATGCCGATCCAGCCGCGTTCGCCCATCCTGCGGCTGAACGCTGCGTCGAACCCGTTCCAGCTCTCCGCGCGCTCGATCGGCCGCCGTTCGGCCAGCTCCGTCTTCAGGAACTCGCGGACTTCGGCGCGCAGTTCCTCGGCCTCGGGCGAGAACGGCGGCGCGGGGAAAGAGAAAGAAGACGACAAATCCGTCACCTCTATACCGCCGTCACGGACGGCCAGAGCGCGTCGGCGCCGGCCGCGAGCATGCAGCGTCCGAGCCGCAGGCTCCAATGCTCCTCGTTGCCGAACTCCTCGCGCCAGGCCCACAGGCGCTTGGTGAAGAAGTGCAGGCTGTGCTCATACGTGAAGCCGAGCGCGCCATGAATCTGGTGCGCGATGCCGGGCGCGACACCAGCCGCCTCGCCGGCCCGGATCTTCGCGCAGGCGATGGCGGACGGCTCTCCGCCGCTGCCGGCAGCGACCGCTTCGGCGGCGAGATCCGCCGCCGCGCGGGCAGCCGCCACCTGCCCCGCCAGAGCCGCGAGGTTCTGCTGCACTGCCTGGAACTTCCCGAGCGGGCGGCCGAACTGGACCCGGTCCTGCGCGTACTGCACCGTCATCCCCAGCACGCGTTCCAGCGCGCCCGCCATCTGGCAGCATCGCATCGCCGCGCCGATGGCGAGGAGTTGATCTGGCGCAATTTCCGACACCCCCACCGCGTCCTCGGAAAGACGGACATCGACGGTCAGATCGTCGCGCGGTTCGCGGGCGATGTTCTCACCCGCCTCCACCGTGAAGCCGCTGCGCGGAATCAGCGCGGCACAAGTCCGGCTCCCGATATCGGCGACCGTGACGACCGCGTCGACGTTGCGGCCCCACGGCACGCGGGGAAGCTTCCCCGTGAAGCGCCAAGCGCCGCCGCCCTCGCGCGTCGCGTGCAGCCGGCCGCCATCGGGGATGACCGGCGCGATGCTGAGGGCACCGCCGCCCTCCGGGATCGCGAGCCCCGCGCCCGCCAGCAGCCGGCCGGCCAGCATCGTCTCGGCGAGCGGAAGCGGGAGCGCATGGTGTCCCGCGACCCGCAACAGGGCGAAAGCGTCGCCGACCGGCACGCCAACGCCTCCCGCCGCTTCCGGAACGAGCGCGTGCGGCAATCCGGCGTCGACGACCGCCTGCCACGCCGCTGCCGGCCAGATGCCGTCTTCGGCATCGGCGAGGCGCTGCGGCGCACAGAGATCGCCGAAGAGGCGGTCCGCCATGTCGAGCAACAGATTGTCCGCCGGCTCGGTCATTCGGCGTCACTCCCAGAGAAACCAGCTTCGCCCACGCGCCTCCACGGTACGGGCGGTCGCTCACATTAACGAGGGGAGTGCGGCCGGGCTACCGGGCTCTCGAGCGCGGTCGCGTTGACTTGGTCCGGCGCGAAACCTACGATGCACGCGCCATAAGAACGGGGAGGATGCCGGCCTTGAACAAATTGAAAACAGCGGCTTTTTCCGTGCTTGCCGCCGCGATTGCCCAGCAGGCCGCCGCTGCCGATGCGCCCGCCGAGATAAAGTTGGGAACGCTCTACGCGTCGTCCGGCCGGTTTGCGAGCATTTCGATGCCGGTTCACAACGGCCTCAAACTGTGGATCGACCAGAAGAACGCGGAAGGCGGCGTCTTCGTCAAACCGTTCAACAAGAAGATCCCGATCAAGCTGATCGCCTACGACGACCAGAGCAACACCGGGACGGCGGCGACGCTCTACAACCAGTTGATCACCCAGGACAAGGTCGACATCCTTATTTCCGACTCCGGATCGGTGCTGACCTCGGTGGCGGTCCCGATCGCCCGCGACCACCAGATGCTGCTGTTCGATCAGACCGGCACCGGCGCCAATTTCTTCAGCAAGGACAACCCGTACATCGTGCTGATGTCCGACCCGGTGTCGTCGATCTGGCCGAAATACCTCGCCGACTTCGTGACGAACGAAGGGCCGAAGCTCGGCATCAAGCGCGTCGCCCTGCTCTACTCGACGAACGACTTCACCGGGACGCAGGCGAACGCCGTCCGCGACTTCATCAAGAAGAGCAACAGCGGGATCGAGATCGTCTACGACAACGGCGTGCCGACCGAAACGTCGAGCTACACCGTGCTGCTGAATAACATCCGGGCGGCGCAGCCGGACGCGGTGATCGAACTCGGCTATCCGACGAACGACATCGCCTTCCTGCGCAACGTCCAGGACAGCGGCATCAAGTTCAAGATGCTGTTCACCATCTACCCGGGCCTTGAGACCGATCTGCTGGAGAAGAATGTCGGGGTCAAGGGACTGTCCCACGTCTACACCTACGTCCCGTCCTCCGCGCTCGACTACAAGGCGGAGGTCGGCATGAACCTCGCGGAGTTCCGCGAGGCCTGGCACAAGAAGTACACGGACGGCAAGGTCGAGTTCGGCTTCAACTCCGTCGCCGGCTACACGACCGGGCTGGTGATCGAGAAGACGCTCGACGCGGCCGACAGCCTCGACCAGCTCGCCCTCCGCAAGGCCGTCTTCAGCCTCTCCGGCAAGCTGAAGACGCTTGACGGCACGTTCGAGCTGGACGAGATGGGCGCGCAGATCGGGGAGATCACGCCGCTGGGCCAACTGGTGGCGAGCAAGGATGGCAAGGAAGTCGAGTTCGTCACGGTCTATCCGCCCGAGGTCGCAACCGGCAAGCCGGTCTATCCCGCGCCTTAGGCGGATTGCGGTCGGAACGAACAGCTTGGCATTGGGCCGGGTCCTCCCACCCAACCCTCCCCCCCGCAAGGAGGGAGGGCTTTGAAAGCGCTCGGTCTTTCTCCCTCCCCCCTTGCGGGGGAGGGTTGGGGTGGGGGGACTCGCGTAGAGCGCTGTAGAAGCCGGGTTCGCCCGCGTCGCTCACCGCGCATTCCCGTCCCGCCCCGTCCGGCGGAACCGCTCGTATGAACTTTTAGGCGAAGGGCTCCGCCGATCCGATGCTGGTCTACACGATCCTGGCGGGGTTGCTGTTCGGGCTGTATTTCAGCCTCGTCGGGCTCGGCCTCAACCTCGTTTTCGGCGTCATGCGCATCGTCAACCTGTCGCATGGCGATTTCCTGATGCTCGGCGCCTTCAGCGCCGTCTGGCTGTTCGAACTGCTCGCCGTCAATCCGTTGATCGCCGTGCCGATCGCCTTCGCCGGGTTCCTGCTGATCGGGCTGCCCCTCTATTACCTGCTGGTGCCCCGGCTCCTGTCCGCGAAGGATCCGGAAATGCTGTCGATCATCCTGTTCTTCGGCCTGTCGCAGGTGATCGAGGCCCTGACCACGATCGCCTTCGGCACGAGCGAGCGCTCGATTCCCGGTTTCGTGCTGGGCAGCGGCCCGGTCGAGTTGCTCGGCCAGAGCTTTCCCGTCGCCTGGGTGGTGAGCGGCGCGGTCAGCGCCGCCGCCGTTTTGCTCCTCTATCTCTATCTCTACCGGACGCGGCTCGGCTATCTGACGCGGGCGGTGATGGTTCATCGGGAGGAAGCGCTCGCGACCGGGATCGACGTGCACCGCGTCTCGGCGCTCGCCTTCGGCATCGGTCTCGGCCTCGCCGCGGTCGCCGGCGTGTTCGCCCCCTTCATGCTGGGCAGCGTCACCCCGACGATGGGCGTCGACGTCAACCTGACCGCGTTCGCGGTGATCGTCGTCGGCTCGCTCGGCAACCCGCTCGGAACCGTGCTCGGCGGCCTCGTCTACGGCGTGTCGCTGATGTTCATGCAGACCTATTTCAGCTCGTGGGCGAACCTGCTGCCCTACCTGCTGCTGATCGCGATCCTGCTCGTGCGCCCCAGCGGCCTGTTGGGCAAGGCGGTGCGCCGTGCGTAAGCGCATGCGTGCGCTGCCCGCCCTGCTGCTCGCGGCGCTGCTGGTCGCCGCCTTCGCGCTGCTGCCGTCCTTCTACGGCAACCATCTGCTGCTGTTCAATTTCATTGTCTATCTGGTCCTCGCCCAGGGCTTCAACATCATCTACGGCTTCACCGGCTATCTGCCGTTCGGCTATGTCGGCTTCTTCGGGGCCGGCGCCTACGGCTTCTCGCTCACGGTGATCCACCTGCACTGGCCGCCGCTCGCGGCGCTCGCCGTCGGCGCGGCAGCGGCGCTGGCGCTCGCTTTCCTGCTGGCGCCGCTGCTGCGACTGTCGGGCGCCTATTTCGCGATCGCCAATCTCGCCGCCTCGCAGGCCGTGCATCAGGTCGTCTCGAACCCGAACCTGGAGGACATTACAAAAGGCCCCTACGGCATCACCCTTTCGGGGATCTACGACCCGACGCTGGCCTATGGCGCGGCGCTGGCCATCCTGGCGTTCGCCCTCGGCATCGTGATCTATCTCCGGAACTCGCGGTTCGGCCTCGCGCTCCAGGCGATCCGCGAGGACCCGATCAGCGCCGGCATGGCCGGCATCAACGTCGTGCGCGAACGGACCCTCGCCTGGGCGCTGAGCGCGCTGCTCGCCGGGCTGATCGGCAGCGTCTTCGCATGGTACGTCTCGGTCTTCTATCCGGAGACGGTGTTCGACCTCGGCATCAGCATCTTCGCGATCGTCTTCGCGCTGTTCGGCGGGACCGCGACGGTCATCGGGCCGATCCTCGGCGTCGTCATCCTCTACGGGATCTACAACGCGATCGGCATCTCGACGCCGCAATATTTCCAGCTCATGTATGGCGTGCTGATCATGGCGCTCGTGCTGTTCCTGCCCAACGGGCTGGTCTCGCTGGCCCGCCGGAGAGGCGTCGATGTCCCCTGACCCGTCCGCGACCTCGACACCGCCGCTCCTCGCCGTCGAAGGGTTGGTGAAACGCTTCGGCGATTTCCGTGCGCTCGACGGGCTCACCTTCGATCTGAAGCCGGGCGAGATCCTGGGGCTCGTCGGCCCGAACGGGTCCGGCAAGACGACCTGCATCAACGTGATCTCCGGCCTCTATCCGCCCGACGGCGGCGCGGTCCGCTTCGACGGAAGGGCGATCGGCGGCTTGCCGCCGCACCGCCTCGTCCATCTCGGGATCAACCGCACCTTCCAGGTGCCGAAGCCGTTCCTGCCGCTCACCGCCCGCCAGAACGTCGAGGTCGCCCTCGCCTACGGCCGCAACCCGCGGTCGGATCTGGAGCCGCGCGAGATCCTGGACTCCCTCGATCTCGGCGGCGTCATCGACCGCCCGGCCGCCGAGCTGACC
Organism: Allostellaceae bacterium; assembly: GCA_036403035.1. Classification (GTDB taxonomy): domain Bacteria; phylum Pseudomonadota; class Alphaproteobacteria; order ATCC43930; family CGMCC-115725; genus DASWRT01. The sequence continues at coordinate 2,797 of DASWRT010000430.1, read as the reverse complement.
AGCGCGCAGCAGAAGATGCTCGATCTCGCGCGCGCCCTGGCGACAGGTCCGAAGCTGCTGCTCGTCGACGAACTCGCCTCTGGGCTCAACCCGGCGGAGCTCGACCGGATCGCCGACAGGCTGCTCGGCCTCGCGCGATCCGGCATCGCGCTCCTCGTCGTCGAGCACCTGATGGGGTTCATCGACCAGATCACCGACCGCGTCATCGTGATGAACGCCGGAAAGGAGATCTTCGAAGGCAAGCTCGCCGACGCGGCGCGCGACATCAAGGTCGTCGAGGTCTTCCTCGGAGCCGACGCCCATGGGTAGCGAAACGGCGATGGATGAGCGCGACGTGGCGCTCCAGGCGTCCGGCATCGAGTCGGGGTACGGCAAGGTCCAGGTGCTGTGGGGCGTCGATCTCCGCGTGGCGCCGCGCGAGACGGTGGTGCTGCTCGGCGCCAACGGCGCGGGAAAGACGACGCTGCTCAAGGCGCTGCACGGGCTGCTGCCGGTCTGGCGCGGCGAGGTGCGGCTGGCCGGCGGCGACGTCACGCACCAGCCGACCAGCCGGCGCGTGCGGCGCGGCATGGTCTACATGTCGGAACTCGGCGTGTTCCCCGACCTGACGATCGAGGAGAACATCCGCATCGGCGCGCAATTCCTCGGCAACGCCGAGGCGCGCCGGCAGGCGGACATCGTCTACGGCATCTTCCCGGTCCTGGCGCAGAAACGGCGCGCCGCGGCCAGCAGCCTCTCGGGCGGGCAGCGCAAGATGCTGGGCATGGCGAAGGCGCTCGCGGCGCGGCCGGGCGTGCTGCTCCTCGACGAGCCGTCGGCCGGCCTGTCGCCGCTCCTCGTCTCGGAGGTGGTCCGCACCCTGGCGGCGTGCCGGGCGGAGCAGGAGCTGGCGCTCCTGATCGCCGAGCAGAACGTGAAGTTCCTCGACCTCGCCGACCGCGTCTACACGCTCGACGGCGGACGGATACGCTTCGGCGGAACGGTCGAGGAACTGCGGGCGAACGACGCGCTACGCCGCGCCTATTTCGGCCTCAAGTAGAGCGCGCCGCCGGCCGTCCCGGTCAGCCCGTCACGACCCGGCGGCTCGGGTCCTCCCCATACAGCGGCGAGTAGATCACCAGGATCTTGACGGGCTTGCCGCCGGTCGCGGTGAAGACGTGCGGCATGTCGGCCGGGAAGAAGCAGCAATCGCCCGGCCCCAGTTCCCGGCGCTGCCCGTCGACCTCGGCGACGGCCGTTCCCTCCAGCACGTAGCAGACCTGCTCGATGCCGGGATGCGCGTGCGGCAACGCCCCCTGCCCCGGATCGAGCGTCCCGTGCAGCACTTCGACATGCCGCGCGCCGACGGTCTCAGGACCGATCAGGCGGCGGTTGAGCGTGCCGGTATGGTTCGCGGGGTGATAGCCCGACACGTCCTCGGCCCGAACGAAATAGCGCTTCGCCATGACGTGCTCCTCCTCCTGCCCTTCCGGCTCTCGCGGCGGTACGACCGGAAGGCTACGGGCTCTTTGCGGGATTGCAAGACTGCGGTGGGTGTCCGTGCCGCGCCGGCGAACATTGCGCACGGTGCGGGAGCCACGCATGAGACGACGCCCCGCCGCCGCCGTTCTGCTGTGAGAAGAACCGGCAAGGGCGAGGCGCAGCATGTGCAACCATCGCGAGCAGCGGACAGAGATCGATCGTCGCGGCCTCCTGCGGGCCGGGACGGCGCTCGGCCTCGGAGCCGCCGCGGCGGCGACCGCCACCGGCGCGACCGGCGCGCGGGCGGCGTCGCTGCCGACCCGGTTCGACGCGGCCGATGTCGCCGACATCGTCAAGGACTGGCCGGACGCATCGAAAGCCGCCGCCGACGAGATCGCGCGGAAATACGGCCCGCCGCAGGAAGCGACGGCGACGATGCTGGTCTGGCGCGAGAACGGCCCGTGGGTGCGCACGATCGTCCACAAGCAGGGCGTCGAGCACGATTTCCCCGCGCCGCACCAGGACGTGCTGGAGCAGGTCGTCGCCTACAAGGTCCCGCTCAACTTCTTCAATGCCCTGGCGACGTTCGACGGCAGCGTGATCGCGGACCGCACGCGCGGCGAACTGACCGCGCATTGCGACCGCGAGGCGACGAACATGCTCGCGCTCAACCTCGCGCACGACATCGTGCGGGGCTACAAGACCGCCGAGCAGGCGCGCGACGTCGCCGCCGACGCGATGCGGCAGATCCAGGCCGGCACGACGCCGGACTATGCGCAGAAGCTGCTGCTCGGCGCGCCGCAGGGCGACCTGTCGGACCCCGACACCGCCGCGGTCATGCCCGCGTCGGGGTCATCGAGCCCGCGGTGACGCCCTCTCGCCGTGCGTTGAGCCATCCTAACGTAGGGGCGGGGCTTGCCCCGCCCGCCGCCGCTCTGCGCCGGCGAGGGCGGCCCAAGGGCCGCCCCTACAATTAGGAATTGCCTTATATCGACTGTATCGCTGCCTTCACCTTCTCCGGCTTGAACGGGACGGAGCGGAGGCGGGCGCCGGTCGCGTCGAACACCGCGTTCGAGATCGCCCCCGGGATCACCGCCGCGGACGGCTCGCCGGCGCCCCACGGCTTCTCCTTCGGGCGGTCGATCAGGTCGATGACGACCTCCGGCACGTCCGGGAAGGTGATGATCGGGTAGCTCGACCAGTCCAGGCTCGTCACCATCGAGCGGTCGAACGTCACCTCCTCCATCAGGACCCGGCTGACCGTCTGGATGACGTTGCCCTCGACCTGGTTGCGGACGCCGTCGGGGTTGATGATCTGCCCGCAATCCTGGACGAC
>DASWRT010000429.1:0-11479 GCA_036403035.1 Allostellaceae bacterium | reverse complement strand
GACCGCCGGTCTCTATCCGGCGAAGCGCAACGAGCGCTACGCGCTCGATCGGCCGGTCACCGCGGAGGAGTACGTCACGACCTACAACAACTTCTACGAGTTCGGCTCGCAGAAGGACATCGCTCGCGCCGCCCAGGCGCTGCCGATCCGGCCCTGGACGGTCAAGTTCGACGGGCTGGTCGAGACGGAGAAGTCCGTCGATTTCGACGATCTCGTCCGCCAGATGCCGCTGGAGGAGCGGCTGTACCGGCACCGCTGCGTCGAGGCGTGGTCGATGGCCGTCCCATGGAGCGGCTTCCCGATGAAGGCGCTCGTCGACTTCGCGAAGCCGCTCGGCTCGGCGAAGTACGTGCGGATGGAGACCTTCAGCGATGCGCGCGTCGCGCCCGGCCAGAAGCAGTTCTGGTATCCCTGGCCCTATATCGAAGGGCTGACGATGGCCGAGGCGGCCAACGAACTCGCCTTCATCGTCACGGGCGCCTACGGCAAGCCGCTGCCGCGTCAGAACGGCGCGCCGCTGCGCCTCGCCACGCCGTGGAAGTACGGCTTCAAATCGACGAAGTCGATCGTCCGCTTCACCTTCACCGAGGAGCGGCCGGTGTCGTTCTGGGAGAAGTTGCAGACGTCCGAGTACGGGTTCTGGGCGAACGTCAACCCGGAGGTGCCGCATCCGCGCTGGAGCCAGGCGAGCGAGCGCGTCCTCGGCACCGGCGAGCGCCGGCCTACTTTGATCTGGAACGGGTACGGCGAATTCGTCGCCGACATGTACAAGGGGCTCGAGAAGGAGCGGCTCTTTACCTGACCGCAGCGGCGGAATGCCACCGCCGCCGCAGCGGCAGGCGCAATGATCACCCGAAAGGAAGATCCGGCTTACCCCAATTGAGAAGAGGGCGGCGGGTTGCTTTTGAGCAATCGCTCCGCCGTCCCGACTGTGTATTGCGCCTTGCACAAACTATAAAGTATTGTTTCGCCCCGGTGACGGTCGCGATTTCCGTCGGCGCTCCGTCGCCGCGGAATCCGCGTGCTCGGCGCCGTTAGTGCTTGACAAGCGAAAGAAGCCGCATGGCCTTGCTGACGCGCCTGCTGGCGCTCGTTACGGTCGCCCTGCTGCCTGCGATCGCCACCCTCGTCTACAACGAGATCGACTACCGGCGGACCCGCGAAGCGGAGATCCACGAACAGGCGCTGCACTTCGCCTATCTCGTCTCCGCCGAGCAGGACCGGATCGTGGAGGGCGTGCGCAGCACGCTCGTGGCGCTGGCCCAGCTGCCGCAGTTCGCGGCGCATGACGGCGCGGGCTGCTTCGAGCAATTGCACAAGGTCCGGTCTCAATCGCCATCGTTCGAGAGCATCGCCGCAATCGACGCGGACGGAACGCTGCTCTGCGACGGCGGGACGGCCGACGGCGTCCCCGCCGATCTCGACCGCCGCATCGACATGCGCCGCGTGCTGGCGGCCGGCGGCTTCGCCGTCGATGGGATGATCGGCCGCGACGCGGCGACCCCTGACGGCGCGCCTCGCCTCGCGATCTCCTATCCGTTCCGCGACGAGGCCGGCGCGGTGCGCGGCGTGCTGGTCGCGGCGCTTCGGCTCGACTGGCTGGCGGAGCAGGTGCGCCCGAAATCCCTGCCGTCCAATGCGTCGGTCACGGTCGCCGATCGCGACGGCCACATGCTCGTGCGCCTGCCCGAGGCGGAGCGCGCCGGCGACCTGTTCCCGGAGAGCTGGCGCTGGATGATCACGGCGAAGAAGCCGGCGACCAAGGCCGGCTTCGGCATCGACGGCCTGCCGCGCATCATCGCCTACCTGCCGGCGGCCCAGTCGCCGAACGGCCTGTTCGTCAGCGTCGGGATCGACGCCGGCGCCGCCTTCGCCGCGATCCATCGCGCGACGAAGCGGGGCCTCGCGGTGATCCTTGCCGGAATCCTCGTCTCGCTGCTCGCGGCGTGGTTCGGCGCCCGGCACTTCCTTCGCCCGGTCGGCGGCCTGATGGCGGCCGTGGCGGCATGGCAGCGCGGCGACTACCAGGTCCGCGCCGGCGTGCGGACCCACTCGGAGCTGGGACGGCTCGGCGAGGCGTTCGACCGGATGGCCGAGGCGCTCGGCGACCGCGAGCGCCTGCTGGAGGAGAAGGCGCAGCGCGCCCGCCATGCCGCCGCCCTGCTGACCGACGCGCTGGAGAGCACGACCGACTGCGTGTTCATGCTCGACCGGGAGTGGCGCGTCAGCTACCTGAACCGCCACGCCGAGAGGATGATGGCCGGCCGCGGCCCGCATCTGGTCGGCACGTGCTTCTGGGACATCTTCCCGGAAAGCCGCGGCAGCATCTTCGAGCGGAACTACGGCCGAGTCATGGAAGAGGGGCAGGCGATCTCGTTCGCCGCCTATTCGGTGGCGCTCGCCCGCTGGGTCGAGGTCAACGTCTATCCCTCGGCCGACGGCATCGCGGTCTATTATCGCGACGTCTCCGAGCGCAAGCGCGCCGAAGAGGAGCGGGAGCGGCTGATCGCCGATCTCGAGATCGAGCGCGCGCGTTTCAGCGCGATCGTCGAAAATATCCCGGTCGGGCTGCTGCTTGCCGAAGCGGGCTCGGGCCGCATCGTCACCGGCAACCGCCGGGCGGAGGAGATCCTCCGCCGCCCCATGCTGCCGGTCGACGGCGACGGCGACGGCGACACCGGCGGCGAGGTGCTGCCGGCGGCGTGCTGCATCGGCTTCCGCCCGGACGGCAAGCCGCTCGTCGCCGACGAATGGCCGCTCGCGCGGGCACTGCGCGGCGAGACGGTGCGCGGTGACGAGATCCTCTATCATGGCGAGGACGGAGCGGTGTCCTGGATCCGCATGTCCAGCGCCCCGGTGCGTGACCGCAACGGCGCGATCGTCGGCGGCGTGCTCGCGCTCTTCGACATCGGACCGGAGAAGCAGGCCGAAGCGGCGCTGCGCGACAGCCGCCAGCGTCTCCAGCTCGCGCAGGACGCCGCCGGCATCGGCACCTGGGATTGGGATCTCCGCACCGGCGACGTGCGCTGGTCGCCGGAGGAGTTCAAGCTGTTCGGCGTCGACCCGGCCACGGCGCGGCCGGATACCGCCGCGCCGGACGAGGAGGCAATAGCGGGCGCCGGGATCGTCACCGGCGAGATCTTCCGCGCCTGCCTGCATCCCGACGACCGCCGGCGCGTCGATGCGGAATTCCGCGCGGCGATCGCGATGGGGGGCCTGCTCGAAACCGAGTTCCGGGTCGTGCGGTCCGACGGCGTCCGCTGGATGGTGGCGCGGGGCAAGGTCGTCGCCGACCGCGCGGACATCCCGGTCCGGCTGATCGGCGTCAACTGGGACGTGACGGAGCGCCGCGCCGCCGAGACGGCGCTGCGCGAGATGAACGAGACGCTGGAACTGCGCGTGCGCGAGCGCACCGCCCAGCTCGCCGCCAGCGAGGCGCGGCATCGCGCCTTCTTCGAGAACGCGCCGGAATATCTCTTCCTGCTGCGCGCGACCGGCGACGGCACCCTCGTCTACGACGACGTGAACCCCGCCGCCGAGCAGCTCTACGCCGCGCCGCGCGGGGCGCTGCTCGGCCGCACCGTCCGCGAGGTTCTCGAGCCGGAATGGGCCGCCGAGATCGAGGGCTACGCCGGCGAGTGCATCGTCACCGGCCGGCGGCAGCAGGCGCTGGTGCAGCGTTCCTTCCCGGCGGGGCCGTCGCGCCTGATCGACCTCGTGGTCGCCCCGGTGCCGATCACGGAAGGGCAGGACCGGCTGGTGATCGTCAGCGGCCGCGACGTCACCGAGAGCAAGCGCGCCGAGGAGCAGCTTGCGCATGCGCAGCGGCTCGAAGCGGTCGGCCAGCTCACCGGCGGCGTCGCGCACGACTTCAACAACCTGCTCACCGTCGTCATCGGCAACCTCGATTTCGTCAAGACCCGCGCGCGCGACGACGAGAAGCTGTGGCGCATCGCCGACAATGCGCAACGCGCGGCCGAACGGGGCGCCCGCCTCACCGCGCAGCTCCTCGCCTTCGCGCGCAAGCAGCGGCTCAAGCCCGAAACGGTCCATGTCGGCCGGGCGATCGGCGACATCCGCGAGCTGGTGCGCCGCGCCATCGGCGAGACGATCAAGATCCGCATCACGGTCGCGCAGGATCTGTGGTCGTGCCACCTCGACGCCGCGCAGTTCGAGGCCGCGATCCTGAACCTGACGATCAACGCGCGCGACGCGATGCCGAACGGCGGCACGCTGACGATCCGCACCGTCAACAAGACCGTCGACCGCGACCGCGCCAAGTCGCTGGGCCTGCCGCCGGGCGACTATGTCCGGGTCGTCGTCTCCGATACCGGCACCGGCATGTCGCCCGAGGTGATGCAGCGCGCCTTCGAGCCGTTCTTCACCACGAAGCCGGTCGGCAAGGGCACCGGGCTCGGGCTGAGCCAGCTCTACGGCTTCATCAGGCAGTCGGGCGGGACGGTGACGATCGAGAGCGCGTTCGGCGAAGGCACGTCGGTCGCGCTCTACCTTCCCAGGACGGAGGCCGGGGCCGAGACCGGCGCCGCCGCTGCCGAGACCGATCCGTCCGGCCATACCGCCGCTGCGGAGCGGCCGGCTTTGCCGGTTGGACGGACCGTGCTCGCCGTCGAGGACGAGGGCGACGTCCTGCAGGTGATCGAGGCATCGCTCGGCGCGCTCGGCTGCCGCGTCGTCACGGCACGGGACGGCGCGGAGGCGCTACGCGTTCTCGAAGGCGGCGGGAAGATCGACCTGCTCTTCACCGACATCGTCATGCCGAACGGGATGAGCGGGGTCGAGCTGGCCAGGACGGCGCAGCGGCTCCATCCCGGCATCAAGGTCCTGCTGACGACCGGCTATGCGCGCGACGTGCAGAACGACGGCGACGAGTACGACGTCATCGACAAGCCGTACCGGCGGGACGAGCTTGTCCAGCGGGTCGGGGCGATCTTCGAGCCGAAGGAGACGGCGGCGGCGCCCGTCCACGCCGCCGCCTTGGTCAACTGATGCGCTTCGTCTGCAGGCTCGTTGAGTAGGCTGCCCGTCTTTCGACGACCTTCAGATCCACGGATTTAACGAGTAACGTTCGAACCACCAAGAGCACCAAGATGATTATCGGCGCGCGCCGCGCGCCGGGATTTCCTTCGTGTCTTAGTGTCTTGGTGGTTCGAACGTTGTTTTCTGGTTTTCTACTGCGCCTCCATCCCCCAGGGAACGCAGAGCAGTGCCGGGCCGGCCGGCTGGCGAGAATATCGCGGGACGCGCCGCCATCCGGCGATAGCGCGTCCCGCGACGATCAGCGGCGGATCACCACGCCGCCAGCTTGTACAGCGCCCACCAGAATCCGGTGATCAGGGCGGCCCAGACGATGACGGCGTCCCGCCGCGTGAAACGCGTGCCGGGCGGGGCGGCCGGATCCCCGAGGAGTTCGGTCGACGGGTAAAGCCCATCCCCCGGAGAGGGAGGGCGAGAGGAAATGTCGCGTGCCGTCGTCACCGTCAATCCGGTGTCTTGTTATGCCGCCGCGGCGTTCCGCCGGCGGCTGGGGAATGCAGGGTCATATCGTACTCCACCGTGCCTTGCGCGGTAATTCTGGCAACCGGCGTGCCAGTGCCCGAATTCCGCGGCCGACGGCAATTCCGGGCCGGCGCGTGACGTGATTTTGTAAAGATATCGTACAATCGGTGGAGGCTCCGGGTGTGGTGTTCCCGGTGGAAGAGCGGCGCCGGCTGGACGCTCCCTTCAGGCGCCGTCAGGTGGTGGCGTCGGGTGCGGCGACGATCCCGGCGACGGCCGCCACGATGGCGGTGCCGGCGGCCAGCATGGTCGCGTTCACCGTCTCGCCGAGCCATGCCCAGCCGAGCAGCACGGCGATCACCGGATTCATGTACGCATAGGTCGCCACGCGCGTCGGCGGTACGCGGCCGAGCAGCCAGACATAGGCGCTGAAGCCGACGACCGAGCCGGCCGTCGTGAGATACGCGAAGGCGAGGGCCGAGCGCGCCGTGACCGCGCCGGGATCGAGCGCCGCCGCTTCGCCGGTCGCCACGCCGACCGCGATCATCGCCGCGCCGCCGGCGAACAGCTCGCACCCTGCCGCCATGACCGGCGAGGCCGGCAGCCGCAGGCGCCGCGTCAGCACCGTGCCGAGCGCCCAAAAGAATGCCGAGACCAGCAGGATCGCGGCGCTGCCGAAGTCGAGACCGGCGACGGCATTGTCGTCCCGGCCGGCGGCGTTCCAGACGAGGACCGCGACGGCTGCGAAGCCGACCGCCAGACAGGCCAGCACGCGTACCGAGGGCGCAGCCCCGCGCCGTTGCCCGCTTCGGTCCTTGCCGGACGCTCCTGCCGGGATCAGCCACGCGAGCAGCGGCACCCAAAGCGGTATCGTCGCGAGCAGCACCGCCGAGATGCCGGAGTCCGCGTCCCGCTCCGCGATCGCAAGCAGTCCGTGTCCGGTGGTGAAAAGCAGTACGCCGATGAGCGCCGCGTTCGCCCATTCCCGCTGAGTCGGCCCGGTTCCCGTCGACCGCCGGGCCCAGACGTAAAGCGCTACTCCCGCCGCGAGCGACCGGATCCCCATCATCAGCAGCGGCGGGATCGTCTCGACGGCGACGCGGACCGCGAGATAGGTCGAGCCCCAGATCAGGTAGATCGCCGCGAAGGCGGCCACTGTCGGCACGGCCTGCCGGATTTCCGGTCGGACGGAAGCGGAGAGCGGGAAGGAGAGACGGCGCATTGTGTAACCATCGTACCGTTCTTTGACGGTTACATCAAGTGATCGGCGTTGCCGGTGAAGCGCTTTTTGCCGGTTCCTGCTAACCTCGCGCGATGCAGCCGCACATCGCGACCCTGAACCTTGCCGGCGGCAATCCGGCGCTCGATCTCGCGAATACCGTATCAGATCGGCACGGCGCGTCGCCGCGCGACCATCTCGCCGACGGCTACGGCGATCTTGTCGACTGGGCGGAGCATGCCGGGCTGCTCGATGCCGCCGGTGCGGCCACGTTGCGCGAGGCGGCGCGAGCCGATCCCGCCGCGGCCGCCCGCGCGCACGCCCGTGCGCTCGATCTGCGGGAAGCCGTGTTCGCCGTCTTCGCGCCGATTGCCGCCGGGCGGCTCCCCGGCGCCGATGCACTGGCGCGGCTCGACCGGCATGTCGCCGACGCACGCCCCCGACTGGCGCCCGCCGCCGTTCCGGGTGGTGGCAGTGGCGGCGGCACGCCGCCGCGCTTCGTCCGGCGGTTCGATCGGCCGGCCGGCGACCTCGACCGGATCCGCCGCATCGCCGCCTGGGCCGCTGCCGATCTGCTGACGTCCGACGACCGCATCGGGCGCGTACGCGAGTGCGCCAACGAGCCTTGCGGATGGCTGTTTCTCGACGCGTCGAAGAACGGCACAAGGCGTTGGTGCGACATGCGGGACTGCGGCAGCCTCACGAAGATGCGCCGCTTCCGCGCGCGGCACCGGCATACTCGCCCTGTGGCGTCAGACGGCAAGGGCTGAAAGGCCGCGCGTTCCCGCCTTTTAACGTAGGGGAGGGGCTTGCCCCTCCCGCCCGTCCGGCCACAAGGCGGGCGTCCCAAGGGCCGCCCCTACGTTATGATTTTTGCCGGCGTCAGGAAATTTGACAGTGCCGGCTCACAGCGACCGGCGACCGACGCCCGCGTCACTCCGGCAGCGGGATGAACTCGGTTTCGCCGGGGACCGGCGGGAAGCGGCCCGCCTTCCAGTCTTCCTTGGCCTGCTCGATGCGCTCCGTCGAGCGGGAGACGAAATTCCACCAGATGTGCCGCGGCCCGTCCATCGGCGCGCCGCCGAGCACCATCACCCGCGCGCCGCTGCCCGCGGCGGCGGTCTCGACGACGATATCGGCGTCGGGCTGGAAGACCACGAGCTGTCCGGCCGGGAACTCCTGCCCATCGACCGTGATGGCTCCCTCGGCGACATAGGCGGCGCGCTCCTCGTAATCCGCCGGCAGGGGAAGGCGCGCTCCCGCATCGAGCGCGGCGTCGGCATAGAACAGGTCGGACAGCACGGCGACCGGCGCGCTCCGCCCCCAGGCCGAGCCGGCGATCAGCCGCACCCGCTCCCCGCTGTCGCCTTCGAGCAGCGGCAGCGCGTCCGCGCCGTGATGCGCGAAGGCTGGCGCCGCCTCTTCGTGCGCCGCCGGCAGCGCCACCCAGGACTGGATGCCGAACAGCCGCCCGCCGCTCCGCCGGACCTCCGGCCCGGTGCGTTCGGAATGGGCGATGCCGCGCCCGGCGGTCATCCAGTTGACCGCGCCCGGCCGGATCGGCTGCACCGTGCCGAGGCTGTCGCGGTGCAGGATCTCGCCGTCGAACAGATAGGTGACGGTGGCGAGCCCGATATGCGGGTGCGGCCGCACGTCGAGCCCGCGCCCGGCCTCGAACGTCGCCGGCCCCATCTGATCGAAAAACACGAACGGCCCGACCATCCGCCGCTGCACCGATGGCAGCACCCGCCGCACCTCGAACCCGCCGATGTCGCGGGTGCGCGGGACGATGACGGTGTCGATGGCGGTCAGTTGCTGGGTCATTGGGTGGCTCCGGAGCGACGAGTTGCGGTCAGTCTTTCTCGATACACGTATGTCGCCGACAAATCCGTTGGTTATGGAAGATTCATCTATGTGCTCGGCTGGGTACAGCAGCGAATGATGCGCTGCTCAAGAAATACAACCGGCAGGATAGCGACGTGTGGACGAATCCGACCGGCCGGGAGAAGATCTGCCCTGTTCACGCGTCGGAGCGTTTCATGGCCTTAAGCGATTCCTGTTTCGACTTCCTAGAGGCCGTCCGGGCGGCTGCCCGGACGCTTTCGGATGAGATCCACCGGTATTCAGCGCCAGAATACCCAGTCCGCTATGGCGATGAGATAGACGCTCTACGCCGCGCCTGCGCGGGTGTAGCTGACGCACCCTATGATCCAGAGGCCGGTGCACGCCTGATTCGCTTGGCGGCTTCGGTGATGCTCTATCATGACACGCCGCCCGGTGTTCCCGTGGAAGCCGAACGGCGAGACGAAATGAAAGCGCTAATCCACTTGCTGGAAGCGGATCTAGATCACGAAGAGGCGGAAGCAGTTCCGAGTATAGTTCAGAACATTGTGCAAGAGTCGCGCGTCACGGAAGCTGCTGCCGCACGCTTGAAGCTAATGCTTCCACGCCTGGGCAAGGTTACTTATGAGGCTGCAATCAAGATCTTGACCGACATTGCGAGTGCCACGGCCAAGAAGATGCTCGGACTTTGATGGGCGGGAGCGGTCGGCGTTCGTAAGAATCGTCATCAGCACTCGTCCACAATGCCTCACATCAATATCCGTACGACGATTTTCGAGCCGCCTGCTAAAACTCAGGTTCCTTGTCCCGCAACAGATGGAGAATGCGCCGGCTCACGATCGCGTTCCGCACCATCTGCGGCGGAGGGCCGCGGCGCTGTCGCGACCGCGGGCCCTCCCCGTCGTCCCGCCCTGCGATGGCAGGGCCGGGCTTCGGTCAGCCTTCGAGGACGAAGGTGACTTCCATCGTTACGCGATACTCGGCGATGCGGCCGTTATCGACCTTCGCCTTCTGCTCGACGACGTGCAGGCCGGTGATGCCGCGCAAGGTTCTGTTGGCGCGCTCCAGACCGCCGCGGACGGCATCGTCGAAGCTGGTGGTCGATGACGCGGTGATCTTGCTGACGCTTGCGACGCTCATCGTGTCCTCCCTCATGGGCGGGAGGCCGCGGTCGTCCCTCGGCCCCCTCCGGCGCCAATCATGCGCCTTTGCGCCGGGGATGTAACGGCCCTCCTGCCTTCCATGCTCTCGTCCGCTCCCCCGGCGGGAGATCGCTCGAAATTGTTCTACGGTTGGTGTCGGATGGCGGATCGCCCGTTCGTCCTTCGGGCGGAATTGATCAAAGGAGACGGTAAATGCCTACCACGGCCGACGCTGCCCCGACCTCGGACCGCGAGCTTGTGTTGACCCGCCTTATCGACGCGCCGCGCGAAAAGCTGTTCAGGGCGTGGACCGACCCCGACCTCCTCAAGCAATGGTTCGCCCCGCTGCCCTACACCACGCCCGTCGCGGAGCTCGACGTCCGGCCGGGCGGCGCGAACCTGATCGTCATGCGCGGCCCCGACGGCAACGATCTTCCGAACAGGGGCGTCTACCTCGAAGTCGTCGAAAACGAGCGGCTCGTCTTCACCGACGCCTACACCGAGGCTTGGGCGCCGTCGGAGAAGCCGTTCATGACGGTGATCCTGACGTTCGAGGACGAAGGCGGGAAGACACGGTACACCGCCCGCGTACGTCACTGGACGGTCGCCGACCGCGAGGCGCACGAGAAGATGGGCTTTCACCAGGGCTGGGGGCAGTGCGCCGACCAGCTTGCCGCCCTCGTCGCGAAACTCTGACGGGAGCGGCGGCGCGGCTGGTGTCCAAAAGCGTCTCCTCGATTCCTCGCCCCCGTTCGCGGCTTGTTGCGAAACCCCCTCTCCCGCTTGCGGGAGAGGGTCGGGGTGAGGGCAAATAGCGGCCGAACGCCATCGTAAGATATTGAAAGGGAAAAAGAACTCCTCTCACCCTATCCCTCTCCCGCAAGCGGGAGAGGGGACCCGCAGGGCCGGGCTTGCGTATTTTGCAATAGCCCACGAGGGGAGAGGGATTGAGCCCGCGCTACCCCTCCAGCGCTGCCGCGACGGCCCGCCCGACCGCGGCGAGCGCGGCGTCCCGCTGCCCGCCGGTTCCGGACGTCTCGGTGAGATAGACCGACACGATGACCGGCGCCCGGTTTGGCGGCCACGCGACGCCGACGTCGTTCGCCGTGCCGCGCTCGCCGGTCCCGGTCTTGTCGCCGACGCGCCAGCCGTTCGGCAGTCCGGCGCGAAGCCGCGCGTCGCCGGTCTTGTTGGCGACCAGCCAGCGCGTGAGCCGATCCCTGGACGCGGCGGACAGGGCGGTGCCGACGACGAGAGCGCGGATACTCGCAACCATCGCCGCCGGCGTGGTGGTGTCGCGCGGGTCGCCGGGCACGGCTTCGTTCAGGTCGGGCTCGATCCGGTCGAGCCGCGTCGCCGTGTCGCCGATCGATCGCGCGAAGTCCGTCATTCTCGCCGGACCGCCCAGGCTGGCAAGAATCAGGTTTGCGGCGGTGTTGTCGCTCCACGTCATCGCGGCTTCGCAGAGTTCGCTCAGCGCCATGCCGTCGCCGCCGACCCGGTCCTTCGTGACGGGGGAGTACGTCATGAGATCGGCGGCCTCGAAGCGGATGCGCCTATCGAGGCGCTCCTGTCCCGCATCGACGCGGGACAGGACGGCCGCGGACGCCATCAGCTTGAAGGTGCTGCACATCGGGAAGCGCTCGTCGCTCCGGTGACCGGACCGGGCGCCGGTGAGCGTGTCGAGCACCGCGACGCCGAGCCGCCCGCCGCTCTCCCGCTCGATCGTCGCGAGATCGCCGGCCAGCTTTTCGGACAG
>DASWRT010000428.1:0-3447 GCA_036403035.1 Allostellaceae bacterium | reverse complement strand
GGCCTGGATCGAGAAGTTCGGGCTGCGGATCTTCGAGGGCTACGGCGCGACCGAGACCGCGCCGGTGCTCGCCGTCAATACGCCGATGCATTACCGCGAGGGCACGGTCGGCCGCTTCCTGCCCGACATACGGTACCGGATCGAGCCGGTGCCGGGGATCGAGCGCGGCGGGCGCCTGCACGTCGCCGGACCGAACGTGATGCTGGGCTACCTCCACGCCGAGCGGCCCGGCGTAATCGAGCCGCCGCCGGAGCCCGGCTGGTACGATACCGGCGACATCGTCGACGTCGACGTAGATGGCTACGCGACCGTGCTGGGCCGCGCCAAGCGCTTCGCCAAGATTGCGGGCGAGATGGTCTCGCTGAGCGCCGCCGAGGATCTGGCGCAGTCGCTCTGGCCGGAGAACAAGCACGCCGTCGCCGTCGTCGCCGACGCGCGCAAGGGCGAGCAACTCGTCCTCGTCACCGATCGCGCCGACGCCGCCCGCGACACGCTTCTCGCCGCCGCCCGCACCCGCGGCGTGCCGGAGCTGGCGGTCCCGCGGACGATCCTGCACGTCGACAAGCTGCCGCTGCTCGGCAGCGGCAAGGCGGACTATCCGGCCGTCACGGTGCTGGTGACGGAGCGGATGGCGCAGGCGGCATGAGCGAGAGCAGTCGTATCAGGTCCGATCATTGTGTCTGCGAAGGACCGCAGATGAGGTCCAGCGCCGTCTCCACCGTGGCCTCTAGTTCCGCGCGCGAATCGCCGGCGCGGGACCGCACCGCCAGCGAATGCATGACTGCGGATGCGATCCTCGCCAGCGCGTCCGGATCGGCGTCGCTCCTGATCTCGCCGCGCTCGCGGGCGATGCGGAGGCGCGTCGCAAACGCCTCGTCGTAGGCGCGAAGCGCCGCGCCGAGGGCGGCGCGCACCTCGGGGCTGCGGGCCGCCTCGGTCGTCGCCGTGCCGATCAGGAAGCAGCCGCGGGCGCCGTGATCGCCCGAGAAGTAGAGCGAGAGCGCGCCGCGATAGACGCGCCGGATTCCGTCGCGGAGCGGCCGGTCGGGCGCCAGCGCCTCCTCCATCAGCTCTTTGCCGCGGAGGAAATATTGCTCCAGCGCCTTGAGGTAGAGCGCCCGCTTGTCCCCGAACGCGCCGTAGAGGCTCGGCCGGTTCATGCCGGTGGCGGCGCTCAGATCGTCGAGCGAGACGGACGCGTAGCCGGCGTCCCAGAACGCGTCCCTTGCCTGGTCCAGGGCGGCGTCGGGGTCATAGGCGCGGGGTCGGCCGCGTCGTCCCGAGGATGATTTTTGTACCATCTCGCATAAAATCCATTGACGCTCTGTTATTTTATGCGAAACAGTACAAAAACCAATGCCCGCTGGAGGAATTCATGGAGCTTTATTTCTCGCCGCTCGCCTGCTCGATGGCCACGCGGATCGCGCTGTACGAGGCTGGAGCAGACGCTTCGTTCATCCGCGCCGACACGAAGGTGAAGCGGACGGCCGACGGCGGGGACTTTCTCGCGATCAACCCGATGGGGCAGGTGCCGACGCTTCGCATCGACGACGGCGAGTTGCTGACGGAAAACCTCGCCGTGCTTCAGTACGTGGCCGACCGGTTCCCGGCGGCGGAGCTGGCGCCAACGGCCGGCGGAATCGAGCGCTACCGGTTGCAGCAATGGCTGAGCTTCATCGCCACGGAACTGCACAAGGCGGTCTTCATCCCGCTCCTCGACCGCACGAGTCCCGGAGGTGCCAAGGACTTTGCGCATCAGAAGGTAGGCCCGCGCTTCGCCTACCTCGCGAAACATCTGGACGGGCGGGAGCACCTCCTCGATCGCTTCACGGTAGCCGACGCCTATCTCGCGACGGTGCTGAACTGGTGCCGGCCGAGCGGCGTCGAGCTGTCCGAATGGCCGGCCGTGCAGGCCTATCATCGCCGCATGCTGGCGCGGCCGAGCATTGCGAAAGCGTTCGCCGAGGAACGGGCGCTTTACGAGGCGGGCTGATCCCAGGCCCGGCCGCCCGTCGGCGCTGATAATGCGTCGGAGCCGGCGTCCGGCCGGACCCTCGGCATGTACTCCCCCGGTGCGGCGCCGAGCGTCCGCCGGAACATCGCGGTGAAGGCGCTCGGGCCGGCGTATCCCAGATCGCGGGCGACCTGCGCGACCGGCGCGCCGCCCGCGAGGCGCGACAGCGCCTCGGCGAGGCGGAACTGCCGCCGCCAGGCGAGGAAGCTCATGCCCAGCTCGTTCTGGAACAGCCGGGCGAGGGTGCGTCCGCTGGCGCCGACGCGCTCGCCCCAGGCGTCGATCGTGTCGGGGCAGGCCGGGTCGTCGGCGAGCCCGCGGCAGACCGCGAGGAGCCGCCGGTCGCGCTCCGGCCAGGGCAGGTGCAGCGCCGGCACCGCGGCAATGGCGCGCAGCTCGTGCAGGATCAGCCGGACGATCAGCCCGGCCCGGCCGTCCTCGTCGTATTCGACCGGCTCGGCGAGGGCAGCCAGGATCAGCTCGCGCAGCAGCGGCGACACCTCGATCACCGCGCAGGCGCGCGGCAGCCCCTCGGCCGCGTCCGGCGCGACGTAGAGCGTGCGCATCGCGACCTCGCCGGACATGCGGATCGCATGCTCGGTTCCCGCCGGCACCCACACCGCGCGCTGCGGCGGCACGATCCAGGCGCCGCCGGCCGGCGCGGTCACGCGCATCACGCCGCTCGTCGCGAAGACGAGCTGGGCGCGGCGATGGCGGTGCGGCGCGACCGATGTGCCGCTCGGGAACGTCTTCGCCATCGCGGCGACCGGCCGCGGCACGTCCTGGTAATCATCCGGGTCGATGCTGCGGGCGTCGGCGTCGGCGGCGATGCTCATCGCGGTTTGTCCGTTT
The DNA here is from genome assembly GCA_036403035.1 of Allostellaceae bacterium. Lineage (GTDB taxonomy): Bacteria > Pseudomonadota > Alphaproteobacteria > ATCC43930 > CGMCC-115725 > DASWRT01. Next base: position 581 of record DASWRT010000428.1, on the reverse strand, counting down.
CTCGACGATCATTGGCAGGACAGCGTGCGCCTGCCATCCGATCCTGTACAGAGCGGAACAGCAGCGATCGGTGGCGGGCGATGACGATGGCGGTCGAGGGGACGGCGGGAAAGACGGCGGCAGCGGACCGGAGCGACGACCGCGCCGTTCCGGCCCAGGGCTTCTGGGGGCTCACGGGCCTCGTCTGCTTCGCGCATTTCTGGAGCCATTTCTTCCAGTTCCTGCTGCCGTCTCTCTTTCCGGTGCTGAAGGTGCATTACGGCGTCGGGTATACCGGGCTGGGCGTGCTCGCGACCGCCTTCTATCTCGCGTCCGGTCTGGCGCAGACGCCGGCCGGCTTCGCGGTGGACCGGTTCGGCGCGCCGCGCGTCCTTGCCGGCGGGCTGCTCCTGCTGGCCAGTTCGTTCGCCTGCATCGCCGCTGCGCCGCCCTTCGCCATGCTGCTGCCGCTGATGGTGGCGGCCGGGCTCGGCAACAGCGTCTTCCACCCCGCCGACTACACGATCCTCGGCCATCGGATCGCGGCGGCGAGGGTCGGGCGGGCCTTCGCGCTGCATGCGCTTTCCGGGACGCTCGGCTAC
>DASWRT010000427.1:0-35156 GCA_036403035.1 Allostellaceae bacterium | reverse complement strand
GCGGCGGCGGCGAGGATCTCATTGCGCGCATCCGGGCGACGGCCCTCGAATCGGCCGAGGCGACGCGGCCGATGAAGGCGATCCGCGGCCGGGCGTCCTTCCTCGGCGAGCGGTCGATCGGGCACGTCGATCCCGGCGCGCGGTCCTCCGCGCTGATGATCGCCGCCGTCTGCGATGCGGTCGGAGGCTGACCCGATGGCGCAGGAGCAGCGGCAGCCCCCCTCCGCGAATGTCGGCATCGTCATCGTCTCGCATTCCCGCAAGGTGGCGGAAGGTTCGGCCGACATGGTGCGCCAGATGGTCGGCGACGCGGTTCCGCTCGACTTCACCGGCGGCAACGCGGATGGCGGACTCGGGACGGACGTGGCGGCGATCCTTGCCGCGATCGATCGAGCCTGGTCGCCGGCAGGGGTCGCGATCCTGGTCGATCTCGGCGGCGCCGAAACCAACAGCGAGATGGCGATCGAGATGCTGCCGGAAGACCGCCGCGGCCGGGTCGTCGTCTGCAATGCGCCGATCGTCGAAGGGGCGGTGATCGCGGCGACCGAAGCATCGGGCGGCTCTCCGCTCGACGTGGTAAAGCGCACGGCAGAGGAGCTTTCGCCGCAATAGGCGAGCGCCGCCGGAGAGCGCCATCGAAGGATCTGGAGAATATGACTGAGCCGCCCGTTACCGCTTCCGCGCCACTCACCAACGAGGTGGGGCTGCATGCCCGGCCTTCGGTGAAGCTCACGCAGCTCGCAAAGAGCTTCGCCGCCACCGTGGAAATCGCGCTTGAGCCGGCGGGCCCCTGGGTCGACGCGAAGAGCCCGGTCAAGATCATGCGCGTCAAGGCGCCGAAGGGCGCGGTCCTGCATTTTCGCGCCTGGGGCGCCGACGCCGCGGCGGCGATCGGCGCGCTTGCCGACCTCGTCGCCCGACGGTTCGACGAGGACGCAAGCGAAGGCGCCGGCGATGGCTGAGACGCGTCACCGAGGCCGGCCAGCCTCGCCCGGCTTCGCGGCGGGGCGCATCGTCGCGCTCGGCTCGGAGCCGAAACCGGCCGTAAGGAGAGAGGCCGGCGACCCGGTCCGCGAGTCGGCGGCGCTGCGCGCGGCAATAACGGCGGCGGCGGCGGCACTGGCCGCGCTCGCTGCGGGCGCGGCCGAGGACGCGGCCGACATTCTCGGCTTCCAGATCGCGCTTCTCGATGACGACGCCCTGTCGGAACCGGCTTTCGCCGCAATCGAGGCCAGGACGCCAGCGGACGCCGCGTGGCGCGGCGCGCTCGATAACGAGATCGCGGGCTATCTCGCCGCCGACGACGAGGCGTTTCGCGCCCGCGCCGCCGACCTCGCCGATCTGCGCGACCGCGTGCTGGCGCAGCTCAGCGGCGGCGGGAGCGGCGACGGCGACGCCGCCGTCGCGCCGGGTAGCCTCATTGCGGCCCACGACCTGCCGCCCTCCCGCTTTCTCTCGATCGACTGGCGCACCGGCGGCGCGGTCCTGCTCTCCGAAGGCAGCCGGAACAGCCATGTCGCCATGCTCGCCCGAGCGCGCGGCGTGCCGATGATCGTCGGTCTGGACGTCGATCCGTCCGGCATGGCGGGCGAGGCCCTGGTCGATGCGGTCAACGGCGAGCTGATCCTCGATCCCGCGCCGGAGACGCGCGCCGCCTTCGAGGCCCAGCGGCGGGCGGGCGAGACCGCCGCTGCGCAGGCGGCAAGCCGCGCGGGCGAGCCGGCGGTGACGCTCGACGGCGTCGCGGTCGCGGTGCAGATCAACGTCGCGGCGCCGGACGAGCTGCTCGCCCTGCCGCCGGCGATCTGCGACGGCATCGGCCTCGTGCGCACCGAGTTCCTGTTCGCGGGGGACGCGTTGCCGGACGAGGAGACGCAATATCGCGTCTATCGCCGCCTCGCCGAGTGGGCTTCGGGCAAGCCGGTGACGATCCGCACGCTGGATGCCGGCGGCGACAAGCCGATCGCCGGCCTCACGGCAGAGGGCGAGAGCAACCCGTTTCTCGGCATGCGCGGCATTCGCCTGTCGCTTGCCCGTCCGGACGTCTTCCGTGTCCAGCTCCGCGCGCTCGCCCGCGCCGCCCGCCACGGAGCGGTCAAGGTCATGTTGCCCATGGTGACCGTGCCGGAGGAGCTTGAAGCCGCCCGCTCGATGCTCGATGCCGAAGTGGCGGCGCTCGCCGCGGCGGGCGTCATGGCGGCGCGCCCACCGCTCGGCATCATGGTCGAGGTGCCGGCGGCCGCCCTCGCCATCGAGCGGTTCGACGCCGCCGCCTTCTTCTCGATCGGTTCGAACGATCTGACGCAGTACGTGACGGCGGCCGGGCGCGACATCGCCGCCGTCGCCGATCTCGCCGATCCGCGCAACCCGGCCGTGCTGCGGTTGATCCGAATGGTGGCGGAGCACGGCCGCCTCACCGGGCGGGAGGTCAGCTTGTGCGGCGACGCCGGCGGCGATCCCGAGATCGTCGGCGAACTCCTGAGCGCGGGCCTCCGTTCGGTCTCCGTGGCCCCGTCGGCGCTCGCCGCCGCAAAGGCGGCGATCGGCCGCGTCGATCTGCGAAATTTCAGTGGCGCGATGGAGGACCGGTGACCGACCGCTCACAGGTGATCGAGCCGGTCGATCCGGTTGTCGAATATAAGACCATCCTGAAGGGGGTGCTCGACAACCGGCCGTCCGGAACGCGCCAGCGCCTCGCCAATGCGCTCGGCAAGAACCGCTCCTTCGTCTCGCAGATCGCCAACCCGGCCTACCCCGTTCCGATCCCGATCCAGCATGTCGAAACGATCTTCGAGATCTGCCATTTCTCTCAGGACGATCGGCGAGATTTCATGACGGCCTACGGGCGCGCCCATCCGCGTCGCCTCGCCCTCGTTCACGCTGCCGCCCGCAAAACCCGGATCGTCTCGCTGGTGGTGCCGGACTTCGGCGACGCCAAACGCAACCGCACGGTCGACGCGATGATCGCCGACTTCGTCCGCCGCCTTGCGAAATTCGTCGACGAGATCGAGTGAAGATAAGAGTCGGGAGATCACGTCATGAAGAAGCTGATCAATTCCGCGGAAACCGTCCTCGCCGAGAGTCTCGACGGCTTCGCTGCCTCGCACGCCGATATCGTCGCTCTCGGTCCGGAGCGGAAATTCGTGCGCCGCCGGACGCCGAAGCCCGGCAAGGTCGCGTTGCTGTCCGGCGGCGGCTCCGGCCACGAGCCGCTTCATGCCGGCTTCGTCGGCGTCGGCATGCTGGACGCCGCTTGCCCAGGCCAAGTCTTCACGGCGCCGACGCCGGATCAGATCGTCGAGGCATCCGCCGCCGTCGATTCCGGCGCCGGCTGCCTCTTCATCGTCAAGAACTACGAAGGCGACGTGATGAACTTCGATATGGCGGCAGAAGTCGCCGGCCGGGAAGTTCTGACCGTCGTCACCAACGACGACGTCGCCGTCGAGACGTCGACCTATTCGACGGGGCGGCGCGGCGTTGCCGGCACGCTCATCGTCGAAAAGATGGTCGGCGCCGCAGCGGAGGCAGGACGTGACCTCGCGGCGCTGCAAACGCTGGGCGAGGACGTCAACGCGCGCACCCGCTCGATGGGCGTCGCGCTCACCTCCTGCACGGTGCCGGCGGCGGGGAGACCCACCTTCGACATCGGCGAGAGCGAGATCGAGATGGGCGTCGGCATCCACGGCGAGCCCGGGCGCAGGCGCGTGCCGCTCGCGAGCGCCGACGCCATTGCCGGCGAACTCGTCGGGACCATCCTGAAGGATCTCGGCGCGAAACGGGGGAGCCCGGTGCTGCTTTTCGTCAACGGCTTCGGCGGCACGCCCGCGCTCGAGCTTTATCTCATGGCCAATGCGGCTCGCCGGATCCTTGACGAGGCCGGCCTCACCGTCGCGCGCAGCCTGACCGGAAGCTACGTCACGTCCCTTGAGATGGCCGGCTGCTCGATCACGGTGACGGCGGTCGACGACGCCCTCGTCTCGCTGTGGGACGCGCCGGTGCACACCGCCGCGCTGCGCTGGGGGATGTGAGAGGCGTGAAGCGTTATTGTCGGGCTGGTACATTCGCGAAGAGCGCGTCGAGCCCTTTCGCCATCTTCACCAACGGGCTGAACCGTTTCCTCGAAATCCTTGCAACCGCCATCCCCACCCGGAAGGCGGAGGCAAGGCGCCGGAAGGCGCTCGCCGCGATGGCGGAGATGATCGGCGCAATCGTTCTGGCCCGAGCGATCGATGACGAGGCCTTGTCGGCGCAGCTGCTCGATGCCGTGCGGGAAGACCTGATCGATCGCTCGGCAGAAGGCTGAAAAGCCGCGGATCCAGCCACGCCGAAGTCTCTCTATATGCGGCGCTCCAGAAAACCCTGCGCGAGCAGCGCACGTTCCACGAAGGTCTTGGCTTCGTCGGCTGTCGGGGACGTGGACGTACGCGCAATCGGCGAAGCAGCGCCGAGAGTCCGATATGGATCGACGCCCTGGGCCTGGAGCCCGAGTTCAACGAAGCTCCTCGGCTGTTCGGCAGAGACGCCGGGCGCCTTGTTGTTCGCGTTGTAAGTGCTGCTCGCCTCGGGAAGTGCTGCTGCATAGAAACTCTGTGCCTGGGAGACGTTTGGCAGCAGGAATATGGCGCTTGCTACGGCAGCGGCGGCCAGGGTCGAGCGCAGTCCGGTCGCCTGCCGTCCCAGATCGTGCAGCGATTGCGAGGTGGCGGGAGTGGCGGAAACGAGAATGCGTGACATGGCGGTGTTCCTTTTATCTCGGCCGGCATCCGGCCGACGCTGAAAAGGTAACCCTTACCGCCGCTGCCCATAATCCGTTGAAAACGAGAGCCATCCTTCCGGAATATGGAAACTCGAAGTGACCGCCGACGGCTCCGCCGCACTCCGTAGGAGACCGCAGCTAAGTTCCAGTTTCGCTGTGCCGCTCGAAGTCGGCCGCCAACCGCGCCTTGAACCGCGGCGCCGCGAAGTCGAGGAAGGCCCGCACCTTGAGGGGCAGCAGACGCCCGGCGGGGTACACGAGGTTCACCGGCAGCGGTGGCGGTTCGAACGCCCGAAGCAGGAGGGTCAGCCTGCCGGCCCGCACGGCCTCCGCGATGTGGTACGAGAACACGCAGGTGATGCCGATGCCCTGTACCGCGGCATCGACGGCCGCTTCCGCCGAGTTGACGACCAGCCGCGAATGCACGGGGGCGAACACGACCGATTTGCCGAGCGGAAAGTCCCAGGCGTCCGGACGTTGCGGCCCGGCAAAAGTGATGCAGACGTGATCGGCGAGTTCCTGCGGCGTTTGCGGCGAGCCACGGCGATCGAGATAGGCAGGGCTTGCGCAGACGACGCGCTGGATCGACCCGACCCTGATCGCGATCAGCGAACTGTCCGGAAGTTCGCCGAGGCGGACGCCGAGATCGATATGCTCCTCGATCAGGCTGACCCTGCGGTCGTTCAGAACGAGGCGAAGATCGATCTCCGGGTACGCCTTCAGGAACTCCGCCGCGACCGGGACGACGTGCAGGCGGCCGAAGACCATGGCTGCCGTAACGATCAACTCGCCTTTCGGCGTTCTGTACTCGCCCGAGACCGCGCGCTCCGCCTCGTCCACATCGTCAAGGATACGCCGGCACGCCTGCACGTAGGACGCTCCCGCGTCGGTCAGCGTCAAGCGGCGGCTCGAACGGTTGAGCAGACGGGCCCTCAGCTGCGCTTCGAGATCGGAAATCCTCCGGCTGACCGTCGCCAGCGGCATGCCGAGGCGGCGCGATGCGGCGGATAGGCTGCCGGTCTCCACCACGGTCAGCAGGATCGACATCGTCTCCAGGCGATCCATCGAGCTTTCCACGTTCCGGAAAGATGGGGCCCCTTCTTATCCAGAGATGCGGAACGGCGGAATGGTCCATCTCTTGGAACGCGACAGGGGTGCCGCGCCCGCGAAGCAGCACCCGCGGATCGGGGGCAAGCGGTTACGGCCGAACAATCCCCTCAAGCGTCGCAATCAGGGAGTCGGTTGGATCAAACTCACGTGTGCGGCGACGATCCTCCAGCCTTCCGGCAAGCGTAACCACGTCTGGCTTTGCCTGCCGATCCGCGGATTGCCCGATCGGCGGAACTCGGTGCAGGCGGTCGCCAGCTCGCGCCCGTACGTGGTGATGACTGTGTTGGACAGCGTACGGGCGAGCCCGTGCGGCGAGCGGGCGGCGCGAAACGCCTTGATCTGTTCGTAGCCGTAGAGATTTTCGGTCACGCCGTAGCGCACGGTCTGCGGCGCGTTCCAGAACAGCTCGTCGAGCACTGCGACATCGTTACCGACCAGCGCCGCCTCATAACGGCGGAACGCCTCCGTCACTTCGGCGACGACCTCCGGGATGTTGATCTCCGATCCGCCCATCTCACGCCGCCGTCCCATTGCCGGGCACGGGCGCGGCAACGACGCCGTCGCGCTCAAGCGCCGCGGCGATGCGCAACGCGTCCGCCTCCCGCCACGGCGCAGCGATCACCTGCACGCCGATCGGGAGCTTGCCCGGCCGGTGCACCGGCACCGCCACGATGGGCAGCCCGATGAAGGAGAGCGGCTGGGTGTAGACGCCGAGATAGGGCCGCATCGGCACCTCGACGCCGTCGATCTCGATCGTCTCCTGGCCGATCCGCGGCGCCGCGCACGGCGTCGCCGGAGCCAGCAGGATGTCGACGTCGCGGAACAGTTCCAGCACCCGCTCGCGAAACCAGCCGCGAAAGCGCTGCGCCTGGATCACCCACGCGGCGGGAACCATCGCTCCCGCAAGGAACCGGTCGCGCGTCATCGGGTCGAAGTCCGCGGCCCGCATCCGCAAGTCGGACAGATGCAGGTTGCCGCCCTCCGACGCCGTGATGATGAACGCCGCTGCGCGCGCCCGTGCCGCCTCGGGAACCTCGATCGTGCGGGTGGCCACACCGAGCGCCTGCGCCACAGTGGCGACAGCCTCCGCCGCCTCGCCGGAACCCGCGAAGTGCCCGCCGGCGACGGCGATGCGCAGCCTATCCACGCCGCGCGCGAGCTGCGGCAGCGCCGGCTCGACGGGGCGGCCGGCGCAGGCCGGGTCGCGTGCGTCCGGTCCCTGCATCGCGTCATAGCCGGCAGCGAGGTCCGCAGCCGAGCGGGCGAGCGGCCCGACATGGTCGAGGCTCGCCACGAACGGCCGGGCGCCGCCCCGGCCCAGCCGTCCGTAGGTCGGCTTCAACCCGAAGATGCCGCAGAGCGATGCCGGCACGCGGATCGAGCCGTTGGTGTCGGAGCCGAGCGACAGCGGCACGAGACCGCCGGCCACGGCGTTGCCGGAGCCGCCGGACGAGCCGCCGGCAATGCGGTCACGGTCGTGCGGGTTGCGCGCCGGGCCGTAATGCGTGTTCTCGCTGGTGAAGCCGTAGGCGTACTCGTCCATGTTCAGCGCGCCGACCAGCACCGCGCCGGCCTCGGCGAGGCGCCGCACCGCGGTCGCGTCCGCGGCGGCCGGCGGGCGCTCGGCGTCGATCTTCGACCCGGCGACGGTCGTGATACCGGCAATGTCGAACAGGTTCTTCACCGCGTAGGGCACGCCGGCGAGCGGTCCGGGATCGTAGCCCTGCGCCCGCCGCGCATCGACCGCCCGCGCCTCCGCGAGCGCCCGCTCGACGGTGACGGTCGTGAAGGAATTGAGCGCCGGATCGTCGGCCTCGATCCGCGCCAGTGCCGCCTCGGCGATCTGGACGGCGCTGGCCTGCCCCGCGCGAACCGCAGCGGCGATCGCCAGCGCTCCGCCGGAGGCGATGTCCTTTCCGATCGCCGATCGCGCGGTCATGGCCGGAACACCGGCGCCGGCTCGGTCTCGTCCGGCAGCGGGAAATCCATCACCAGCGCCGCCATCGCGGCGATCCGTTCGAGGTTGAGGAGGACGCCCGGCCGATGCGCCGGGTCGATCGTCAAGCCGACGAGCGGAGCCGCGGCGTCGACATAGGCTTCGGCGTCAAAGGCACGGTCCGTCATGCACGAACTCTCCTCACGCGGGCGGAGCGAATTCAACGGTAGCAGGGCCGGCGGCGACCGGCGCGATCCCGATGGGATCGTCCTGCCCTGCCAGCGCGGCGGCAAGCGGGAAATGACAGGCGGCGAGGCGGTCCGGCGCGACCTCGCGCAGCGGCGGCATCGACATTCGGCACGCGTCGGCCGAGTGCGGACAGCGCCCGTACAGTCGGCACACGCTCGGATCGGGATCGATCGGACTGCGCGCCTCGCCCGGCAGGCGAATGCGGGAACTGCGCGCGGCGCGCCCGTCCTCGATGCTCGGCACCGCCGACAGCAGCGCCTGCGTATAGGGATGCGCCGGCGCCGCGAACACCTGCTCCGCCGGGCCGCTCTCGACGATGCGGCCGAGGTACATCACGAGAATCCGGTCGCAGAGCAGCCGCACGACGTTGAGGTCGTGGCTGACGAAAAGGTAGCTGAGACCGAGCCGCCGCTTCAGATCGTCGAGCAGCCGCAGGATCACGACCTGCACCGACACGTCGAGCGCCGAGGTCGGCTCGTCGAGGATCAGGAGCTGCGGCTCGACGGCGATCGCGCGGGCGATGCCGACGCGCGCCTTCTGCCCGCCGGAGAGCTGGTGCGGGAACCGGGTCAGCAGCTCCGCCGGCAGTCCCGAAAGCTGCGCCGCCTCCTCGACACGCGCGCGGAGCGCGGCGCCGGATAGTCCCTTGAGCCGGCGCAGCGGATCGGCGATCGCGTCGAATGCGGTGAAGCGCGGATTGAGGCTGTCGGTGGCGTCCTGAAAGACCATCTGGATCCGCGCCCGTTGCGGCGCCCGGGCGAAGCGCCGCGCCGGTGTCGCGCCGATCTCCTCACCGTCGAAGCGGATCGCGCCGCCGGTGGGGTCGATCAGCCGCGCCAGAAGCCGCACCAGCGTCGACTTCCCGCACCCGGATTCACCGACCAGCCCCACCGTCTCGCCCCGCCCGATCGCGAGATCGACGCCATCGACCGCATGCAGGAACGAGGGCTGCGCGCGGTGGAACAGGCCCCGCTTCTTTCCGATGGGATAAAGCTTGCGGAGCCCGTCTATTTCGAGGAGCGGCGGGGAGACGGCCGTCATCGCACGCCCCCGCAATCTCCCTCCCCCGCGTGCGGGGGAGGGTCGGGGTGGGGGCAAATTGCCGCAACGTCAACCATGGGGACGTTTTCCCCCCACCCTTCCCTCCCCCGCACGCGGGGGAGGGTTTCGATTTGGGAGCGGAGCAAGGTGTCTATGCGCGACCGGGCGCTTCTCATAGCGGATGCCTGCATGCGACGACGTGGTGGCCGTCGGCGAACGCCATCTGCGGCAGCGGCGGCGCCGCGCAGTCCTCGGTGCAGCGGTCGCAGCGCGCGATGTAGCGGCACGCCGGCAGGTCCGGGCGGCACAGGTCGGGCAACGCGCCGGGGATCGCCGCGAGGTCGTCCAGCCGCGTCGACCGGCGGCCCGGCGTCGCGGCGATCAGCTTCGCCGTGTAGGGATGGCGCGGATGCGCGAGAAGATCGGCGGTCGGCGCGACCTCGACGACGTGCCCGGCATGCATCACCGCAATGCGGTCGCACGTCTCGGCGGCAAGACCGAGGTCGTGCGTGATCAGCAGCGTCGCCATTTCCTGCTCCGTAGCCAGCCCGCCGATCAGGTCCATGATCACCGCCTGCGTCGTGACGTCGAGGCCGGTCGTCGGCTCATCGGCGATCAGCAGCGCCGGCTCGCAGGCGAGCGCCATCGCGATCATCACGCGCTGGCACATTCCGCCCGACAGCTCGAACGGGTAGGCCCGTGCCCGCCGTTCCGGATCGGGGATGCCGACTTTGGCCAACATCTCCACTGCGCGCCCGGACGCCTGCGCCGCCACGACATTGCCGTGCCGCCGCAGCACGTCCGCGATCTGCGCCCCCACCGGGCGGATCGGGTTCAAGGCGGCGCGCGGGTTCTGAAAGATCATCGCCAGCTCCCGCCCGCGCATCTCGGCGAGCGTCTTCTCGCCGGCGCGCAGGAGGTCGAGCCCGCCGAAGACGATCCGGCCGCCGGCGACGCGCGCCGCTTGGTCGAGGATGCCCATGATGGCGTAAGCCGTCACCGACTTCCCCGACCCGCTCTCGCCGACCACCGCCAGCGTCTCGCCGCGGCGGAGGTCGAACGATATGCGGTCGAGCGCCTTCACCATGCCGCTCCGCGTCCGGAACTCGACGGACAGGCCATCGACCGTCAGGAGGGGGACGGCAGCCGCCGCGCCGCCGCTCATGTCCGCCGCCGCGGGTCGACGATGTCGCGCAGGCCGTCGCCCATCAGGTTGAAGCAGAACACCGCCGCCATCAGCCACAGGCCGGGAAACAGCGCCACCCACCATTCGCCGGAGATGATGAAGCTCGCCCCCTCGGCGACCATGATGCCCCATTCCGGCGTCGGCGGCCGGACGCCCAACCCGATGAAGGAGAGGCCGGCGGCGTTGAGGATCGCGTAGCCGAGGGTCAGCGAGATCTGCACCATCATGATCGGCAGGATGTTCGGCAGGATCTGCGCCAGCAGGATGCGTCCCTCGCCGTTGCCGCAGAGCCGCGCCGCCTCGACGAACCCGGCGTCGCGCCGCACGTTCGCCTCGGCCCGAGCGACGCGGGCGTAGATCGGCAGGTTGATGATCGCGGTCGCATAGACGATGTTCGCGACGTTGTTGCCAAGCGCCGCGACGATCCCCATCGCCAGCACGAAGAGCGGGAACGCCATGATCGTGTCGACGACGCGCCCGACCGCCCGGTCGATCCAGCCGCCGAAATAGCCCGCGGCGATTCCCATCAGCGTGCCCGCGCCGAACGCAAGCGCGACCGATGCGACAGCGATGCCGAGGTCGAGCCGCGTCGCGACGACGACGCGGCTCAATAAGTCGCGACCGAGCTGGTCGGTGCCGAACCAATGCGCCCCCGACGGCGGCTTCAGCGCATTCGCCGTGTCGCTCGCCAGCGGATCGTAGGGCACGAGAGACGGCCCGAGGGCGGCGCAAAGCACGAGGAAGAGAAGCATCGCGAAGGCGAACCCGGTGACCCGGTTCTCGCCGAGGACGTAGCGCGCCTGCCGCAACGCGCCGGTCGTGGCGACCGCCGCGGCGGTCATGCCTCGACCCCGACCCGCGGATCGACCAGCCCGTAGACGAGGTCGATCACCAGGTTGAGCAGGACGTAGAGCAGCGCCATCGCGAGCACGAAGCCCTGGACCGGCGCATAGTCGGAGGCGATCAGCGCCTCGATCGCGTAGGAGCCGACGCCCGGCCACGCGAACACCTTCTCGACCAGCACGTTGGCCCCGAGCAGGAACGAGAAGACCATGCCGAGCGTCGTGATGACCGGCAGCACCGCGTTGCGGAACGCGTAGACATAGACGATCCGCCGCCGCGTCAGCCCGCTCGCCCGCGCGGTGCGGACGAAGTCGCTCCCCAGCGCCGCCAGCATCGAGGCGCGGGTCATGCGCGCGAGCGGCGCCAGCGAGAAGATCGCGAGCGTCGCCGCCGGCAGCGCGATCTGCGCGAGCGCCGCGCGGAACGTCTCCAAGTCGCCCGCGATAAGGCTGTCGATCAGGTAGAACCCGGTCCACTGCGGCGGCGCCGAGCTGAAGATGTCGAGACGGCCGAGCGGCGCCGGTGCGAGTCCGGCGAGGTAGTAGAAGACGTAGACGAGCAGCAGGCCGGTGAAGAAGGTCGGCAGCGACACGCCGGCCGTCGACACGACACGGCAGAGATGGTCGACCCACGAGCCCGGCCGCGCCGCCGCCGCGATGCCGAGCGGCACCGCGACCGCGACCGACAGCAGCAGCCCGAGCAGCGTCAGCTCCGCCGAGGCGGGCAGCCGGGTCAGCAGATCGTCGCGCACCGGCTGCCCGGTGGTGAGCGACGTCCCGAGATCGCCGTGCGCGAGACGGCCCAGATAATCGATGAATTGCGCCGGCAGGCTGCGGTCGAGTCCGAGCTTGTGCCGTATCTCCTCGATCGCCTGCTGCGTCGCCGCCGGCCCGGCGAAGTACGCCGCCGGATCCCCGGGGAGCGCCCGCGTCAGCAGGAAGGTGACGACGATCACGCCGACGATGCTCGGCAGCGCACCCGCGAGGCGGCGGAGGATCAGCACAGTGTCGCTCCGTTGCCCCCCTCCCCCGCGTGCGGGGGAGGGACGGGGTGGGGGCAAGCGGTCCGGAAACATGCTGCCGTAGCCGGAGATGCCGGACCATGCCCCCACCCTACCCCTCCCCCGCGCGCGGGGGAGGGAATCGTGCGACGCCGACGCGAGCGGGGAGAGATCACTCGCGCCGCCACGTCACACCTTCACCAGTTGCCGGTAATCGAGCTGGCGGTGGAACCAGTAGCGGTAGCCCGTCACGTTCTTCTGCATCGCGACGTTGAGGTACTGCTGGAACAGCGGGATGCGCGGTACCTCCTCGAATGCGAGGCGGACGAAGCCTTCGATCTCCTCGTCGTATTTCACGGGATCCGTCTCGAACCGGGCGGCGTCGATCAGCTTGTCCATGGCCGGATTCTGGTAGGACATCGTATTGAAGATCGAGTTCTGCCCGTGATACCCCCAGTAGAAGAAATAATCGGGGAAGTTCAGCCAGCCGCCGAACGTGTTGGTGATGAACGGCAGCGACTTCTTCGAGAACTCGGCACGCCAGTTGGCGCCGGGGATCTTGTTGATCGTGACCTTGACGCCGATCTGCGACAGGCTCTCCTGGATCAGGACGCAGATCGGCTCGTTGACGACGGCAAAGCCCAAATCGAACGAGAGCGTCGTTTCGAAGCCCTCGGAGTGGCCCGCCTCGGTCAGGAGCTGCTTCGCTTTCGCGAGGTCCGTGACGTAGGGGCTGGGCTGCGGCCACGCCGCCGACGTCACCTCGGCCGGGCCGCCGAACATCGGATTGGCGCGGCCGAACATCACCGCGTCCATGATCTTCTGATACGGGGTCGCGTAGGCGATCGCCTGACGCACCTTGACGTTGTCGAAGGGCGCCATCTTCACGTTCATGCCGACATACTGGAGCGAGTTCTCGACCGGCGTGCCGACGACGCTGAGCTTCCCGGCCGCCGCGAGTTCCGCCACGTCCTTCGGCGGCAGGTCGACGGAGATGTCGGCGTCGCCGCGCTCGATCAGCGCCCGCCGGTTGCCGGCCGACGGCACGATGCGCCAGACGACGCGCTGAATCTTCGGCGACGGCCCCGACTTCCAATCGTCGTAGCGGACGAAGATCACCTCCTGTCCCGGCGTCCACTTCTCCACGCGGTAGGCGCCACCGCCCGCCACGTTGTTCTTGAGCCATTCGAGCGCCCATGGGTCCTGGGGCGTCGCGTGCTTCTTCGCCAGTTCCGAGTTGATGACCGCCGGCACCGGCACGGCGAGATCCGGCAGCGTCAGCTTGTCCCGGCGCAGGAAGTCGACGCGGAAGGTGCGGTCGTCGACGGCGACGAACTGCTCCGGCTTCTCCAGCGAACCCGCCGACATCTGGAAGGTCGGGAAGCCGCCGACGGTGACGGCGCGGTCGAACGACCACTTCACGTCCTTCGCGGTGACCGGCGTGCCGTCGTGGAACTTGGCGTCCTTGCGCAGCTTGAAGGTCACCGACATGTCGCGGAGGTCCCACTCCTCCGCCAGCTCCGGCTCGATCTTCGCGTAATCGTAATGGTCGTTGCCGTTCGCGTCCTTCTTGGCGCCGAAGGTGACGAGCCGGTCGTAGCTGTTCCAGGACGCCTCGTAGCCAGGCCGGTTCGTCCCGACGCCCATGATGTCGAGGTTGTTGGGGCCGCTTTCCGACAGCGTCAGCAGCGTGTCCTTGCGGCTCTGCGCGCTTGCCGGCCGGACATAGGCGGCGGTCACCGCACCGGCTGCCGCCGCCGTCGTTCCCTTGAGGAAATCGCGCCGCTTCATCCCCCGCTCCCGTCTTGCCCTGTTCGCAACTTGCCCTGTTCGCAACGTTTTTGCCGCCCGCTTCAGCGAGCTTCTTGCCAGTTGCGACCGCTGCAATGGCCGTGCCAGCCCGTCATGCTCCGTGCCTTGCCATGGCCGGCGACGAACTGCGGCGCTTGTCGCCTAATTTTTCGCCAGGCTGCATTGAACGGCTGGATGCTGCGCGGAACGTTGCGGCGAACCGCCCGACATCGGCCGTGGCGGCGGATTTGCATGGGAGCGCCCGGCACCGCCGATCGGCGGCGCTGTTGGAGAACACGTGCCGATGATGCCGCTCAGCCTCGATTTCCGCAGTCTCCGCCTCGCCTACGACACCGGCGACGCGACGCCGGCATCGGTGATCGGCGAGGTGCTGTCGCGGATCGGGGAAGCCGGCGACGACCGGGTCTGGATCTCGCGTGTCCCGGCCGAAATCCTGCTGGAGCAAGCGGCGGCGCTGGAACGGCGGCGCGCGGCAGCGACCGACACCGCCGGCCTCGCCGCATCCATGCCGCTCTACGGCATTCCCTTCGCCGTGAAGGACAATATCGACGTCGCAGGATTTCCGACGACCGCCGCCTGCCCCGGCTTCGCCTATACGCCCGAGCGGTCGGCGCCGGTAGTCGAGCGACTGCTCGCGGCGGGCGCGCTGTTCGTCGGC
Organism: Allostellaceae bacterium; assembly: GCA_036403035.1. Taxonomy (GTDB): domain Bacteria; phylum Pseudomonadota; class Alphaproteobacteria; order ATCC43930; family CGMCC-115725; genus DASWRT01. The sequence goes on along the minus strand of DASWRT010000427.1, from coordinate 20,565 downwards.
AAGACCAATCTCGACCAGTTCGCGACCGGCCTCGTCGGCGTGCGCTCGCCGTACGGCGTGCCGCGCAACCCGTTCGATCCGGCCTACATCCCCGGCGGCTCCAGTTCAGGCTCGGCAGTCGCCGTCGCCGCCGGCCTCGTCGGCTTCGCCCTCGGCACCGATACGGCGGGATCGGGCCGGGTGCCCGCGGGCTTCAACAACGTCGTCGGCCTCAAGCCGACGCGCGGCCTGCTGAGCACGCGCGGCGTCGTCCCGGCGTGCCGCTCGCTCGACTGCGTCTCCGTCTTTGCGCTCACCGTCGCCGACGCGGCCGCCGTGCTCGACGCGGCGCGCGGCCTCGACGCCGAGGACGGCTATTCCCGCGCCGCGCCCGCCGGCTTCGCGGCCATGGGATCGTTGCCGCCGCGGTTCGCTTTCGGCGTGCCACGGCCGGATCAGCTCGACTTCTTCGGCAACGGCGACGCGGCGCGGCTCTTCGACGCCGCGGTCGCGCGGCTGGAGGCGATCGGGGGCCACGCCGTGACGGTCGATTTCGCCCCGTTCCTGGAGGTTGCAGCGCTGCTCTACGATGGCCCCTGGGTCGCCGAGCGCACAGCCGCAATCGCCGACATCCTGGCCGAACGCCCGGAGATCCTGCATCCGGTGACGCGCCGCATCGTCGAGGGCGGCGCGGCGATGTCGGCGATCGAGGCGTTCAAAGGCCAGTACCGCCTTGCCGACCTCCGACAGCGGATCGAGCCGGTCTGGCGCGAGATCGACCTGCTGCTGGTGCCGACGTCCGGCACGATCTACCGCGTCGACGAGGTCGAGGCGCAGCCGATCGCCCTCAACAGCAATCTCGGCCGCTACACCAACTTCACGAACCTGCTCGACCTGAGCGCGCTGGCGGTGCCGAACGGGATTCAGCGTAACGGCCTGCCGGCCGGCGTGACGCTGCTCGCGCCCGCGTTCCACGACCCGCTGCTCGCGGCGGTCGGGGCCGCCTTCCATGCGCGGACGAGGCTCATGCTCGGCGCCACCGGAACGACGCTGACGCCGCACGCAGACGAGACAGCCGCCACAGCGGCGACGGGTTACCCGGCCGTGCCGCTCGCCGTGGTCGGTGCGCACCTCTCGGGGCAGCCGCTCAATCGTGAACTGGTGGCACTGGGCGCACGGCTGCGCCAGGCGGCTCGGACCGCGCCGTCCTATCGGCTCTACGCGCTTCCGGACGGGAAGAGGCCCGGCCTCGTCCGCACCGCCGACGATGGCGCCGGCGCCGCAATCGAAGTCGAGATCTGGGACATGCCCTCACCCGCGGTCGGCGCTTTTCTCGCCGGAATCGCGCCGCCGCTTTGCCTCGGTACGATCGATCTGGAGGACGGCAGCGCCGTGAAGGGCTTCCTTTGCGAAGCGCGGGCGATTGCGGACGGCGCAGGAGCCAGCGACATCACCGCATTCGGCGGCTGGCGCGCCTACCGCAAATCCTGCACCTGACGGGTTCAGGCGCGGCGAGCGATCATGTCGATTTCGATGATCCCGCCGCGCGCCAGATGCGTGACGCCCACGGTCGTCCGCGCCGGCAGCCGGTCCGGGCGGAAGTAGCTCGCATAGATCCCGTTCATCGTCGCGTAGTCCCGCTCGAAGTCGGTCAGGAAGATCCGGACGCAGACGACGTTTTCGAGGCCGGCGCTCGCCCCGGCAAGGGCGCGCTTCAGATTGTCCATGACCTTGTGGGTCTGTGCCTCGATCCCGTCCGGGATCGGCCGCGAATCGTCTTCCGGATCGGTCGCGAGCTGGCCGGTGACGAAGAGCCAGCCATCGACCTCGACGACATGACTATAGGGCGCGACCGGCTTCGGTGCGTCCGGGATCATATGGAAGACCGGTGCGGTCACGATGGATCTCCTTCGAAGATGCGATTTTTTATGCCGTGCGCGGACGGCGGATGATCGCGCGGATAGGCGTCGGCCGAAACCCGTTGCACGGGTTGTGCATCTGCGGGCAGTTCGACAGCACGGCGACGACGTCCCGCTCGGCCCGCAGCTCGACGTAGCTCCCCGGGACGGAATGTCCGTCGGCGACCAATACCTCGCCGCTGCTGTCGACAGGCACGTTCATGAAGAAATTGACGTTGGCGACGATCGCGGTCCGGTCGAGCCCGAAGCGCGCCAGGATCTCGGTGAAATTGGCGTAGCAGCTCGGCGTGTCGCGCACGCCGTAGCGCAGGAAGTTGTTCGCCTCGCTGCAGCATCCGATGATCGTGTCGTGCCGGCCGACCGTGTCCTCGACGACGGTGAACAGCGCGTGCCCGAGATCGGAATAGAGGATGCTGCCGGTCCCGATGAAGATCCGGCCCGCTACCTTGATCGTATTGGTCGCGGAGTAGCGGTCGGTGGGGTCGGCGGCGTCGTAGCACAGAAAGTCGACCGCCTGCTGCCCTTCCAGATCGACGAGCCGGAGATGCTCGCCACGGCGGACGATATGCCCCCATGGCCGTCCGGCCGGCACGACTTCGTCCAACAGGATGTCGGCGGGCGACTGTTCCATGGCCGTGGCTCCGATCAGGCGAAAGCCGGCACGGCACCGGCAGTGGGCTGCGCCGTGCCGGTGTAACGCTGCAGGAATTGGCGTGCGCGCTCCGAGGACGGGGCGGTGAAGAACCGTTCCGGGCTGTCCGTCTCAATGATGCGTCCGTGGTCGACGAAGACGATGCGCGACGCGGCCTCGCGGGCGAAGCCCATCTCGTGCGTCACGACCACCATCGTCATCCCGTCGCGCGCCAGCGATTTCATGACGGCGAGCACTTCGCCGACCAGTTCCGGGTCCAGCGCGCTCGTCGGCTCGTCGAACAGCATCAGGGTAGGCCGCATCGCGAGCGCGCGGGCGATGCCGACGCGCTGCTTCTGTCCGCCCGAGAGGCGTGCCGGGAACGCGTCCTTCTTGTCGAGCAGCCCGACTTTGGCGAGCAGGGTTTCCGCCTCGTCGCGGATCTCGGCGCGCGGACGCCGTTGCACATGAATCGGCGCCTCCATCACGTTTTGCAGCACGGTGAGGTGCGGCCAGAGCGCAAAGTGCTGGAACACCATCCCGATCCGCGTTCGCACCCGCGCCAGCTCGCGGTCGCGCATCGCGACGTGCCCGCCGGGACGCATGCCGATACGCTCGCCGTCGAGGAATATCGCGCCGGAATCCGGCGGCTCCAGCCAGTTGACGCAGCGCAGCAGGGTGGACTTCCCCGAGCCCGAAGGGCCGAGGACGCACACCGTCTCGCCGCGCGCCACGGTGAGGCTGACGTCGGAGAGGACGGTCAGCGGTCCGAAGCTCTTGCAGACGTCGCGCACATCGAGAACCGGCCTCCCCGCCCCACCCCCGACGCCGGCCGCGATATTTGCGTCCGCCGTCATCGCCGCACGTCCGCAACGCGCCCGATCGCCAGCACGCCCATTTCCACCACCATGCACAGCGACCAATAGAGGAGGACGGCGGCGATGAACGCCGCGAAGGGGATGTAATAGGTCGATTGCACCGAACTCGCCTCGTGGGTCAGTTCCGGCACGGCGATGATCGTCAGGAACGCCGAGTCCTTGATGATCTGGATCATCTGGTTCCCGAATATCGGCGTCGCGGCGAACACGACCGGCCAGAGGATGATGCGGCGGAAGAGCCCGAAGCCGACGAAACCGAACGCCTGCCCGGCCTCGATCATGTCGCGCGGCAAGCCGGTCCACGCGGCGCGAAGCAGCTCGGCCATGTAGGCGGAGTTGTAGAGCGTGAGCGCGGCGACGCCGGTAGTCCAATTGTCGAGCCGAATCCCGAGCGACGGCAGCCCATAATAGATGACGTAAGCAAAAAGCAGGAACGGCACGCACCGCATCGCGTCGACGAGCGCCTGGGCGCTCTTCGCGAGCCAGCGCCGCCGGGCCATCAGGATTATCGCGAGGACCGCCCCCAGAACGAGCGCGCCGATCGAGGCAGCGATGCACATCCAGACGGTATTGACGAAACCGTCGAGAAAGCGGTCGCGGTGATCCCATACGATGGCGAAATCGTGGATCATGCGAGCGCTCCCGCGAGCTGACGCCGCTCCAGCCGCCGCTGCGCGGTGACGAACACGAAGACGATCAGGCTGTACAGGACAAGGGCCGTCAAGAACGGGGGCAGCGGATCATAGGTCTCGGCGCCGATGCGCACCGCCGCCCGCGTGATGTCCACGACGCCGAGCACCGCGATCGCCGGGCTCGACTTGATCAGAAGCGTCATCTCGCTCACCAGCGCCGGCAGGCAGGTGCGCACGATCTGCGGCAGGATGATCCGCCGGAAGCGCAGCCCGGCCGTCATTCCGACCGACACCGCCGCCTCGAGCTGGTCGCGCGGGAAATTGAGCAGCGCACTGCGCCAGATCTCGCAATTGAACGACGCCGTATTGAGCGCCAGGGTAAGGATCGCCGCCGGTATCGGACCGATCTCGATGCCCATGCTCGGCAGGGCGAAAAAGATCAGCAGGCCGAGCGTGACAGCCGGCGTGGCGCGGGTAACGCTGACATAGGCCGCGAGGACCGGCGCCACGCCGGGCACGCGCGCCCAGCGGAGCAGCGCCAGCCCGAGGCCGAGCGGCACGCCGAAGGCGATCCCGAGGAGCGACAGCGACACCGTCACCGTCGCTCCCTGGACCAGCGCAAGCAGGTCAGCCCATGTCACGGCTGCGTCCCGCGACGTCCATTGCCGGCGGCAACCCAGATCAGCTCTTGGCTTCCCAGGAAGTCGGCATGTCGTCGAACGACTGGCCGAACCACTTCTTCTGCAATGCCGACATTTCGCCGTTCTCGCGTTCCTGAGCGAGGAACTTGTTCAGGAAGTCCACCAGATCGGTATTGCCCTTCTTGACCGCCCAGCCGATGTAGGTTTTTTCCGATACCGGTTCGCCGAGCTCGAAGACGTTCGGTTTTTCCTGCACGACCGTCTGCAGGTTGATCACCGTATTGACCACGTAGTCGGTGCGGCCGATCGCCAGATCCTGGTACGCCTCCGGATAAGAGGTGTACTGGATGACCTGTCCCATCTTGCCGCCCAGCTTCGCCAGCATGTCCTCGAGCTGCGGCAATTGCGCAAGCATCGCGCTGCCGGCCTGTACGCCCAAGGGACGGCCGCTCAAATCCTTGATCGTTTGGATCTTCTTGTCGCCCTTGCGCTTCATGTAATAGTCCGTCGCCTCGGCGATCGGCATCGTGAAGTCGAGCGACTGTTGACGTTCCTTGGTCATCAGCGCGGCCGTGAGCGCGAGGTCGTATTTGCCGGTGCTGACGCCGGCAAGGAGACCGGTCCAGGGAATCATCTCCTGCCGGATCTCGACCGGCGAGACCTTGCGTAGTTTTTCGAGCAGTTCGTTGTCGAAGCCGGTCGGCTTGCCGTCCTTCATGAACTCGAACGGCCGGAAGTCGTCTTCGGTCGCGACGGTCATGTAGCCGCGCTGCTTGATCTCGGCGAGCGATGCGCTCCACGCCGGCGCGCCGGTCGCACCGACAAGCGCCGCAGCCATTGCGAAGCCGGCCGCAAACATGGCTGTCCCGCGCAGCAGGCGACGCCGTCCAACCTCAATGGACCCTTTTCTCTCGAACATGATGCCTCTCTCTTTATTGTTTGCCTTGTCGTCGAACCGACCGGAACGCCGACCGGCCCGTCCGCCCCGCCTTCACCGAAGGACGGTCAGTCCGACTGCCGCGGTCAGTCGAAGCTGAACCCTTGCCGGCGCAACCAGGGCGGAAAGGCGGCCCCTTCGGGCATCGCCGCCTGCCGCGCCTTGTCTTCGGACCAGCCGTAAAACTCGGCCGTACCGAACCGCTCCGGCGCGCGCTGCTGATCCGGCGGAATCGAATGGCGCGCGTCCCGCATCCGGTCGTATCGATCGATCTGCGCGGGCAGGTCGGAATCGTCGTAGCGATCGACATGCAGCGTCACCGCGGGCGGCAGGCGCATGCTGACGTGCCCCTCACCCGCGGGCCAGCCGACGCAGAGTCCGGCTACCGGAAAGACCTTCTCCGGCAGCGACAGGATCTCTCCGACCGCATCGACCTTGTTGCGCAGCACGCTGATCGGGCAGCAGCCGAGACCGGCGGATTCGGCGGCCAGAATGAAGGTCTGCATGACCAGGGCCGCATCGACCGCCGCGTTGAAGAACCCTTCGAGATTGCCGTTGTCCTGCGGATGGCTGCGCAACTCGCCGATCCGCTGGAGCCGGCGCGCGTCACCGCAGAAGACGAGAAACAGCGGCGCCGCGCCGATCCACGGCATCGACGGCACGAGCGCGGCAAGGGCTGCACGCCGCGCCGGGTCGGCAACACGGACAATCGACGCCTGCTGGAAATCGGATTTCGAGGATGCCGACAACGCCGCAGCGCAGAGCAAGTCAGTCAGGGCAGGTTCGACGGGCCGGTCGGCGTAGCGCCGATGCGTCCGCCGCGTCAGGACGCGATGAAGAAATGCGGGATCGCCGACGTCGCCGCCGGTCAGGCCACCGTCCTGCTCTGCGGTCGGCCCGAACCGTTCGGTCAGTTCTTCCTGGAAGGAGTTGGCCATCGGGTTTGCTTGACTTCCACACGTCTCGTCGCGATCGACAGAACAGGAGCAAGCACCGTGCCACGCCGGAAAAGCAGTGCAGACGCAGCCGTTTCGATCGAACGCCGAAACGGGACGCACAGATAAACGTCAGTATACAGACAAATGCCCATCGTGTGGGCACCCCGCCGCCAGGGGATGATCGCCGGAGCGACCGCCGCGGATGCGGCCGGAATGTTGCAGGCCGGTTGCACGAGCAAATGACGACGGAAGGGAGACGGAGTGATGGCGTGGCACGACGCGGCCGGCGTCACCGCCTTACGGGAAGGATCGATACTCGAGTGCGACGTCGCAGAACGGGCGATTGCGCTTTACCTGCTCGGCGGGCGGGTGTTCGCGACCGCTGCCATATGCCCGCACCAATCGGCATGGCTGGCCCAGGGCGTGCTCGACGGCGACGACATCTGCTGCCCACGCCACGGCGGTCGGTTCCATGTCCCGACCGGAATGCAGCTTGCCGGACCGGCTTGCGATCCGTTGCAGACCTTCGCGGCGCGTGTCGATGGCGGCCGCGTCCTCGTCGATTTGCCGCAGCCGCTCACGATGGATCGACGGTGAATAACGCGCGCCGGCCGGCCCGTCAGCGGAGCCGCATCGGCGCCCTTCCGTAGTCGTTTCCGGCATCGACGAGGCGCGCCAGACTCTCAAGAAAGGCGCTGCGTTCCGGCTCGGGAAGAGCGGCGATCGTACGGTCGTGCGCGCGTTGCGCCGCTTCGTCCATCGCGCGAAGCACCGATCGCCCTTTCGCCGTCAACTCGACGAGCTTGATCCGGCGATCGGTCCGGCTCGGCCGCCGCCGCACGAAGCCGGCCTTCTCCAGCCGGGCGAGCACGTCGGCGACGGTTGCGCGGTCGATTCCGACTTCGTGTGCGACCGCCGCCTGCTCGATTTCCCGCCGCTTATCAAGCACAGTCATCAAGCTGTACTGCACCGGCGTGACCTCGAACGCCGCGCATTCCTCGGCGAAGAGCGCCAAGTGGATCTGGTGCAGGCGTCTGACGAGGAAGCCCGGCCGGCAGCGGAGCGCATCCCGGACGGCCGCCGTCTCATTCGCCACCTCCGTCTCCTCCGGCAGCGGCGCGCGGGTACTGTCGTCAGGCATGATCCGTCTGTTCTCGGTCGAAGGGTCTCTTCACAGGGCCGGACAACGATGCGCTGTATCGCCCGCCGCACGACCGCCGTTATCCTGGGGTTAGCAGCTTTCGCAGCCGTTGCCAAACGAGCCTCGCCAGAATGGCGCCGATCCCGAGCGACGACGACGTCTGGGTGCTTGCCGCCAGCGGTTCGCCGGATTGCCCGAGAAGGCGCGCTTCCAGCGAACGCGCCGCGCTTGCGGCGATCTCTTCCGCGAAACCCTGCACGATCGAGCCGCGGCTGAACTGCGCAAGCGGACCGCGGAGCGTGTAGTCGATGGCGAGATCGATCCGCGTCTCCGCCGGGGACGGCGCCGCCAGATCGAACCGCGCCGCCGCGCCGAGCCGCGTGCCGGTCGTGCCATCCCGGCCCTCGCCGGTGATGGAACCCGCATACGCCGACGCGACGTAGTTTACGGTCGCGCGCCCGGTGAACCGAGCCTTGATCGGCCCGAGCGCGACATCCATCCGCCCCTCGATCTCGTCGCCGTCGACGCGGACGACGGTGAGCCCCGGCACGCACGATGCGATCAGCGCCGGATCCTTCACCGCTGACCACACGCGCTCCAGCGGCACGTTGAGCAGCAGGGACTGACGGAGCGTCGAGGCGCCGCCGTCGCGGGCAGTGGTCGGGGCAGCCGCGGGAACGGCGACTGCCGCGACCACGGCAGCGTCCGCCCGCACGATATCGGCACGTGGCAACTCCGGCCACACGGGCAGCGGGGCATTGTCCCGGCTTCCGGCCGGAATTGCGCCTTCGTCGAGGACGCGGCGGATCGCCCGGACGATCCCGAGATAACCGGTGCAGCGACAGAGATTGCCGGACAGCTCGAGCCGGACCCGCTCGTCGTCGGCGTCCGGCAGCCGATGCACGATGTCGCGGGCGGTGACGAGCATGCCCGGCGTGCAGTAGCCGCACTGCAAGGCATGCTCGGCCTTGAAGGCGTCGCGCAGCCGTGCGGTCACCGGATCGTCGTCGAGTCCCTCGACGGTGCGGACATCGCTGCCGTCGCATGCGGCCGCGAACGTGATGCAGGAGCGTGTCGGACTGCCGTCGACCAGCAGCGTGCACGCGCCGCACACGCCGTGTTCGCAGCCGATATGCGTACCGGTGAGCAGAAGCCGCTCGCGCAGAAAGTCGGCCAAGTGAACCCGCGGCTCGACCGCCGCGTCGACCGAATCGCCGTTCACCGTGAGCGAAATCGAGGTCATCGTGCCGCCGCCCCGTTTGCTAGCGCGAATGCCCGCCGCAGGGCGACGTGGCGGATCCGCCCGTCGATCGGCTCGGGGGCGTGGTGCCGTTCCGGCGGCTCGGCCGCCGCGTCTCCGTCCAGCACGATCGGGCGACCACCCGTCGCCCCCATGACCGTGCGCCGGACGTTCCGCTCCGGATCGATCAGCACGGCGCCGATCGCCATCGCGAATTCGCCGGGCTTGCGGCAGACCTTGTACCAGCCCCACCGCGCCGCCGCCGAAAGGCGCGGAATGCGCACCGCCCGGAGGATCTCGCCGGGGCGGAGCGCCGTGCGGAAGGCGCCGAGCATGAACTCGTCGAGCGCCACGCTCCGGGATGTGCCGCCGGCGCCGGCGATCTCCGCCGTCGCGCCGAGCGCCATGAGCGCCGTCACCCAGTCGGCGGCCGGATCGGCATGCGCGAGGCTGCCGCCGATCGTGCCCCGGTTGCGCACGGCGCGGTAGGCGATGCGCGCGGCGACCGCCGGCAGCACCGCGACGGTCCCGCCGACATCGGGAATGCGTCCGTCCTCGATCGCCGCATGCGTCACCGCCGCACCGACGATCAGCGCATCCGGCGCCTGCTCGACCGCCCACAGTTCCGGCAGCCGCCTGATATCGATGAGCAGCCCCGGCCGAGCCAGCCGCAGATTGAGCATCGGCCCGAGCGACTGGCCGCCGGCAAGGACGCGGGCATCGTCTCCCGCGTCGGCAAGCAGCCGTAGCGCTTCGCCGAGGTCCGCCGGCCGGACGTAGTCGAAGGTGGCGGCCTTCATGCCCGCACCCTCGCGACCAGCCGGCGGGACGCTGAAGCCGCTGCGGCGTCGAGTGCCGTCAGGATCCGTTGCGGCGTGATCGGCAGTTCCGAAATCTCGGCGCCGAGCGGACGCAGCGCGTCGTTGACGGCATTCGCGATGGCCGCGGGAGGGCCGATCGCTCCGCCCTCGCCGATTCCCTTCTGCCCGAAGGTCGTGTAGGGCGACGGCGTCTCCAGGTGCCGTATCCGCAGGTCCGGCACCTCGGTCGCGCCCGGCAGCATGTAGTCGGCGAGCGTCGAGGCGAGCGGCTGGCCGGCGGAATCGTACGGCATCTCCTCGTAGAGCGCGGTGCCGATGCCTTGAGCCGTGCCGCCGATCACCTGTCCGTCGACGATCATCGGGTTCACCAGCACGCCGCCATCCTCGACGATGGCGTAATCGAGGATCCGCACCGCGCCGATCTCGACATCGACCGAGACGACGACGGCGTGCGCGGCATAGCTGAACGTCCCGCTGTCGCGTTCCGGCTTGTATCCCGCCGTCACTTCGAGCCCGGCCGGGACCACGTCGTCCGGCAGATCCTGCGGCCGCAAATACCAAGTCCGGCCGATCTCCTCGATCGAGACGCTGCCCTGAGGTCCGGCGACATGCCCGTCGCGGACCACGACGTCCCCGCGCGGGATCTGCAGGAGGTGCGCGCCGATTCCGGCCAGCCGCTCCGCGAGTTCCCGGCACGCGGTCGCGACCGCCCCGCCGGCCATCACCATGCAGCGCGACCCCCAGGTACCGGTCGAATAGGGCGTCAACGCCGTGTCGCCATGCACGACCATGATGCGGTCGAGCGGGAGACCGAGCACGTCGTGCGCGACCTGCGCGAGCGTCGTCTCCAGTCCCTGCCCGTGCGACTGGATGCCGACCCGCAGTTCGAGCCCGCCGTCGGGCGTCAGCCGCGCGACCGCCTGCTCGAACCCAGGGACCATCGGGATTCCCCACCCGGAATAGACGGACGTGCCGTGCGCCGCCTGCTCGCAGAAGATCGCGAAACCGACGCCGATGCGGCTGCCGTCCGCCTCGCCTTCGGCCTGCCGGCGACGGACCGCGGGGAGATCGATCGCCGCCGCGGCCTGACGCAGGCATTCCGGGTAGTCCCCGCTGTCGAAATGCTTCCGCGTGATGTTGTCGAACGGCATCGCCTCCGGCCGTATGAGATTGCGCAGGCGGACCTCGTGCGGCTCGCGCCCGGCGGCATGCGCGATCGCGTCCATGACGACTTCCATGGCGAAGCACACGCCGGCGCGCGCCACGCCGCGATAGGGCAGGATCGGCGGTTTGTTCGTCGCCGCGGACCACGTACGGCAGCGATAGCTGCCGAAATCGTACGGGCCGGGAAGGATGCTCGCGACCTGCGCCGCTTCGAGACAGGCGGAAAACGGGTATGCCGAGTAAGCGCCGGCATCGACGGTCGCTTCCGCATCGAGCGCGAGCAGGCGGCCGTCGGCATCCGCGTAGGCCGTGAGCTCGTAGTCGTGCTCGCGGCAGTTCGCGTTGGCGACGAGCTGCTCGCGCCGATCCTCGATCCAGCGCACCGGATGGCCCAGCAACCGGGCAAGGAACGCGGCGCAGACCTCCTCGGCGAGGAGAATTCCCTTATACCCGAAGCCGCCGCCGACATCGGGCGCGACGATGCGGATCCGACCGTGATCGAGGCCGAGGCAGCCCGCGAGTCCGGTCCGCACGATATGCGGCATCTGCGTCGACGAATAGACGAGGAGCTGCTCCAGGCGGCGATCCCAAACCGCCACGACGCCCCTGCCCTCGATCGGCGACATGCATTGCCGCGCCGTGCGGAAATGTCGGCGGACGACGATCGGCGCGTCCGCCGGGATCGGCTCCCCGCCTTCGACGAAGGATTCCAGGAAGACGTTGTCTCCCCAGTGCTCATGGACGAGGGCGGCATCCGCCCTGCGCGCCGCGAGCATGTCGGCGACGGCAGGCAGTTCCTCAAGGTCGAGTTCGACCTGTTCGGCGAGATCCTCCGCCTCGGCGCGGGTCGCCGCGACGCAGACGGCGACGGGCTCGCCGACGTAACGGACCTTGCCGAACGCCAGCACGGGCTGCTCCGACGACTTGAACCCCGGCAGACCTGAATTGGCGACGATCGGGCGGACGCCTGCAAGGTCGGCAGCGGTGAACACTCGCCGCTCCCGGCCCGGAGGCTTGCGGATCGCGCGGATCCGCGCATGCGCCAGCGGACTGCGCACGAAGGCCAATTCCCGCATGCCGGGCAGGGCGATATCGGCGATGTACTCGCCCTTGCCGCGCAGATAGCGGTCGTCCTCCTTGCGTTGGACCGCGGCGCCTACGCCCTGACGAGGCACGCTGTCCGCCACCGCCGCCGCAACGTTGTCCGCCTCGCTCATCGGCACGCTTTCCTTGATCCATGACCCTTGATCCGTGACCCGCCGCCGCCGGCCGGACAGCCACGCATGGCGCATCTCGATCCAGCACAAGGCAACCGACGTGCCAGGGTCGGAAAACGATCGGCCGGACAGGGTCGACGCGGGTTTTCGGCTCCGGCTGCCTATCTCCTCACCATCGCCATGCCCGGCTTCTAGGCATTTGTCAGTACACAGACGGTAGATACCTTATTCTTTGCTTTGGCACGACCTTTGCCTGATTCATTCATCTGAGTGTCGTGGTGCGGCGGCGTAGCGGGTGCGGAGGGTCAAAGAGTATGGACGTTCGAGCGGAACTTCTTCTCCGCAACGGCCGGGTGATCGATCCGGCAAGCGGACGGGACGAAATAGCGAACGTCGCCGTCGCCGATGGGCGCATCCTGGCGGTCGATCCCGCGTTTCCCGCGGAAGCGGCCCGTGAGGTCGTCGACGTGAGCGGGAAGCTTGTGCTGCCCGGCATGATCGACACTCATGCCCACGTCTACGAGCACGTCACCGGACGGTTCGGCCTCAACCCGGACATGGTCGGCGTGCGGTCTGGCGTTACGACCGTGGTCGATCAAGGCGGCCCGAGCTGCATGACCATCCCAGGGTTCCGGAAGTTCATCGTCGAGCCCGCCGAGAGCCGCGTCCTGTGCTTCATCTCGGCCTACGTCGTCGGCGGTCTCGAAGGGCATTTGTACCCGGATCTCTACGGACCGAGCGGAATCGACGTTGCGGCGACCGTCCGCTCCGCCCGCGCCAATGCCGATCTCGTGAAAGGCGTCAAGGCGCACGCCGAGATCGGCGGCGCCTCGCGCTGGGGCCTCGACGCGATCCGGCTCGCCAAGGGGATCGCGCGCGGCGCCGAGCTGCCGCTCTACATCCATCTCGGCCAGCTCTGGCCCACCAAGGATGCTTCGGTTCCCGATCCGGACGAGTTGGTCGCGGCGCTGGTGCCGCTCATGGATCCCGGCGATATCCTCGCTCATCCCTTCACGCGCCACCCCGGCGGCTTCATCTCGACGCGGACGGGCGAGGTCCACCCGGTCGTCTGGGCGGCGTTGGAGCGCGGCGTGACGGTCGATGTCGGCCACGGCTCGCACTTCAGCTTCGCGATGGCGCGCAAGGTCATCGAGGCCGGGATCCGGCCATACACGCTGGGCGCCGATCTCCACGGCTACAACGTCCGGGTGCCGGACCAGTCCGACAGCGAGGCCCGCCGCAGCAACCCGTTTTTCGGCGTCGCGCCGTTCTGCCTGACGCACGCCATGAGCGAGCTGCTGGCGCTCGGGATGCGGTTGGGCGACGTCGTCGCCACGGTGACCACCCACCCCGCCGCCATGCTTCGCCTTGAAGACGAGATCGGCGCGCTCGCGCCGGGTCGCGCCGCGGACATCAGCGTGCTCGACCTCCGCAGCGGGAATTTCGAGTTGCGGGACAACAGCGGCGAGACCGTGCGGACGTCACAGATGATCGCGCCGTACTGCGCGTTTCGCGGCGGACGGCGCGTCGATTCGGACAGCCCGCTTGTTCCGGCGCCGGCAGCAGTGCCGGCCGCCGCCTGACCAACCGACCGACGATCAGCAAGAGAGATCACCGATGCACGACCATGCTCCGCCGCCGGCCGCGGTCGCCGTAACCGCTCCCGCCGCCGCCGAAATCATCCGGCGCGAGATCGTGCCGGCGCGCGCCCCTTGGTCGGCGCGACTCGAAGCCGGCGACCGGCTGCGGATCGTCGATCTGGAAGGCAGCCAAGCCGTCGATTTCCTCTGCTTCAGCGCAGAGCTTCCGGCCGACCGCTACAACGCCGCCAACACGCTGAAGCTCAACAAGTCGATCTACATCGGCACAGGGAGCAAGCTGTATTCCGAGCGGGCTCGCGTGCTGATGCGCATCGAGGACGACACGTGCGGGCGTCACGACACGCTCGCCGGCTGCTGCAGCGCCGAAATCAACCGCGTGCGCTACGGCGTCGAGAACACGCCGAGCTGCCGGGCGAACTTCATCAGCGAGCTGGCGAAATGGGGTCTCGGCCCCTGCGACATCGTGCTCAACGTCAACTTCTTCATGAACGTGCCGGTCGAAGCGGACGGCAGCGTCGCGATCGCCGACGGTATTTCCAAGCCGGGCGACCATGTCGACCTCGTCGCCGAGATGCCGGTCATCGTCGTCATCTCGAACTGTCCGCAGGAACACAACCCGTGCAGCGGGTTCGCGCCTACCCCGATCGAGGTGATCATCAGTCGCCCGTCCCTCTGATGGGTCCGTTCACCGAGCCGACGACGGAGTACTGGCAGACGGTGGAGGAGCAGGCCGGCGGCATCGCCGGCCTGCCGGAGGCGCGTTCGGATATCGGACCCTTTCGCTACCGCTATCCCGCTCGCCTGCCGGACGGACGCTTGTTATGGCTGCCGTTGCGGACGCTGCCGGACGGTCGGCATGCGGTGGCGTCGCTGATCGCGACGGAAGCGTCGTTTGACGTCATAGATATCCTGGCCGGTCACATCGCCGCTCTCGCGGCCGCCATGGAGCCCGAATTCATCGTCGGGCTTCCGACGCTCGGACTGGTCTTCGCGCCGCTCGTCGCGCGGAGCGTCGGTCACCGCCGGTATGTCCCCCTCAGCTACTCGCGGAAGTTCTGGTTCGACGAGGCGCTCTCGCAGCCGGTGAGTTCGATCACCAGCCCGACGCCGGGGAAGCGCCTCTACCTCGATCCGAACCTGCTCGACCTTGTGGCGGGCCGCCGCATCGTGGTTGTCGACGACGCGATCTCCACCGGCTCGACGGCAACCGCGGCCCTTCGCCTCTTGGCGTCGCTCGGCGCCACGCCGGCCGGGATGGTCGTCGCGTTGAAGCAGTCCAACCGGTGGATCACCCCGATCGCAGAAGCCGATGCGGCGCTGGTTGATCGCGTCCGAGGCGTTTTCGGGAGCCCTCTGTTCCACATCGCCGAGGATGGCTGGCACGTATTGCCCGGATCCGAACCTCAGCTTCCGTGAAAGGCCCGGCGCGCCACACGCCGGACGAATGATATCGACGAAGCAGGATTTGACGCGAGTCGCGTTGTCTCTACCCCGCCCCGCCTCTCGTCTGTTGTGAGTTGGCACGGCAGCGGCCGCCCATAACCGGCGCGGCGTCGCTGGCCCTTGCCGGGGCGCCGGTTCCGGCGAGCGATCCCGGGCCTGTGATCGAGCGAATGTCACCGTTCTGCGACGGCGGGTGTTATCTTGCCGATGAGCACCGCCGATCAGCCTTCGCCCGCCCGGCGACACGCGCCGCGCGCTTGGCCGCTCACCCGGGCCGGGCGCCCCGACCTGCCGCCCGGCAGGCCGCCGCGCGGCATCTTCTCCTATATCGGCAAGATGTCGGGGCCGCAGCAGGTGCTGATCTGCACCCTCGCCTGCCTCGTCGCCGCGCTGGAAACGGTGCCGCTCGAACTCCAGCGGCGGATCGTCAACGAGGCGATCGGCGGTCGCGACCTCATGCTTCTGACTTGGCTGGGCACCGCCTTCATGGCGGCAACGCTTAGCCAGGGTGCGATCAAGTACGCTCTACGCGTCTATGCCGGGGCCGTGAGCGAGGACGTGACGCTGCACGCACGGCGGCGTCTCTTTCAAATCGCGACGGCGGCGGTGCCGCCCGACCCCGAGCGCGCCGAGAATGCGCGGCTGTCGCGCGGCGGCCGCGCCGTTTCGGTGATCGGGCCGGAGATGGACGATGTCGGTTCCTTCGTCGGCGAGGCGCTGGCCGAGCCGCTGGTCCAGGCTGGCACCTTCATCGGCCTGCTCGGCTACATGCTCGTGGTGAACCCGTTGCTGGCGGCCGTCAGCCTCGCTCTCTTCTCGCCGCAAATCCTGCTCCTCCCGTGGGTGCAGCGTCGGGTGAACCGGCTGACTCGCCGGCGGGTGAAGCTGATGCGCCGGATGGGGGACGCGGTGGCCGAGGCGACCACGATCGCCGAAAGCGGAACGGGACGGCCGCCGCGCTTCACGCGCGCCGAGGCGGCGTTCGACGCCGGAGCGGTCGGCATCCGCGACACGCGGGTACGGCTTTTTCGCTGGCAATATGTTGGGAAGGTACTCGTCAACGTCTTCTCGCACCTCGGTCCGCTGACGGTGCTCATGTTCGGCGGCTATCTCGTCATCGTCGGGCAGACCTCGCTCGGCATCATCGTCGCATTCGTCTCCGGCTTCGAGCGGCTGGCCGAGCCGGCGCGCGAACTCTTCGGCTTCTATCAGCTCGTCTCGATGACGCGTGTCGAGTATCACACGATCGGCGAGTGGATCGACGCGGGAGGCACCTCGCGGACAGCCGGCCCGTCAGCAGATTCCAGCCAAGCGGAGGGGTAGACGACGAAGGCGAGCCGCGACAGGGAACGGCCGGCGGCGCCAGCCTTGCGCGACATGCCGCCGGGCGTTTATTGACGGGCTCTGCGTAGCCCGCAGCCTTCATTGGATAGTGTAGATGGCGGCGCGGTCAACGGCTCCGTGCACCAAACTGCCTTGATCTCCTCTTTCCCATCGGCTCCTATACGCGCCCATACACTGGACGTAGGCAGCCCTGGTCAGACCGGCCTTAACAGGCGCACCGGAAAACGAGGGGAGGAGGGCGCGATGAAGATCAGCCGCCGGACGCAGGCGTCCTGCCGCGGCGTGACGAGATCGTCGCGTCGCTGCGTCACGTCTACCGCGGCGCCTGATACGATCGCCCCGCTTTTCCGATGAGGACGAATTCACCCTCGCGCAGCTCGCGGACCCCGACATCCAGGAGTCCGGGAAGATCCTGCGCAACTGCGTCCATTGCGGGTTCTGCACGGCGACCTACCCGACCTACGTGCCGCTGGGCGGCGAATTGGACAGCCCGCGCGGCCGCGTCTACCTGATGAAGGAGATGCTGGAGCGCGACCAGGGCGCGCCCGAGGAGGTGGCGCGGCACGTCGACCGCTGCCTCTCCTGCATGCCGACCTGTCCGTCGGGCGTGCACTACATGCACCTCGTCGACCACGGCCGGCACTACATCGAGACGCACTACAAGCGCCCGGCCCAGGAGCGCGCGATGCGGCGGCTGCTCGGCACGGCGCTGCCGCGGCTCGGCTTCACCGGCCGGTCCGTCTCCGGTCGACAAGCCGCACGTTTCCCGGCCGAGGGCGGACCGCGGCGGACGCGGGTGACGCTGATGACCGGCTGCGCGCAGCAGGTGCTGGCGCCGGAGATCAACGAGGCGACCGTTCGGCTGCCGGTCCGGCACGGCTGCAAGGTCGTCGCCGAGGACGCCTGCTGCCCCGTCGGCGACGAACCGGAGGCGCATCTCTGATGCGGCTCGGCCGGCGCCTACATTCCGTGCAACCGAGACCGCAGAGCGGCTCCAGGAGCGCGATGTCGCGAATATCGAGGCAGATCAAGCCGGAGATCGTCGCGAATGGCAATACCTGCCGCGTCGTCCAGATTGCCGCCAAGGCAGCGCTCCCGGTCGTCCACACCGTGCAGCTCCTCGACCGGGCGACCGGCGGACCGGTGCCTGCAGAAACGCGATTTTAAAGGCCCATACCGAGCAGGAGACACTATGTTCGCCATCGCAAGCACGACGTTCCCGGTATTCGGCCTCATCCTCTGCGGCTACCTTTTCGCGCGTAACGGTGTGCTCGGCCGCCAATTCGCTGAGCCTTTCAATCGCTTTGTCTACTTTCTTGCGTTCCCGGCGCTGCTCTTCGTCGTCGTTGCCCGCACGCCGCCGCAGAAAATTCTCTATTGGCCGTTTCTGTTCGCATGGACCGGCAGCCTGGCGATCACCTTTGTGATAACCGCCGTCGTCAGTGCTTTGCTTTTCCGTGACCGGCTAGCCAGAACGGCAGTTCGCTGCATGGACGGAACATGCGCGAGCACCGCGTTCATGGGCGTACCGCTGGCGGTAGCGGCGTTCGGCAAGGAGGCCGCGCTGCAAGCAATCCTCTCCACGGCGATCGTCGTTGTCACAATCAGCGTGACGGTCATGCTTATCGAGCTTGATTACAAGCTTCTAAGCCGACGTCACGACGGCGGCGGCGCCGTCGTCGGTACCGCAGCCGCCATCACTGCCATTGTCCGCGAGATTGGTCTGTCGCTCCTTAAGAACCCGCTGATGGTTGCGGTATTCGCCGGAGCGGTGCTGGCATTCGCGGACGTTCCGCTGCCGATGGCCATCCAGCGGTTCTGCGATCTCGTCGGCGCCGCTGCGGTCCCGGTTTCGCTTTTCGCTATGGGCCTGTTCACTTTCGGTCAATCCGTACAACAAAACACCACAGAGATCAGCGTGCTGACCGTGATCAAGTTGATCGTGCACCCGGCCGTCGCTTGGTTTTTGATCGTCGCCTTCTTCCCCATGGATCCCGTGTGGGCGCGCACCACGCTTCTCCTTGCCGCATTGCCGCCGGCATCAACCTGTTTCGTAGTCGCGCAGCGCTTTGATGCGTATGCAGGGGAAACGTCAGCGATGACCCTGGTTTCGACTGTCATATCGATCGCCACCATCTCTATTCTTCTTATTTCGATCGACCTGCTTCTGCCATAAACGCGCAAAAACAGACAAATAACAAATGACTTGCAAATGAACTTGAATATACGCGCTCTGAAAATGTTATAAATCGGGCGTTGAGGACGTAATCGGCGAATGTGCGCGGCGGTTTGCGCGAAATTATATTATAAAAAATAATTTCCTCCACTACCTTGCTTGCACCAGCTATGTTGCTATATATCGGGGTGTCAGGTAAGCTTTTTTCAGCACTTGAGCCGACAGCGATGCATTCCTGCTCGTTCGAATTGGCGGTTACCGTAGCTCCTTGCTCTTAAAGAGTGTAAAAAATAATCCGTCGGTAGCCGTTCTGGTGTAACTTTAAAGTGTGACAGCAACGAAAGGCCATGATGCGGTTCGGGGCTACCAATCGGTATTCTGGTTAATTTTAGAACGATATATTAGCCATTCTGGTCATATGCGGCAGAGGCCGCATCAGACTGGACGATCTCAATTGGTCAAATTCGATCCTAGGAAGTTCGATCCTAGGAAGAAGGATGAGGTTCTGTGCGGAATAAGAGCCCACGGGGAGGGTGAATTGATCGAGTTAGAGCAGAGATTCATCGACGGACGGCAACTTCCGCTCGTCTTGCAGGTCGTCCGCGGCAGGGATGCGGGCATCGACGACATCGTCGCCTGCTTGCGCGAGCACAAGGCCGAAATCGGCACGCTCCTCGACCGGCATGGCGCCCTTCTGTTGCGCGGCTTCGACGCTCTTGATTCGGCTCCCCGCTTTGCTGCCGTCCTGGATGTTCTCGCGTCGAGGCTGCTGGATTACGTCGGCGGAACGTCGCCCCGCCAAACGGTACATGGCCAGATCCTCACGGCGACGGACATGCCGAGCAACTACTCGATCCCGATGCACCAGGAAATGTCCTACACCGCCAGTGCGCCGGACGGGGTGGCGTTCTTCTGCGAGACGGCACCGGATGAGGGCGGCGAAACGACCATTGCCGATGCCAGAGTCGTCACCTCCCGCATCTCCCCGGACGTCCGGACGCGCTTCGACGCAAAGGGGGTCCGGCTGCGCCGCACTCTGCCGACGCTTGAGAGCGTCCATCTGAAGCCGGGCGTCCAGAAGCCATGGACCGAGGTGTTCGCGACGACCGATCGCGACGAGGTCGGCCGGATCGCCAGCGAGAAAGGCTGGGAGGTCTCGTGGCTGCCCGACAATTCGGTGCAGCTCTGGCAGGAGATCCTGCCGGCGAGCAAGACGCATCCTCGAACCGCCGAAAGGGTATGGTTCAACCAGACGCACGTCTTCGCCCCCGAAGGCACAATCCGGTGGGCGGAGCGCGACGAACGGAACGAGCAGCTCGCCGTCCTGCGGAGATTGCTCGCGGAGCATCCGGAGATGGTCGACGGCGTGTTCCATGGCGACGGAACCCAGGTGTCGGCTGAGGACGCCGAGCATATTTGGGATGTCCACCAGCGGTCCGAGATTCCGGTGGCATGGCGCCCCAGCGATGTGCTGCTGCTCGACAACGTACTCGCGATGCACGGCCGCCGCAGCTTCCGCGGGGTACGGCGCGTGCTCGCCGGGCTGATCCGCAACGAGACGGCCACGGCGACCGGTCAGCCGTCGCGTGCCGCCGCCGCCGCGGCTGCGGAGTAACCCCGCCACGACGCGGCAAGCGAGAAAGCCACGACGTGGCAAGCGAGCAAACATCGGCGTCATCCGTGAAGCGGAACCATCGGCAGTCCGGCGTATCGCGGACCGCGTAGGGCCGACAACTCAAGCGTCGTGCCGATCACATTGAAGAAGGCCTAGAGGTCATCCACGGGCAATAAAAATGCAGAGAGAAGGACGAGCAACCGAATAGAGAGGGCCAGCGCCATGGATATCGATTTAAGCCAAGCCAA